>CAMWQJ010000010.1 GCA_947176415.1 uncultured Ruminococcus sp. | reverse complement strand
TCAGCGTATTCCTTGATACGTCCACGTTCAACTTCCTTAATCTGCTTAACGAGGTCGAGTTCAATTCCGTCTGGGTCGTAGATATAGCCGTTTGAGTCGGAGAGAGTAACAACCTTTGCACCGAGTTCTGTAGCCTTTTCAGTAGCATAAATAGCAACGTTGCCTGAACCCGAAATTACAACAGTCTTGCCCTCAAAGCTCATACCGTTAGCCTTAAGCATTTCGTCCGTGAAGTAGCAGAGTCCGTAACCTGTTGCTTCTGTTCTTGTAAGTGAACCGCCGTATGTAAGACCCTTGCCTGTGAGAACGCCCACAAATTCATTGCGGATTCTCTTGTACTGTCCGAACATATAGCCGATTTCACGTCCGCCTGTACCGATGTCGCCGGCAGGAACGTCTGTATCTGCACCAATGTGCTTGCAAAGCTCTGTCATGAAGCTCTGGCAGAAACGCATGATTTCCCCGTCAGACTTGCCCTTAGGGTCGAAGTCAGAACCGCCTTTACCGCCACCCATGGGGAGAGTTGTAAGACTGTTCTTGAATACCTGTTCAAAGCCGAGGAACTTGATAATTCCGAGATATACGGACGGGTGAAGTCTGATACCGCCCTTATATGGACCGATTGCGGAGTTAAACTGTACTCTGAAACCTCTGTTTACCTGTACCTTGCCGTTGTCGTCAACCCACGGTACACGGAACATAATCTGTCTTTCAGGCTCAACGATTCTTTCAAATACGCCAGCGTCGATTAAATCCTGTCTTTTTTCTGCAACGGGCTGAAGTGTTTCGAGGACTTCAGTTACTGCCTGAATAAATTCAGGCTCGCCCGGATTTCTTTTCTTGACTGTTTCCAATAAGTCGATGAGATACTGATTTTTTAACGCCATTGTTAAAAAACCTCCTTAAAAAAATTCTGCCTCAGCAGTTCAAGAATATTATATCATTGTATAAAAAATTTTGCAAGAGTTTTTATAAAAAAAATTCCTCAAAGGCAGTAATTCGTTAAAAATAAACAATTTTTCCAAAAATCGCCACGTAATATTTAATTATTTTTCATATTTATTCAGATACTCGCTTGCAAGATAAAGTGAACCGCATACAACAATCAGTCCGTTATTTAAGAGTGCGTATTCCTTTGCCTTTGCAACAGCCTTATCAAGTGAGTGATAGACTCCCGTATAAGTACCGCCTGTTCTTGATATTTCGGCGATTTTTTCGGACGGAACGGCATTAGGTGCAAAACCGTCAACGGCAAACATAACCTTTGAACAACGTGCAATATCACGTACACAATCCAAATAGTCCTTTGAGTTAACCATACCCATGACTGCATAAATATATTTGTCAATGCACATAAGAGTATTGAACAACTGTTTAATTCCTGCTGGATTGTGTCCGCCGTCAACTATAACAGGCGGATTTCCGTCTATGTATTGTAACCTTGCCATGACTGTTGTTGTCTCAATGGATTTTTTAATATTTTCGTCGGATATTTCAAAACCTTTTTTTCGGAGATATTCGCACGCCTCAATTGCCGTAACTGCATTCATGGGCTGGTGAAATCCGAGCATAGCCGTTTTATACTGCTCTTTTTTATAAGTAAACGGCTCATTGTCTGATTCAATAGCACAATATTTAAAACCCCGATTGTCAGGCGTTATAAACTCCGCATTCTTTTCCCTTGCGGTTTTTTCGACAATATATTTTACATTATGTTTGTTATCCATTGAAAGAATAACAGCGGAATTATTTTTTATTATACCTGCTTTCTGAACGGCGATTTTTTCGACCGTATCGCCTAAAATAGCCGTGTGGTCGAGTGAAACAGAAGTTATAACCGATAACAGCGGAGATTCTATAATATTAGTGCAGTCGAGAAGTCCGCCTATACCGCATTCAAGCACGACTATATCGCATTTTTCACGCACAAAATACAAAAAAGCAACAGCCATAGTTATTTCAAACTGAGAATAAGGCTGATTGTCGATATTTTCCATGATAAATCCGCATATTTCGCAGATGGACTTATCGTCTATCTCAATGCTGTTTATGCGGATTCTGTCGTTGTAGCGGAGAATAAAAGGCGACGTGAATTGTCCTGTCCGATAGCCTGAGTATATAAGGGCATTCGAGATATACTCAACCGTCGAGCCTTTGCCGTTTGTGCCTGCGACGTGGACGAATTTAAGATTTTTTTCGGGACTGCCGATGAGTTTCATTAGATTTTCTGCACGTGACAGGTTATCAACAGGCTTGCCTGACTTGCTGTAGGAATTTATAAAATTCATGCACTCTTCAATATTCATTTCTCAACCTCACAGATTTGTATAAAATATTCCCGTCGCAAGCTGTACGCCAACCGAAACAGCCGTTATCATAGCCCAGCAACAAAAACCAAGCAATATGGGCTTGCGACCGTTTCTGACAAGTTTCACGATATTTGTATTAAGTCCGACAGCACACATAGCCATTGAAATGAAAAATTTTGCAAGCCATTTTGCAGACGTTACAAAATGATTGTTATATAAATCAGTAAACGCACTTTCTGGCATTGCTCCGACAACGGTAGTTATCACGGAAGCGAGTATAAAGAACAGAATGAAAAACGGAAATATTTTTTTAATCGAAAAATTATTAGCCTGTCCGCCTGATTTTTTGGCTTTTCGTGTTCGGTATACGGCGAGAACAAGCGTTATCGGTATAATAGCGAGTGTTCTGGTTAGCTTTACGGTTACGGCAGATGAGAGTATGCCTTCAACTCCATATATGCCCTCAGCAGTGGAGGCGGTTGCGGTAACTGACGACGTATCATTTACGGCAGTACCTGCAAAAATAGCGAATCCCTCCGAGCCGAGACCTATAGCGTGTCCGAACTGTGGGAATATAAGCCCCGCAAGAACGTTGAACAGGAATATTACAGAAATAGACTGTGCAACGTCCTCGTCGTCGGCATCGATAACGGGAGCAGTCGCCGCAATAGCCGAGCCACCGCATATTGAAGAGCCTACGCCGATAAGGCAGGCGGTTTTTCTGTTGATTTTAAGTATCTTCATAAGCACAAGTGCCGTTATCAGAGAGACGGAAATTGTAGATATTATTACGGGCAGACTTTTTCCGCCTACTTTTAAAATAGTATTCAAATCAAGCGAAAATCCGAGAATTATAACAGCCCACTGTAATATTTTTTTCGAGGTGAATTTTATTCCGTCTTTCATTAAACTGCTTTCCGCAAGGGTCGGCATTACGAGACTTAAAATCATTCCCATAAGTATTGACATTACAGGAGCACCGATTATTTCAAGCGAAAAAGACCCTATTTCAAGACCTGAAATAAATGTTGCAAGTGCGGATATTAAAATACACAGAAGTATACCCACTGTATTTTTTTTAATAAAATTCATAAAGGTTTTCCTTAATATTCATAGTCAATGCAAGCCCTGTCGGTTTTTACAGTGCCTATAAACTTACCGAAAGCAACGTGGGCTGGGTGTACCTGATAGGCGTTGAGGTCGTCTATAGTCTCGAAGTCACATAAAAGCGAAATTGTATAGTTAGAGGGGTCAGCGTCCTTTGAGTTGATGACGATTTCACCTCTTTTAAGTTCCTTTACATTTTTGATAACGTCGTTGAAACGTTCTTTTGCTTCAATTGCGTTTTCGTAAACCGATTTATCAGTTTCCTTTAATTTAAACATTACAATATGTTTAATCATAATAAATCTCTCCTTATTTTAAAATTATTCTGTACTTTCTGCATTTGAAAGTACGGCTGTTATCAAATTTTGAATATTCGGAATATCCCTCAAATATAAGACCACATTTTTCTATTACTCTGCCCGAAGACGTGTTTTCTATGGCGTGTTCCGCAACAAACTCACGTGCATTGTGTTGAGAATAAGCATATTCAATCATGCGTTTTGAAGCCTCTGTTGCATATCCATGACCCCAGCAGTCGTATCTCAGATTATAACCGAAAGACCAGACATTTTCATCTGCCCTGAACCTAATACCACCTGAACCGATAAGCCTGTTATCTGATTTGCGGACAAATCCCCATGTATACTCGTTTTCAAGACTGTCAAGAGATTTGAGCCACATTTTTGTTACTTCAATATTTTCATGACAAGGATAAATCATGTATTCTGCAACACGTTCGTCGCCTGTCCATTCAAATACGGCTTGTGCATCGTTTACGGTAAGCGGTCTTAAAATCAGACGTTCAGTTTCGATTACAGGATTAATAAAAACACTCATAATATCACCTTTTTACAAGATTATAGCTTTCGTCAATTATATTACATATTATATCTGACGACACACTCCCGTCAAGAATAATCGAAATCCAAAGTTTCTTGTTCATGTGGTATGCGGGAAAAGCCTTTCTTTCCGCAAGCAGACATTCTCTTGTAATCGGCTGGCATTTGAGATTGATAATGTCAATAATTCCCTCTGAATCGGGAATCAGTACGGATTTTTTCACACTCATAACCAAAGCATACCATTTTTTATTATCCAAGTTTCTTAAAACGAATGCGTCGGGAGTTTTCTGCCACAGATATTCGGGGTCTGTGGCATACTTTTCCCTCGCATAAGAAATAATCTTTTCACGCATTATTTTCTGAAAGCCTCAATTGACTGATTGATTTTAGCCATTTTCTCTTCTGCCTTTGCAAGTTTTGCCCTCTCGGCTTCTATGAGTTTTTCAGGAGCTTTTGCAATAAATCCCTGATTGCTGAGTTTACCGCTGAGGAAGTCAATATCTTTCTGCACTTTTGCCTTTTCCTTTTCAAGACGGGCAATTTCCTTTTCCTTGTCAACGAGTTCGTCCATAGGAATAAAAATTCTTGCGGAATCGGTAACGGCGTTTGCGGAGTCGGGAATGTCAAACTTTTCACCCGTTTCAACAGAAGAGGCGGAGGCGAGTTTTTCAAAGAACATACTGCACGAGCTGAAAAGTTCAGGCTCTGCCGTCTCAATAAATAACTTAGCCTTTACGGACGGCGGTACATTCATTTCACTGCGTGTGTTTCTTACAGCTTTTATTGCCGAAATCACTTTTTCAAACCGCTTTTCCTCGCTGTCAAAATTGAATATAACTGTACTCTGCGGATACTCTTCAAGTATAATCATCGACCTGCCGTTTGTGAGAACCTGCCATATTTCCTCCGTAATGAACGGCATGAACGGGTGCAGTAATTTAAGCATACCCTGCATTGCCCACACAAGAACGTCCTGAGCCTTTTTCATTGTCTCTCCACCTGCCTGAATGCGTGGCTTTGTAAGTTCAATATACCAGTCGCAATAAACGTCCCATATAAAATCATAGAGTTTCTGTGAGGCAACACCGAGTTCAAACTTTTCAAGATTTTCATTCACTTCCCTTGCAAGAACGTTGAATTTATTGACAAGCCACTTGTCTTCGAGTTCGAGTTCTTCGGGGAGCTCTTCAAATTCATAGTCATCAGGAAGATTCATCATGATAAAGCGAGAAGCGTTCCATAACTTGTTTGCAAAGTTACGTGCAGACTTTACTTTTTCGTCGATGTAACGCATATCATTTCCAGGGGAATTTCCCGTTGCAAGCATAAAGCGGAGTGCGTCCGCACCGTATTCATTTATAACTTCGAGGGGGTCTATACCGTTGCCGAGAGATTTGGACATCTTTCTTCCCTGCGAGTCACGCACAAGACCGTGGATAAGTACGGTATCAAAAGGAACTTTTCCCATGTTTTCCAGTCCGCTGAACATCATTCGTATAACCCAGAAGAAGATAATATCATAGCCCGTAACGAGTGTATTTGTCGGATAGAAATAGTCTAAATCCTCCGTCTTTTCGGGAAAACCGAGAGTTGAAAAAGGCCAGAGTGCCGAGCTGAACCATGTATCAAGAGTATCAGGGTCTTGTCTCATGGGCTTGTTACACTTCGGACAGTTGCATGAATTTTCCTTTGTGACAACCATTTCACCGCATTCGTCACAATAAAAAGCAGGAATCTGATGTCCCCACCAAATCTGACGGGAAATGCACCAGTCACGGATATTTTCGAGCCAGTGGAAATAAATCTTGTCGAATCTTTCAGGGACAAATTTTGTCTGTCCGTTCTTTACAGCGTCAATGGCAGGCTGTGCAAGGGGTTTCATCTTTACAAACCACTGTGTTGAAACTTTCGGCTCTACTGTCGTTCCGCAACGGTAGCAAGTACCTACATTATGACTATAGTCCTCAATTTCAACCAATGCACCCTCTTTTTCGAGGTCTGCGACAATAGCTTTTCTTGCCTCGTATCTGTCCATACCTGCATAGTCGGGATAGTCAGACGTTATTGTTGCATCGTCGTTCATTACATTTATAACAGGGAGATTATGCCTTAATCCCACTTCAAAGTCATTCGGGTCATGTGCGGGAGTAATTTTAACAACGCCTGTACCGAAATCCATTTCAACGTAATCGTCCGCAACAATCGGGATTTCCCTGTGGATTATCGGAAGAATAACGGTCTTGCCGACAAGATTCTTATATCTTTCGTCTTTCGGGTTTACAGCTACCGCAGTATCGCCTAAAAGAGTTTCAGGACGTGTTGTGGCGAGTTCAAGATAACTGTCAGTATCCTTTATTCTGTAGCGGATATGCCAGAAATGCCCAGCCTGTTCCTCAAAAGTAACCTCAGCGTCGGAAAGGGACGTAAGGCATTTCGGACACCAGTTAATAATTCTCTCTCCCCTGTAAATAAGTCCTTTTTCATAGTATTTTACGAAAACTTCCTTTACAGCCTTTGAACAACCCTCGTCCATTGTGAATCTTTCACGTGACCAGTCGCACGAAGAGCCGAGCTTTTTAAGCTGTTCAACTATTCTTCCGCCAAACTTTTCTTTCCACGCCCACGCACGTTTCATAAAGCCGTCACGTCCGAGGTCTTCTTTTGTAACGCCCTCTTTACGCATTGCTTCAACTATTTTTGCCTCAGTTGCAATAGCCGCATGGTCTGTACCGGGAAGCCATAAAGCAGAATATCCTGACATTCTTTTCCAGCGGATAAGTATATCCTGTAAAGTCTCGTCGAGTGCATGACCCATATGAAGTTGTCCCGTTATATTCGGAGGGGGTATAACGATTGTATAGGGTTTCTTTTTCGGGTCTGCGTCTGCCCTGAAACAACCCTTATCATTCCATTCCCTGTAGATTCTGTCTTCAAAGTCTTTCGGATTATAAGACTTTGCAAGTTCCTTTGCCATATTTTAAAAACTCCTTTATAATTTTAATATCAATAAAAGTATATAACATTTTACGGAAAAAGTCAAGACAATTCAGAATCTGTAATTTTATGATTTCTGCTAATCTTTCCGTTAAGTATAAATGCAACCGCACTTACCACAATATAACCGAGTATTGCAATAACCGACACTTCTGTTCCGAACTCTCCGCCCGTTATCAGCCTGTCATCAGAATACATTACAAAATTGAAAAGTGATATTTCCTGATACTCTGCGGAAAAAGCCTGAATATGAAAAAGTCCGAGTGTTGACATATTCCATACTGCATGGACAAGTGCGTTATTCCAGAAATTATTATCATTCAGCATAATAAGCGAAAACATTATGCCGACCGCTGTTCCTGCTATGATAAGCTGAACAGCACTCAGAAAATCAAGCCTGCCGTTTGCAAGGTGGACAATTCCGAAAAGTACAGACGGAATTATAACAGCGGATTTTGTATTATAGTTTTTCTTTATAATTCCCATGATAACGCCACGGAAAATCATTTCTTCAACTATTCCGCCTGCTATGCTGTAAAGGCATACTCCCGTAACAAAAATGTTCAGCTTGTATAATAAATCATTTTCAATGGCGTGAAAATCTCCGCCCATGCATATCAGCAGAAAATCAACAGCAACAGGAAGTACAAAGGCAATAATACACCATACAGGTTTTAATTTTAACTTTCCTATACCAAACTCTGAAATTTCCGTACTGAGAAATTTTTTACAGAATATTTTCAGCAATAAATATGTAAGAAACGGATATATTACGGAAGCAACCAATCCGCCTGTAAATTCAGGTATACCTGTGAATTTAACAAGAAGTTCACCAAGTCCGATGCCGACAAACTGTGCAATAATAAGAATTACAAAACCCATAAAACATACACCGAGTGTCTTTAAAAACTTTTTCATTATATTCTCCATTTCCCCCCTCAGCCGTCGGACAGCCGAGGGGATTTTTTTAATTAAAGATACTGTTTCAGATATTTTCCTGTGTAAGAATTTTCACACTCCGCTATCTCCTCAGGAGTACCCGTGGCAATGACTGTACCGCCCTTGTCGCCACCCTCTTTTCCGAGGTCTATAATATAGTCTGCAACTTTTATTACATTAAGGTTATGTTCTATCACAAGAACAGTGTTTCCGCTGTCCGCAAGTCTTTGCATAACATCAATAAGCATATGAACGTCAGCCGTATGCAGACCCGTCGTCGGCTCGTCAAGTATATATATTGTCTTTCCTGTTGAACGCTTGGAAAGTTCAGTCGAGAGTTTCACTCTCTGTGCCTCACCGCCTGAAAGAGTTGTTGCGGACTGTCCGAGCTTTATATATCCGAGACCCACTTCCTGCAAAGTTTTAAGCCGTCTGTAAATTTTAGGTATATGCTCGAAAAACTTAACCGCCTCGTCTGTTGTCATCTCAAGAACATCATGTATTGATTTTCCTTTATATTTAACTTCCAGTGTCTCACGGTTATAGCGTCTGCCTCTGCACACTTCACAAGGCACATATACATCGGGCAAAAAGTGCATTTCTATCCTGATAATTCCGTCCCCTTCGCACGCCTCGCAACGTCCGCCCTTTACGTTGAAAGAAAAACGTCCGCTTGTATATCCCCTTGCCTTTGCATCAGCTGTCTTTGCGAAAAGTTCACGTATATCCGTGAAAACTCCCGTATATGTTGCAGGATTCGAGCGTGGCGTTCTTCCGATTGGCGACTGGTCTATGCAGATTACTTTGTCAAGATTTTCAAGTCCCTCCATGCTCCTGAACTTTCCGCTTTTTATTCTTGCACGGTTAAGTTTTGCGGAAAGATGTTTATAAATAACTTCATTGACAAGCGATGACTTTCCCGACCCCGAAACGCCCGTAACGCATACAAGCATACCGAGCGGAATTTTCACATCTATATTTTTAAGACTGTTTTCACAAGCACCTTTCACAATAAGATAGTTTCCGTTTCCGTCTCTTCTCTTTTCAGGCACTGGAATCTTCTTTTTACCGCTGAGATACTGCCCTGTAATTGAGTCCTCGCATTCAAGCAAGCCCTTTACGTCTCCTGCGTATACAACATTACCGCCCTCTGCTCCTGCTCCTTTTCCAATGTCAACAACATAGTCCGCCGATAAGATAGTATCGTCATCGTGTTCAACGACTATCAAGGTATTTCCTATATCACGGAGTCTTTTAAGGGTTGAAATAAGTTTGTCGTTGTCTCTCTGGTGAAGTCCTATGCTTGGCTCGTCGAGTATATAAAGAACTCCCACAAGCGACGAGCCAATCTGTGTTGCAAGCCTTATACGCTGACTTTCTCCGCCCGAAAGTGTACCCGAAGACCGTGACAGCGTGATATATTCAAGACCGACGCTTTTAAGAAATCCGAGACGTTCTTTTATTTCTTTTATAATCCGTCCGCCTATTAAATTATCCTGCTCCGAAAGTTTCAGATTATCGAAGAAACCGAGACAGTCCGTTACTGATAAATCTGTCAGTCTGCTTATATCAAGTCCGCCGACAGTAACCGCCAAATACTCATTTTTCAATCTCCGTCCCCTGCACTCCGGACACTCTACTTCACTCATATAGCCCTCTATTTCATTCCGTGAATACTCGCTGTTTGTCTCTCTGTACCGTCTTTCGAGATTATTTATTACTCCCTCAAATGATGACTGATAAACACCACCGCCGAGGGATTCGGGTCGCTGTAAATCGAGTTTTTCCCCGCCTGTTCCGTAAAGAAACAAATCAAGCTGTTTTTTGGAAAGTTCACTCACAGGAACGTCAAGCCTTATATTATACTTGTCCGATATTGCCTTGTAATACATCATTGCTATCGAATGCTCGTCCAGACTGTTCCAGCCCGAAGCCTTTACAGCACCCTCCGCTATGCTCAAATCACGGTTAGGTACTATTATATCGGGATCTATACGGCGGAACATTCCGAGACCTGTACACTTCGGACAAGCTCCCACAGGATTATTGAACGAGAACATTACAGGCTCTAACTCTCCTATGCTTATATTATGCTCAGGACAGGAATAATTCTGCGAAAAAATCATATCTTCACCGCCCGTCACGTCAACCATTGCTATACCGTCCGAAATTCTGAAAACAGTTTCAAGGCTGTCGGCTATTCTCGACTCTATTTCCTCTTTTATGACAAGCCTGTCAACTACTATTTCTATATTGTGCTTTATGTTCTTTTCGAGCTTTATTTCCTCGCCTAAATCATAGATAATGCCGTCAGCCCTCACACGCACAAATCCGCTTTTTCTTGCACTTTCAAATTCTTTTTTAAACTGTCCTTTTCTGTTTTTTGCTATCGGTGCAAGAAGCTGTATTTTAGTGCCTTTCGGAAGTTTCATTATTGTATCTGTTATCTGGTCTATACTTTGCTGTGAAACTTCCCTGCCACATATCGGACAGTGCGGTATGCCGACCCTTGCGTAAAGCAGTCTTAAATAGTCGTATATTTCCGTAACTGTTCCGACCGTGGAACGTGGATTTTTTGAAGTTGTTTTCTGGTCTATGGATATGGCAGGCGAAAGTCCCTCTATGCTGTCAACATCAGGTTTTTCCATCTGTCCGAGAAACATTCTTGCGTATGAAGAGAGACTCTCAACATAACGTCTCTGTCCGTCCGCATAGATAGTATCAAATGCGAGCGAGGACTTGCCCGACCCCGACAAACCTGTCATGACGATAAGGCGGTCTCTCGGCAATTCCAAGTCTATATTCTTTAAATTATTTACCCTTGCACCTTTTATTATTATCTTGTCAGTCATTATTATTACCCTCCGTAAGCATATCACGCACTTCCATTAAACAGAATCCGAGAAGATTTTTACCTTTCCAGTTTTCAGGGTTTGTTATGTTCTCTGAATCGGCTTTCATTCCTATACCCCATATCTTGTCATAAGGGCTTGCCTCAACAATTACCCTTTTTCCCGTATTTATGAGAAATTCTTTCAGCCTTTCATTCTGCGAGAATTTCGCATAGTTGCCTTTTATTACAATATCCGTCTTGTGTTCGTTCCACAGTTTTTCGTCAAAATGCTTTACTTTACGTCCGAGTTCCTTAAATTGTTTCGGGTGCTTTGCGGACATGATTTCCGCATTTGTCTCAGTATCTCCGAAAAGCAGTGCTTTCTGCGACATCATGTACTGCTCAGCGGTTGAATACTCCATGCCGTCAACGCTGAAACGGCAAATAAACCACTGGCTGAAACAGGTCTTTGTGATATTTCCGTCAGGAGACGGGGAATGTCCCCAGAAAAATATATATTTTAACTTTTCCCCTTTCATGAATTTCCTTATTATATCTTCTCTTGAATATCTCATTTTACTTCTTTCCTTTCAGTTCATTTATCTTGTCACGCAGATATATTGCGTGTTCAAATTCAAGCATTTTAGCCGAATTTTTCATTTCGACTGTAAGCCTTTCTATAAGGTCTGCCCTCTCCTTTGCCGATAACTTCCCTGCCGTCTTTTCCTCGGTCTTTTTCTTTGATGTTATTTCAAGAACTTCACGGACTTCTTTTACAATGGTTTCGGGGACTATGCCGTGTTTCCTGTTATATTCCTCCTGCAATTTTCTTCGTCTTTCCGTCTCTGTAATTGCCCTCTCCATCGAGCCTGTAACTTCGTCCGCATACATTATAACCTGTCCGTTACTGTTTCTTGCGGAACGTCCTATAGTCTGAATCAGAGAAGTTTCGCTCCTTAAAAATCCCTCCTTGTCGGCATCGAGTATTGCAACAAGGCTTACTTCAGGAATATCAAGACCCTCACGGAGAAGATTTATTCCGACAAGCACGTCAAAAACGCCGTTTCTCAGGTCTTTTATAATTTCCATTCTCTCTATGGTATCTATATCGTGGTGCATATACTGCACTTTTATGCCGAGATTTGAATAATACTCCGTGAGATTCTCCGCCATTTTCTTTGTCAGCGTCGTTACAAGCACACGTTCTTTCCTCTGCACCCTGATGTTTATTTCTGACATAAGGTCGTCTATCTGTCCGACTGTGGATTTTACTGTAACTTTCGGGTCTAAAAGTCCCGTCGGTCTTATAAGCTGTTCTACTATTATGTCTGTTTTTTCCCTTTCAATCTTTCCGGGGGTTGCACTGACGTATACAGCCTGATTTATGTGTGCATTAAATTCCTCGAAATTAAGCGGTCTGTTGTCAAATGCACTTGGCAGTCTGAATCCGTAATCAACAAGAGTCGACTTTCTCGCCCTGTCTCCTGCATACATCGCCCTCACCTGCGGTAACGTAACATGGCTTTCGTCCACTATCAGCAGAAAATCATCGGGAAAATGGTCTAAAAGTGTAAGCGGAGTACTTCCCTCCGGTCTTCCCGAAAGAACACGTGAATAATTCTCCACGCCACTGCAATAGCCAACTTCTCTCAGCATCTCCATGTCATAATGTGTACGCTGTTCAATTCTCTGTGCCTCTATGAGTTTGTTATTGTCTGTGAAATATTTTATCCGTTCTGCTAATTCCTCGTCTATCTCCTTTAATGCAGACTCTATTTTTTCGTCGCCGACCACATAGTGCGAGGCAGGAAAAATTGCCACGTGGGACAATACCGCTTTTACTTCTCCCGTAGTTGCATTTATCTCGGAAATCCTGTCTATCTCGTCTCCGAAAAACTCAACCCTTATCGCTGTATCTCCCGACCTCGCCGGAAAAATTTCCACAACGTCGCCTCTTACCCTGAATCTGTTTCGCTCAAATGCTATATCATTTCTTTCATATCTTATCTTTACAAGCTCACTAATAAGCTGTTCACGTGATTTTTCCGCACCCTGTCTGATTGATACCGTCATTGAACGATACTCTTCGGGACTTCCGAGCGAATATATACACGATACGCTCGCCACTATTATAACGTCTCTTCTCTCCGCAAGTGCAGACGTTGCCGAATGCCTCAGCTTGTCTATCTCGTTGTTTATTGAAGAATCTTTCTCTATATAGCTGTCCGTACTCGGCACATACGCCTCAGGCTGATAGTAGTCATAGTAAGACACAAAGTACTCTACTGCATTTTCGGGGAAAAATTCCTTAAATTCCGAGCATAATTGTCCCGCAAGTATCTTGTTATGTGCAAGCACAAGCGTCGGTTTGTTTACTCTTGCTATCACGTTAGCCATTGTGAAAGTCTTTCCCGAACCCGTCACGCCTAAAAGTATCTGCTCTTTCTTTCCCGACTCTATGCCGTCAACAAGTTTTTCTATAGCTTCGGGCTGGTCTCCTGACGGCGAGTAGTCCGAATGAAGTATAAATCTGTTCATTTATAAAATTTCCCCCTTGGTTATAATTTCAGATTATATTATAACACTTTTCAGACAGATATAAAAGTATGGAGAACATATTTTCTTTTTTTAATCAATTTTCTGTTGTGAACGTTAATTAAATTCGCTATTGACAAACTATAATATTTGATGTACAATATAATATATCTATATCTAAAAAATCGTAAAGGCGGTAAATAAATGGGTTTATTTAAAAATATCTTCGGTGCAAATGCTTATTCAAACAGGGAATTGAAACGTATTGAACCAATTAAAAATAAAGTCCTCGACCTTGATGAAGAATACCAGAAGCTCTCGGACGAAGAGCTTAAAGGCAAAACACAGGAATTTAAGGACAGGCTTAAATCAGGTGAAACTCTTGATGATATTCTTCCCGAAGCCCTCGCAACAGTAAGAGAGGGTGCATGGAGGGTACTTGAAAAAAAGCCATATCCCGTGCAGATTATTGGTGCTATCGTTCTTCATCAGGGCCGTATTGCCGAAATGCGAACAGGTGAAGGTAAAACTCTCGTTGCGTGTGTTGCTTCCTATCTTAACGCACTCACAGGCAAAGGCGTACACGTTGTTACTGTAAATGACTATCTCGCAAAGACGCAGGCTGAAGAAATGGGAAAAGTCCTCCGCTGGCTCGGTCTTACTGTAGGCTGTATTCTCCACGGTCTCAACAACAATCAAAGGAGGCAAGCATACAACTGCGATGTTACTTACGGCACAAACAATGAACTCGGATTTGACTATCTCCGTGACAATATGGTTACGCAAAAGGAAGACAGAGTACAGCGAGAGCCGAACTTTGCAATCGTAGACGAGGTTGATAATATCCTCATAGACGAGGCACGTACTCCGCTTATTATTTCGGGAAAAGGCGACAAGTCAACACAGCTTTACTCTATCGTTGACAGATTCGCAAAGACCCTTACATCAACGACTGTAGTTGAAATGGACAGCAAGGAAGACCAGGATTCTATAAACGAGACGGCAGACTATATCATTGATGAAAAGGCAAAGACAGCCACTATCACACAGCGTGGCGTTAAAAAAGCCGAACAGGTATTCAATATTGAAAACCTCATGGACTCCGAAAATCTTACTTTGCTCCACCACATCAATCAGGCTATCAAGGCTAACGGCGTTATGAAGAATGACATTGACTATGTTGTGAAAGACGGCGAAATCGTTATTGTTGACGAGTTCACAGGTCGTATGATGGAGGGAAGACGTTTCAATGACGGTCTGCATCAGGCTATTGAGGCAAAAGAGGGCGTAAAGATTAAAAGCGAGTCCAAAACTCTTGCGACTATCACTTTCCAGAACTTTTTCCGTCTTTACAATAAGCTGTCAGGCATGACGGGTACGGCTATGACAGAAGAGGACGAATTTAAAGAAATATACAAGCTCGATGTTATTTCAATTCCGACAAACAAGCCTGTTATCCGTATAGACCACAATGACCAGATTTACAGCTCCGAAAAAGGAAAATATTCCGCTATAATCGAAAAGGTTATAGAGTGCCATGAAAAAGGACAGCCTATACTTATCGGTACAGTTTCTATTGAGAAGTCCGAACTTCTCTCGGCTATGCTGAAACGCAGAGGTGTTAAACATAATGTACTCAATGCGAAACAGCACGCAAAGGAAGCAGAGATAGTAGCACAGGCTGGTAAATACGGCTCGGTAACAATCGCCACAAATATGGCTGGACGTGGTACTGATATCATGCTCGGAGGCAATGCCGAATTTCTCGCACGTGCCGAACTCCGCAGAAGAGAAATGCCGGAAGAGTTAATCAACGAGGCTATAGGCTTTGCAGATACCGACAATGAGGAAATTTTAAATGCAAGAAAACTTTATCAGGAACTGTTTGACAAGTACAACAAGGAAGTAAAGGAAAAAGCCGTTGCAGTGAGAGAAGCGGGCGGTCTGTATATCATCGGTACGGAACGTCACGAATCAAGACGTATCGACAACCAGTTAAGAGGTCGTTCAGGTCGTCAGGGTGACCCTGGTGAAAGCTGTTTTTTCCTCTCGGTTGAGGACGATTTGATGCGTATTTTTGCAGGTGACAGGCTCGAAAACATGATGAAGACCCTTAACGTTGAAGAGACTATGCCTATCGAGAGCAAAATGCTGACAAAGATTATTGAGTCATCGCAGAAAAAAGTTGAGGGACATAATTTCAGCATAAGAAAGAATGTACTTAATTACGACGATGTAATGAATACACAGCGTGAAATCATCTACAAACAGCGTTCTCAGGTGCTTGACGGCGAGGATTTGCACGAAAGTATTCTCAAGATGATGGAAGAACTTATTTCCTCCACTGTAAATACTTATCTTCCCGACGAAGACGAAAAACAGGACTGGAATGTAATAGGTCTGAAAGATTTCTTCCTTGGCTGGCTTATAGGCGAAGAAGACCTTACTTTTAACGATGAGGAACTGGCAAGCGTTACGAGAAAGGATATAACAGATGCTCTCAACGAAAAGGCAGGGGAAATATATCAGGCTAAGGAAAAAGAATACGGCAAGGAAACAATGAGAGAACTGGAAAGAGTTATCCTCCTCAAAGTCGTTGACACAAAATGGATGTCACATATAGATGATATGGAAGAACTCAAAAAGGGTATCAGCCTCCGCTCGTACGGTCAGAAAAACCCCGTTATTGAATACAGATACGAAGGATTTGAAATGTTCGATGCTATGGTTGAATCCATAAGGGAAGACACTATCCGAATGCTTATGACGGTGAAACTTCAGAGAAACACTCCTCCGCCGAGAGAACAGGTAGCCAAGCCCGAAGCAACAGCAGGTGACGGGAGCTTTTCCGAAACGGTAACGTCTAAAAAAATAGGCGACAACGACCCATGCCCGTGTGGCAGCGGAAAGAAGTACAAAAAGTGCTGTAAAAATAAGGAAAATCAATAAACTATATCGGGCGGAGATTTTTTCCGCCCTTTGTTTTAAGGAAGTGAGGCTTTATGGACGGTTATTCGGTTTTTGCAAGATATTATGACGCACTTACCGCCAATATAGATTATAAAAAGCGTGCGGAGTATTTCCATGAAATAATAAAAAAATACAATATGACGGAAAATAATATCCTGCTCGATTTGGCTTGCGGTACGGGCAGTATATCAATGGAAATGTCAGAAATCGGCTATGATGTTATCGGAGTGGACTATTCCCCCGAAATGCTCGGTATAGCCATGGAGAAAAAAGCTGTAAATAACTTAAATATCCAATATCTGTGTCAGGATATGCGTGATATTGATATGTTCGGTACAATAGGAATTACACTATGTGTGCTTGACAGCATAAATCATCTTGCCGACGCTGATGACGTTGAAAGAGTATTCAGGGGGATTTCGCTTTTCTCGGAATATAACGGACTGTTTATCTTTGATGTGAATACCGTATATAAACACAGGAAAATCCTTGCCGACAATACTTTTACTTATGAGACCGACAATATTTACTGCATATGGGAAAACTCCCTTGACAAGTCAACGGACGAGGTGAAAATGAATCTTGAATTTTTTGAACTCGCCGAAAACGGTCTTTATATGAGAAGTTCGGACAGTTTTTCCGAAAAGGCATACAGCGAGGAAACAATAGAAAATCTGCTTGAAAAGACGGGATTTGAGTTAGTCGCAAAATACGGCGATGATACTTTTGAAAAACCGACAGAAACAACACAGCGGATTATTTACGTTGCAAGGTGCATAATAAAGAAAGAGGGTTGTTAGAATGGGTAAACTTTACAGGGCTATTTCCGCAGACGGCTCGGCATTTGCGGAAGTTCTCGACGCAAAGGATATTGTATCGGAAATAGAAAAAATCCACAAGACATCGGCAGTGGTAACAGCTGGTCTCGGACGGCTTACTATCGGTGCTTCGCTTATGGGCTATATGCTGAAAGGCGAAAACGACAGTATAACGCTAAGAATAGATGCGGACGGACAGACGGGACAGCTCGTTGCGGTTGCGGACAGCATGGGAAATGTCAAAAGCTATGTTTCAAATCCTGTTGTGGAAATTCCTTTGAACAAGGACGGAAAACTTGACGTAGGGGGTGCGGTCGGTCGTGAGGGTACACTTTCCGTTGTAAAGGATTTAGGACTAAAAGAGCCATACGTCGGCATTGTACCGCTTGTTTCGGGAGAAATTGCAGAAGATATAGCAAGCTATTATGCGACAAGTGAGCAGATTCCGACGGTGTGCAGTCTCGGAGTGCTTATAAATCCCGACTTGTCTTTAAAGTCTGCGGGGGGATTTCTTGTGCAGTTACTGCCTTTTGCGGACGAAAAATGTATCGACATTATTGAAAACAATATAAAGAAAATACGTCCTGTTTCGGCAATGCTTGCGGAGGGAATAACTCCTGAGGAGATAGCGGATATGTTGCTTGACGGATTAGACCCTAATCCGCTTGACGATGCACACCCTGAATATAAGTGCGACTGTAGCAGAAAACGGACGGAGAAAATTTTAATCAGTCTCGGAAAAAAAGAACTCTACGATATTGCCGATGAGGGAAAAAATACTTCTGTAGGCTGTCACTTCTGCGGTAAGGACTATATCTTCACACCTGATGAAATAAAATCCCTTGCCGAAACCTGTGAGGAATAATTTCATGTACGAAAACAAAACAGATGAATCCCCTGTAAAAACCATACTTGCGTGCGTCGATGTCGGGGAATTTGATGCGGATATTTCCATAAAAGAACTTGCCGAACTCGCACGCACGGCAAATGCGGAGATAGTCGGGGAAATAATTCAGAAAAAACAGGCTTATGATTCGGCAACTTGTATGGGTAGCGGACGTCTTGAGGAATTAAAAGAACAAACAGAGGTACTCGGTGCGGAGCTTGTTATATTCGACCATGAATTAACAGGCGTACAGGTGCGTAATATCGAAAAGATTCTTGATGTGCGTGTTATCGACCGCACAACCCTTATACTTGATATTTTCGCCCAGAGGGCAAGGACAAAAGAGGGCAAACTTCAGGTTGAACTTGCACAACAGAAGTACCGACTTCCACGTCTTGTCGGCATGGGTACGGAACTTTCAAGGCTTGGCGGAGGTATAGGAACAAGAGGACCTGGCGAAACGAAACTTGAAACTGACAAACGCCATATAAGGAAAAGAATTTCATATCTCGAAAACGAACTCGGCGAACTTAAAAGGCACAGGGATTTTTCACGTTCACGGAGAAAAAAAGATGGCGTTCTTTGCTGTGCGATAGTAGGCTATACAAACGTCGGCAAATCAACGCTGTTAAATGCCCTTACTGACGCAGGGGTTATTGCAGAAAACAAACTTTTTGCCACGCTCGATATAACTTCACGTTCAATCGAACTGCCTGACGGACGGAGTGTAATGCTGATTGATACGGTAGGTCTTATACGCCGTCTGCCTCATAATCTCGTTGAGGCTTTCAAGTCGACCCTCGAAGAAGCGTCATGTGCGGACATTATCCTGAACGTTCAGGATATATCTTCTCCCGAAAGAGAACAGCAGGCAGACGTTACACGCTCTCTTCTTTTGGAGCTGGGCTGTGACGGAATACCGCAGATAAATGTCATGAACAAAGCAGATATCTCAGAATTTAACGATACTGTATTTGAGAACGATACAACCGTCTTGATAAGTGCGAAAAACCGCACAGGCTTTGACAGACTTCTTGACTGCATTATGAAAAATCTTCCTGAAACCGCACGCCGAATGAAACTTTTAGTTCCCTATGAAAAAACGTCTTTCATAAATAAAATCCGCATTGAAGGGAAAGTTTTTTCCGAAGAATATCGGGCGGACGGTACTTTTATAGACGCACTCATTGATGTTAAACTTCTAAAAGAGGCAGAGAAATATTCATGTTAGGAGCGGTTTACGGTGATATAATAGGCTCGTGGTATGAAGCATATGCCACTAAGGATTATAATTTTCCGTTTAATAGCAAGTCTAAATTTACTGACGATACCGTTATGACCACCGCCGTCTGTAAAGCCATTCTTGAAAACGACAGTGATATAACAAAAAATCAACTAAAAAAACGTGGCTTTGAATATGCCGTCAGATATAAGCAGTATTATTCTTATTTTCCCTATGCCGGATATGGTATGATGTTTGCAAAATGGGCGGAAGACAAAAGCAGAATGAAGATTCAAAGAAGCTATGGAAACGGCGGTGCTATGAGAGCCGTGCCGATTGGCTACGCATATAATTCGGAAAAACAGATACTTTTGCAGGCTGAAGCAAGCTGTTATTATACACACAACTGCAAAGAAGCTATCAAAGGCACGCAGGCTGTTGCAATGGCTGTATTCCTCGCTCGGAACGGCGAAAATAAAAACAATATAAGAAAGTATATTACAAAAAAATTCAGATACGACCTTGACTATACAATAGATGACATAAAACCGGCTTACAGTTTCGGCAGTGAAACAGAATACAGCGTACCTCCTTCAATAGTGGCATTTCTTGAATCGCATGATTACGAAAGTGCTGTGCGGAATGCTGTTTCACTCGGAGGCGATGCAGATACTATGGCTTGCGTTACAGGCGGTATAGCAGAGGCTTTCTATAAAGATATTCCCGAAGATATTAAAAACTTCTGCTGGCTTAAAATTGACTATACAATTAAAAGTGTTGCACTTGAATTTTGTCATAAATACAATATAAAATATAATTAAAACAATTTTAAATTTATTTTCTATTGACATATCAGAAAAAAAGTGTTAGAATATTCTAAAGTAAATGCTATGACGAAGAGAAGTAATGCGGAAATTCGTTTGCAGAGAGTGCGGATATGGTGTGAACCGCATAACCGAAACCGTATGAATAACACTTCCGAGCAGTAAGCTGAAAGTCTTATGATTAGTAGGTGATACCGTTTTCCGTGCGTTAAACGGAACAGAGTGACCGCTTTTTTCTGCGGTAATTCAGGTGGTACCACGAGAAAAAATTTTTTCCCGTCCTGTTTCATTCAGGACGGATTTTTATTTTAAGAAAGGGTTGATTTTTTAATGAAGCATACTGACATAAAAGAACTTTTAAAAAACGGTTTGGTAGGTCAGAACGTTACTGTATGTGGCTGGGTGCGTACGTCAAGAAATTCAAAGAGCGTAGCATTTATTGAGGTGAACGACGGTACGTCGCTGAAAAACATTCAGGTTGTTGTTGACAAAGGAGATTCCGACTATAAAGAGCCACGAATCGGCACATCTGTGAAAGTTGTCGGCACTCTTGCGGAGGGCAGAAACAACACGGTTGAAATAAACACAAAACCGGAAGATATAAAAATCCTCGGCGAATGTCCTGCCGACTATCCGTTGCAGAAAAAGGGCTGTTCTATGGAATTTCTCCGCTCCATGCCTCACCTCAGAGGAAGAACAAATACTTTCAATGCCGTATGGCGTGTGCGTTCCGTACTTGCCTCCGCTATACACAGGTATTTTCAAAGCAACAACTACGTATATATTAACACTCCGCTGATTACGGGAAGCGACTGCGAGGGTGCGGGCGAAATGTTCAACGTCACCACCATCGGCTATTCAAACGACTATAAAACCGAGGAAGAATATTATTCAAATGACTTTTTCGGCAGACGTGCGGGTCTCTCGGTTTCAGGACAGCTTGAGGGCGAAGTAGGTGCAATGGCAATGGGCAAGATTTATACTTTCGGTCCGAGTTTCCGTGCGGAAAACAGCAATACCCCGAAACATCTTGCGGAGTTCTGGCATATAGAGCCTGAGGTTGCATTTGCGGAACTCGACGACGTTATAGAGATTGCAGAAGATATGCTCAAGTATGTTATCCGTGAGTTACTCGATACTTGTCCCGACGATATGAAATTCTTTGACACTCACTTTGAAAAGGGTCTTATAAGCCGTCTTGAAGAACTCATTTCCAATGATTTCGGAAGAGTTACATACACCGAGGCAATAAAACTTTTGCAGGAGTCAGGCGAAAAATTCGTATATCCTGTTGAGTGGGGCTGCGACCTACAGACAGAACACGAAAGATATATTTCGGAAAAAGTATTCGGAAAAGCTGTTTTTGTAACTGATTATCCGAAAGAAATCAAATCTTTCTATATGAAACAGAATCCTGACGGAAAGACAGTAGCCGCTGTTGATTTGCTTGTCCCTGGGGTCGGCGAGATTATCGGAGGAAGTGAACGTGAAGCAGACTATGAAAAACTTGTTTCCGCAATGGAAGCAAGAAATATGAATCTTGCTTTATACTCGGACTATCTCGATTTGAGAAAATACGGCTCTGTACCGCACGGCGGTTTCGGTCTCGGCTTTGAGAGACTTATTATGTACACGACAGGTATGTCAAATATCCGTGATGTTATTCTCTATCCACGCACAGTAGGCTCAATCAGATAATGAATGAATTTCTTGTGCTGTTTTTCGGATTTGCATTGATTACAGGTCTGCCCGTCGGTCTTATGCACTATATAAGAAAAATAAAAGAACAGAAATACATCAGGAAAATAGACCTGAAAGTCAAAAACAACCTGCTTGCAAAAGACAGCTACAGTAAAATAAATCCGGATACTGTCAGACTTGTAAAGAACAGTCTTATTAGGAATTTTATTGTCAGAATATCTTTATATACGGCGGTATTATATGCTTATGCCTTTCTGTTTGCAGAAAAAGAAACAATTATATATTTTATTATAATTTCTGTTATAATTGCAATTTTTCTTATCTTTAAAATTCTGTATGATATAAAAAAAATTTCAGAAACTGAAAGTCTTATTAAAATAAAAGGTTTTCTTTTCCGTGAAAAAGGCTGGCAACGCTCTGTAATTTACTATGATATGAAAAAACTTAAATACAGGATTTTCAGCTACAATACATTTTTTACAAATAATTATTCTGCTGATTTGGGAAGTTTTGTAAATCTGATAGCAATAAGAAAAAAATCAAAGGTTAAAATAATAAGGTTATTGTCATTTTAAGACGGCATCAATGACGCTGTCGTCTGTTTAAAAAAAGTTTATATTTGAAAGGAACGTGACAATCATGTCAAAATCACTCTATATCCCTGAGGGATATAAACCCTCTCTCACACTCCGTGAAACCCAGCACGCTATCAAGTACATCAAGGACGTTTTTCAGCAGGCACTTTCTTTTGCCCTCACTCTCGACAGAGTTTCCGCTCCGCTTATCGTCCGCAAAGGCAACGGCATAAATGACGACCTTAACGGCGTTGAAAGAAAAGTTGATTTTTCTATAAAGGAAATAGGCGGTCAGGAAGCAGAAGTTGTACAGTCTCTTGCAAAGTGGAAGAGAATGGCTCTTCACCGTTACGGCTACAACGCAGGCGAGGGAATCTATACCGATATGAACGCCATACGCCGTGACGACGATACAGACAATACACACTCGATTTTTGTCGACCAGTGGGACTGGGAAAAAGTTATTACCCGTGAACAGCGTAACGTTGAATTTTTAAAAGATACTGTAAAAAGCGTTGTAAAGGCTGTGGCGTACACAAAAAGAAAAGTAAGTCTCCGATATCCCATTATTGCCGGTGACGTTTGTCAGGACGTTTTCTTTATCACAACTCAGGAACTTGAGGACATATATCCCGACAAGTCGCCGAAAGAAAGAGAACGCCTTATTACAAAAGAACACGGCACGGTATTTATAATGCAGATTGGCGGACTTCTGAAAAGCGGTCAGAAACACGACGGACGTGCGCCTGACTATGACGACTGGTCACTTAATGGCGATATTTTCGTATGGGACGATGTTCTTGACAATGCCCTTGAAATATCCTCAATGGGTATACGTGTTGACGCTGATTCCCTTAAAAAACAGCTTGCGGAGGCAGGAGCAGAGGACAGAATGCAGTACGACTATCATAAGATGATTGCGAACGGAACACTTCCGCTCACTATCGGTGGTGGTATCGGACAGTCAAGACTTTGTATGTTTCTTCTCGAAAAAGCACATATAGGCGAAGTTCAGTCGTCTATCTGGAGCGACGAAATGATTGAAGAATGTGCAAAGAATAATATAACGCTCCTTTAATCAATGGACGATACATTCCGATTATTTGAAAACTGTTTCAAATCGCAGAAAATCAGATGGTCGGATATGGGAATTGAAATTACAGATATAGCCCATATCGAAAAACCTACAAAATATGAATATCATAGCTGTAAAATCAGTCTGTCCGCCAAAAACAGTCAGGCAGAAATAAAACTATATGAAAATAACAATATATACTGGGTTGATTTTGAATGTGTTAATTTTGATAAAGAGGAGATTTTCTGTATATCCGTTGATTCTTTTGAAAATATTGACAATATTTACGACTACATGAAAAAGATTGAAACAATTATGATTACATAAAAAAAGTCCCTGTAAAGACGGGTACTCATAAAGAAGTTTTCGCCATAGCATTTATGATTTTCAGTCAAAAGTGCTATGGCGTTTCTATTGACATTTTAACGGCTTTGA
The DNA here is from genome assembly GCA_947176415.1 of uncultured Ruminococcus sp. GTDB lineage: Bacteria > Bacillota > Clostridia > Oscillospirales > Ruminococcaceae > Ruminococcus. The sequence goes on along the minus strand of CAMWQJ010000010.1, from coordinate 17,145 downwards.
TGTATAATTATTACTAAGATAAATCGGAATTTATGAATGGAGAAGTATATGGTAAAGTTATTTCATTTGTATAAGAATTATTATTTTGGAATTTCTTTTGTTGGAATTATTGCATTTGCTATTCAGGAAATCCCATATATGATTATGCCGTTGATAAAGATGAAATCCAATCCTATAATGAATATGCAACATGAAATTCCATGGATAGAAAAAACACAGAGTATATTCGGTATGCTATCTATGATTTTGTTAATGTTGATTGTCAGGAATGATAATATATTCTTTTCGATAACTACAAACAAAGAAAAATTTTTTTTTGCAATAACTGTTTTAATGATATTGATAAATTTTATCGGTTGGACTTTTTACTACCTCGGATTTCAGTATAACTGGTTGATTGTCATAAGCCAGTTCGCAGTTGTTCCGTTATACTATTTGTTTTTCGGACTATGGAAAAGCAATTATTTATTAGTCGGTACTGCTTCAATATTTTTTATCATTCATACCATTAACGGTTATTTGAATTTTTGTGCAAAAAGGTGATATACATATTCTGATTTATGTGAGTAATTGAATATTAACAATAAGCCCCGAAGCAGTTATTAAAAATTGCTTCGGGGTTTAAACTTCTTTCCGAGAACTTTATGATTCTCAGGATTTTTATTTATATATTTACCAATATATCAATTTCATCTCTGTCGGGTGCTTCAAACATTGAAATGAATTTTTCCACAAGTCCGTCATCAATAAAATAGACATTAGATTTTCTGACAGACACCATGTTATTCCGATTATTTATATACTGTTTCCACAATTCATCATTTATATCAATATAATGTAACTCATATTCTATATTGCGGACTTTACAAAATTCCTTTGTAAACTCTCTCTCCTGTCTTGTCCAGAATCCCCAGTCAAATATTACGCTTATCCCTGAATTAATTAACTCAGTCATTTTTTTCAGCAGATATTTTTTTATTTTTTTTACATATTCGTCATGATTTTCACCGACATTCTGTCCGAAAACAGTCAACATTAATTCATCTACAGAAAGCAACACCGCATTTTCTTTTATACTTAACTTTTCGAAATACGTACTTTTTCCACTGCAAATCTTACCGCATACCATAATTACTTTTGCTATAATATATCAACCTCACTTTTCGGTGCAGAACTTAACTTCCTCGCCGTTCAGAATCATATTCGTTGTACGCACCGCACACATCTTTCCGCACATGGAACACGTATGGCGGTCTGAGGGTGGTGTACTCTCAAAATATTCACGTGCCTTGTCGCCGTCAATCGCTATATCAAACATTTTTTCCCAGTCGACAGCATGACGGGCTTCAGCCATTGCATTATCAATATCCCTTGCGTGCGGAATGCCTTTTGCTATATCGCCTGCGTGTGCGGCAATACGGCTTGCAATAACACCCTCTTTAACGTCGTTAATGTCAGGCAGTCTGAGATGTTCGGCAGGAGTTACATAGCAAAGAAAGTCCGCACCGTTCATTGAGGCAACAGCACCGCCGATAGCTGATGTTATGTGGTCGTACCCTGGGGCAATGTCCGTGACGATAGGTCCGAGAACATAAAAAGGTGCGTTATGGCAGATTCTTTTCTGAATTTTCATGTTTGAGGCTATTTCGTTAAGTGCCATATGCCCCGGACCTTCAACCATTACCTGTACGTCTTTAGCCCATGCACGCTCCGTCAATGCACCAAGCTCGATTAGCTCCGCTATCTGTCCTCCGTCCGTGGAGTCGTCTATACAACCAGGGCGGAGAGCGTCGCCGAGACTTATTGTACAATCGTATTCACGCAGAATATCAAGAACATCATCGTAATACTCATAAAACGGATTTTCATTTCCCGTCATCATCATCCACGCAAAAAGCAGTGAACCGCCACGTGAAACAATATTCATTTTCCGCTTGTCACGGCGGAAAGCCTCTACGGCACGGCGGTTTATACCTGCATGGATTGTCATAAAGTCCACGCCCTCTTCTGCGTGTGCCTTTACAACTTTCAAAAAGTCCTCGGCTTTTATTTCGAGCAAGTCTTTTTCGAGATAGCCTATAGCATCATACATTGGAACAGTGCCAATCATAGCGGTTGATTTATCAATAAGCTGACGGCGGAAAGTATTTGTCTTGCCATAATTGCTCAGGTCCATGATAGCGTCCGCACCGTATTTAAGGGCGATGTCTACCTTTTTCATTTCGTTTTCATAGTTGTTGCAGTCGCCTGAAATACCAAGATTTACATTTATTTTTGTACGCATTTTCGTGCCTATGCCCTCGGGCGATATTGATTTGTGATTGATATTGCACGGAATGCAGATTTCCCCCTTTGCGACAAGCATACATAGCTTTTCGGGGCTGATATACTCCTTTTCCGCAACAATCCGCATTTCAGGGGTAATAATTCCCTTTTTGCCTGCTTCCATCTGTGTGGAATATTCTTTCATTCCGAAACCCTCCTTAATTATTCCTGTTTTATTTCATATGGTTGAGTGGTCTGCTACCCTTGCTTATATCAAAAGCAGTCGCTATGCAGTCGGCTACATATTGCTTTCCGAGATATATACTTTTTTTCAGGGAATGCCCCTTTGCCAGATTTGAGGCAATCGCACTTGACAGCGTACAGCCTGTGCCATGGAGTTCTCCCGACTTTATACGAATACCGTTAAACCAGAAACCTCTGTTGTTTGCAAAAAGAAAATCATCGGCGTTCTCTCCGAAATGTCCGCCCTTGCAAAGCACGGCACAGTTATATTTTTTTGAAATATACTGCGTTGCTATAATTATGTAAGCCTGATTTGTGATTATTTCTCCCGAAATCATCTCGGCTTCCGAAATATTCGGTGTAACGAGCCTTGACAGCGGAAAAATCCTTTTTGCTATTTCCTGATAAGCCTTTGTATCAGTAAGGGCGTGACCGCTTGTCGATACGGCTACAGGGTCTGTAACGATATTTTCGGCGTGGTAAAATTTCAGTCTTTCCGCTATTGCCTCCGCCTGTTCCTCATTCGCTATCAAACCTATTTTCACGGCATCGGGTCTTATATCCTCAAAAACCGCCTCTATCTGCTGTCCGACCGCCTCTGCGGAAACGGGATTCACAGATTTTACACCCATTGTATTTTGTGCCGTAACGGCTGTAACAGCACTCATTGCATATATTCCGTGCGTCATCATTGTCTTTATATCTGCCTGAATCCCTGCTCCTCCTATTGAGTCACTGCCCGCTATTGTCAATACTTTTTTCAATATTCATTTTCCCCCCTTTTCTCAAAAATAGGATACGTGTTATAAACATCAAACCATAAAACCCTGACGGTTGTGCCTGTATTATAGCCATGATTTCCGTTTAAATCATATGCTATGCTGTGATGTCTGGTTATACTCCACAATACAGCATTATACTTGACTGTTCCGCCGTCCTTATAACATTCCATAACAGGTATGAACAAAAGTACAATAAAAATAACAAGAACAATCCTGAATTTCTTTTTCATAACTCTGCCCTTAGACGTTCCGCCGAACTCTTTATATCCTGTTGTCCGAAAACCGCCGAAACAACCGCAATGCCACACTGTCCGCAATTGTCTATTATATGCAGATTATCAGCTGTTATTCCTCCGATAGCAACAACAGGTATTTTTACACTGCTGCATATTTCTTTCAGATTTTCGGGTGTAATGCGTATTGCATCGGTTTTGGTCGGGGACGGAAAAACCGCTCCCACTCCGAGATAATCCGCACCGTCGGCTTGTGCTTTTTCTGCCTGTTCTATAGTCTTTGCGGTTGCACCTATTATAAAATCCGCTCCCGTTGCTTTTCTTATTTCGGCTACAGGAGTATCAGAAAGTCCGACGTGAACGCCGTCCGCACCGCATTCAAGTGCAATTTTATAGTCGTCATTGACAATAAAAGGCACGTTATATTTTCTGCAAATCTTTTTTATTTCCATGCCACGCCTTATAATTTCCGTGCGGTTTTCCGTCTTGTTTCTCAGCTGAATGCAGGTCACACCGCCCTTTAAAGCAAGTTCGACATCTTCCGCACTGTCGCCGTTGGTTATGGCATAGAGTTTTAATATATCAGGGTTTATATTCATTCAACATTTCCCCTTAACTGTTTTATATATTCAACAGGGTTTTCGCATTTCATAAATCCACTCATTATACAGGCCCCGTCCGCACCTGCCTTTGCCGTTTCCGAAATATTATGCGGATTTATTCCGCCTATCGCATAAACTGGTATTTTAATACTTTTGCAGACTTCACGGAGAAAGTCAAGTCCACGGGGAGCAAGACCCTTTTTACAATCCGTCTCAAATATATGTCCTGCTATTACATAATCAACGCCCTTTTTCTCTGCAATTTCCGCCTCTTTAACCGAATGCACGGAAACTCCGATAAATCTATTTGCATTCATATCACTGGGCGGAATATGCTGTAACATCTGCATTGTCATATGAAAATCCCCTGTAAAATCAGGGTGAAAGTAAACACTGCACGGAACGCCGTATTTATTGCTTATGTCAAGAACTTTAAAAGCAAAGTCAATATAATTTCCGCTGTCGGATTTTTTGTCACGGAAAATAATCCTGTCGGGCTTTGCCATAGCTATTTTTTCAATGCGTGTCAAAAAATCTTCGCCACACGACTCCCTGTCGGTTAAGCATATTATCTTAAACATAAAGATAGTCATTCAGGACTGGCTGTAACCCCTCTTCCGACATATCGTCGTACATACGCCGAAAACTTCTGCTGTCGTTTATCTCAAACTGTTCATCGCCCTCGTCCGAAATGTTCTCCTTTCCGCTGTATTTACTGCCGTGGTCGCCGATTCCCGTCGATACTCCTGCCGATACTTTCGTTGCACATATTTTTACTATGCCGTTTCTGAAAGTCTCGCTCTCTCTTGACGAAACCGTTATACCCGCAAAGGGAAGAAAAATTCTGTACGCACATAAAATCTGGCAAAGCTGTTTTTCGTGAACGTCAAGCGGATTTATTCTGCCGTTGTTTATAATCGGTCTGAGTCTCGGACAAGAAAGCGATATTTCGGCATGAGGGTACTTTCTTTGCAGACAATAGGCATGATAAGCCGTTGCAAATGCGTCCTTGCGGAAATCCGAAAGACCGAGAAGTGCAGAAAAAGCAACTCCCCTCATTCCGCCAATCAACGCCCTTTCCTGTGCCTCGAACCTGTACGGAAAAACTCTTTTATGTCCCATAAGATGCAGCTGCTCATAACGTGTACTGTCATATGTTTCCTGAAAAACCGTCACATAGTCCGCACCGCATTCACGCAGATATTTATATTCTTCCGTGTTCACGGGGTAAATTTCAAGTCCTACCATGCGGAAATACTTTCTCGCAAGTCTACAGGCTTCGCCTATATACTCAACATTACTATGTTTTCTGCTTTCTCCCGTGAGTATTAAAATTTCTTCCATTCCGCTGTCCGCTATAATCTGCATTTCCTTTTCAATACGCCCACTGTCGAGTTTCATACGGCGTATATCGTTGTAGCAGTTGAATCCGCAGTAAACGCAGTAATTTTCGCAGTAATTCGCAATATAAAGCGGTGTGAACAGATAAACCGTATTTCCGAAATGCTCCGCCGTAAGTCTGCGTGCCTTTTCAGCCATTTTTTCAAGAAACGGTTCAGCAGACGGCGAAAGCAGAGCCATGAAGTCATCAACCGTGCATCTTTCATGATTCAATGCCCTTTTAACTTCCTCCGCCGTATACGCATTATAATTATATTTTTCTGTTGCTGAAATGACTTTTTCCCTGATTTCAGGACTGATTTTTTCCATACCGTTCATATATTCCATGTGGTTTGTCCTTGCGGAAGGGTTATTTTCAAGCAAGTGCTTTTTCTCCAGTTCCGAGGCGGACAACTTTTCGGAGTCGACAAAATAATTATTTTCCAAAATATCAGTCTCCTTACTGTAGTTATCTGAGAAAACCCGTCAGCGTATCGGAGGGAGAAGCCCCCCTTTCAAGCACACGACCCAGTCCCGAAAGATAAGCCATTCTTCCAGCTTCAACAGCTTTTCCGAAAGCCTGTGCCATGAGTTTTAAATTCCCTGCCGTTGCGAGTGCAGTGTTGCACATTACAGCAGACGCACCCATTTCCATTGCCTCGCAAGCCTGCGACGGTTTGCCGATACCTGCGTCAACGATTACAGGCAAATCCGTTTCGTCAATCAGAATCTGTATAAATTCCTTTGTCGCAAGCCCCTTGTTTGAACCTATGGGCGAGCCGAGTGGCATAACAGCTGATGCACCTGCACTTGCAAGGTCTCTTGCCGTATACAAGTCAGGGTACATATACGGAAGCACAATAAAACCCTCTTTTGCCAGAATTTCCGTCGCCTTTACGGTTTCCGCATTGTCGGGAAGAAGATACTTGCTGTCACGCATTATTTCAATTTTCACGAAATCACCGCAACCAAGTTCCCTCGCAAGCCTTGCAATCCGCACAGCCTCGTCCGCATTCCTTGCCCCCGAAGTATTCGGCAGAAGAGTTATTCCCTCCGGAATATAGTCAAGAATATTTTCGTTTTCCGCAGAATTTGCACGGCGGACAGCAAGGGTTATAATCTCCGCACCTGCATATTTTACAGCACCCTCAATAAGATTAAGGGAATATTTTCCCGAGCCGAGTATAAATCTTGAATTAAACTCCCTACCACCGAGTATAAATTTATCGTCATTCATTTTCAGACTCTCCTTTTAAAATCCGCAGTACCGCATTAGCCTGATGAGATGCACAGAGCATTACACGAGGGGAATAAATCCCCTCTGACATATCGCTTGTGCCGTCACCGCAGATATAGAATTTATCCGTTATCCGCCTTGTCCTTATATTATTTGCAGAATACAGCCCTGCCATTCCCGTGGCGGATATAATATACTTTTCGGGGAATTTCTCAAGCACGGCATTTACAAGTTCCGCCTTTTCGTCCGCACCGTCGAGACATTCGCATATTATATCATCATTTTTCAGAATATCGGCTATATTCTCACCGTCAAGCCTTGCACAATGCGGTATAACCTCCGTATCTGCTCCGATGTCATGTATTATATTTTCAAGTGCGGAAGTCTTATATTCGCCTATATTCCGCCTGAAATAATACTGTCTGTCAAGATTTGTCATGTCGACCCTGTCAAAGTCTATTATGTGGAGCTTTTTAACTCCTGCCCTCGCAAGCATGACGGCAACGTTAGAGCCGAGACCTCCGAGTCCGCACACGGCAACAGAACGCTCCATATCAGCCACCTCCGACAAAACGGACAATTTCTATCTTGTCGCCGTCCTGTGCCGTCGTTTCGCCGTACATGGCTTTAGGAACGATATTCTCATTCATTTCAACAGCAACCCTTTTCAAATTATATCCGAGGTGTTCGAGAATCTCCGCAACCGTTTTTCCTGACATATCGCAGGATTCGCCGTTTATTGTTACCATATTATCATTCCTCGCTTGTATTGAACTGGCTTTCGTGACGGGTAAAAAAGTCTGTACGTGGCGGTAAAAATTCAAGCCTGTGATTTTCTCCCGTAAAATAATTCAGCGGTTTCAGGATATTATCCCAGCTCCATATCCTTTCGTCTGCCTTAAGATACTCCCTGAGTTTTTCCGTGCCGAAAGGAGCAAGAGGGTGAAGAAGTACGCCTGCAATACGAATCATATAGAAGAGATTTGCAAGGCTTTGTTTCAGCTTGTCCTTGTCGGAAAATTCGCCTGTTATTGCCTTTGACATGTACTTACTGCCGTTTCTGATATAGCTGTCGAGAACATAGGTACACTGGTGAAATGCAAACTTCGCCATGTGCCTTTCATATTCAAGAACGGCTTTTTCCGCCTCTTTAACAAACTTCTCTTCTGGGGCATTGTCAGGCATTATTCCGTCAAGTTCTTTCTGAGTGGTATAAAATGCCGTTCTTATCATTCTGTTAAACACATTCGAGAGCAAAAGACCGTCCTTGACAACAGGGTCTGCCTCGTCGGGCTTTGCGGAGGGATTATAGGGTTTCGGCATAAAGCTGACCGACCTCTGTCCGAGTCCGAGACCGAGCCAGTGCATACGGAGCTGTTCGGGAGTATAGTGATTCAGCAAATCGTCTGCCATAGGTGGCTTTACATCGCCTGAACTCGATGCTTTTTTGTCAAGAAAAAGTATATGATGATTTGCAACAATCTTCGGCATCTGCAAATCTCCGTCCGCTATATCCGCCGTCTTTTCGTCGCTCTCCTGCTGTGCAATCCACATTGCAGGCTCGGCAATTCCGTAAAAATAAATATTGTCCTGTCCGATAAACTGATATACTCCAGACTCCTTACTGCACCACCAGTCTTTCCATTCGTCACGGTTTCTTCCTGATTTTTCAAGATAAGTCTGTGTAAAGGATATGGGAGCCCACAGAGATTCAGGCCATACCCATACGGTAAGCCCCTCCGCACCGTCCATTACAGGTGCAGGAACACCCCACTCTATATTACCTGTCAGACGGAACGGCACGAGAGTTTTTCCCGTACGGTATCTTATGCCGTTTTCCGTTAGTATTTCACAGGCTTTGTCACAGTCGGAAAGTTTCTCAAACTCTATCGTAAATGACGGCTTTTTCTTTTCCTCAATGTACTTGTGTTTAGGCATTGAGTCTTTCAGTCCGTTATATTTTTCCTCAAACTCCCTCTTGACGTAAATAACAGGCGGTTTTAAAAATTCGGATATGGTTTTCCAGACAACAGGGCGGATTGTCTTGTCTTTTTTCATATCCTCAACCCAGTCCTGCAAAAGTTTTTCATAGTCCCGAAGCCTGAAATACCAGTTTGTAACGGGTTTCATTGTCGGTGTTATGCCTGTCAGGGTACTTACCGGATTTATGAGATTTTCGGGCATATACTGATGTCCGAGGTCGCACTCGTCCGCATAGCCCTTTTCAGAAGTACAGCCTTCGACGGGACATTTTCCGATAACCTGTCTGCCGTTGAGAAATACACCCGCCTTTTCGTCAAAAAACTGCATTGTGGTTATTTTGTCAAGTTGTCCTTTTTTGTAAAGCGAACTGATAAACCAGTCCGTAACTTCTGCATGGATTTGCTTTGAACGTCCGAGACCCGAAGCACCGAAAAAATCTGGAGATATTCCGTAAGCCTCAAGGGTCTTTTTCTGTCTGTCATGATTACGCTGTACAAACTCTTCCAGCGTTCCGTCAAACTCTCCGTTGCTGACTTTGATTCTCCAGCCCTCTGCAATCGGCGAGCCATAACAGTCCGTACCGCCCACAAAGATAACATTTTCCTTGCCTATCCTGTCACGCAGAAATCTTGCATAGGTATCGGCAAAAACAAACATTCCGCCGACGTGTCCGAAATGAAGTTCCTTGTTTCCATAAGGCATTCCGCCAGTAATAACCGCCCTTTTCGGAAACTCGGGACGGGGTATAACAAAATCTTTCTTTTTATTTTCCGACATAATAATTACCTCTTATATCCATTTTTCAAGTCTTTTTCTTACAGTTTCCTCGCCGATAACATGGCTTACTTCCCATATGTCAGGAGCGTTTGCACGTCCTGTGAGGGCAATTCTCAGCATATTTGTTATATTTACAATGCTTCCCTTGTACATTTCGGGATTTTTCTTGTAATCCTTCGGCTTTACCGCAAAACCCATTTCAGCGGTTATCTCCCTGACTTTTGCAAACCATGCGGACGAATCGTCATCATGATTATAACTTTCAAGATATTTTGCAAAGAAAATTTTTCTTGTTTCGTCATTACACTCTGCTGACATATCGTCCTGAATCTCAAAAGTTTCATCATAATAAAAACTCATGAAACTGCACGCTTGTTTCCACGTTTCAATATCTTTTCTCGGCTTGTTACCGCCCTTGCCGACATTGAGTGCTGAAAGCGTTTTTTCGGGATATTTTCTGATAAGCTCCGCAAATTCCTGATTGTAAATATCGCACCAGTCAAGCCATTTACTGAAAACCGTTTCCGCTGTCATATGGCATATTACATTTTTTGATATGTCACGGAGTTTGTCCAAATCAACCAACGCACCTGATATTGACATCTTATCAAGCGAATACGGAAAATCAGTATATGGCATATCAGGATTTGCAATTCTCCATTCCTCATAATTGGAATTAAGGATAGTAAGAAGAAATTCCCATACAGCGTCCTGAGAGATTCCCTCCTGCTGATAATAAGACAATGCAAGCTCAGGGTCTTTTCTCTTTGAGAGTTTCCGCTTGCTCGTGCCGTCCATTTTCATAAGAGTTGCGGTATGACAGTATACAGGCATATCCCAGCCGAGAATATTAAATAATTCAACGTGCATTGGAAGTGAAGATATCCATTCTTCGCCTCTGATAACATGAGTTGAACGCATAAAATGGTCATCGATAACGTGTGCGAAATGATAAGTCGGAATACCGTCGCTCTTGAGAAGTACAAAATCCATATTGTTTCTCGGCATTTCAAGTTTTCCTCTCACAGCGTCATCAACGCTTATATATTCGTTTGTCTCTTCTCCTCTGTACCTGAGTACCCACGGCAGACCCTGTTTTATATTGCCCTTAATCTGCTCTATAGTCAGTCCTCTGCTCTTTTCCGCATATTTTCCGTATATTCCCGGATTTTCCTTGCTGGCGGTCTGCTGTTCTCTTATTTCGTCTATCTCTTCCGCCGTGAGAAAACACGGATAGGCTTTTCCATGCTGAACGAGATACTTTGCGAACACCTGATATATTTCCTTACGCTGTCTCTGCCTGTACGGTGCATAGTCTCCGCTGTCGCCGTCTGTTGTTGCACCCTCGTCAAAGTGTACGCCAAAATAAGCCATTGAATTTATAACCGTTTCAACTGCACCTTCAACTTCACGCTTGTTGTCGGTATCCTCAATCCTCAGATAAAATACTCCGCCTGACTGATGTGCGAGTCTCTCAGCAATAACGGCGTTATAGAGATTGCCAAGATGTACAAATCCCGTCGGACTTGGTCCTATACGTGTAACGCAAGCACCAGCGGGTAAATTTCTCTTCGGAAAACGCTTTTCAATATCTTCGGGTGTAGCCGTGATGTCGGGAAAAAGAGTCTCTGAAAGTAAATTAAAATCCATTAAAAAACCAATCCTTTTCATAAAATTATTCAATTATAAATTATAGCATATATAGTGATTTTTGTCAACAACGTATATACAGGAAACACACAAACCAATTTTATCTCTTTAATCTCATTTAAGACTAATTTTCGCCCATACAAAGACAATTTCTTATTTTTTGCAGAGCCACTGCGGTGACTTTGTGAAGATTATCAATATTTTTACATGAATACACCGAAACAGGCGACTGCCAGTTATTGTCATGGATAATCATTGCCCTGAATTTATTATCGCCGTAATAGCCGATATCAAGCAAAAAATTTTGCGGATACTCAATCTGTAGCATATCTTCGCCAATAATTATTTCCGAATATATCACCTTGCCGTCCGAAAAATCAAATTTTTCCCAGAAATCTGCATTAAGTTCCTTAAACTTCTCCCCACGCATTGTTATGCTCCCCTTAAAAAATAATTTAAATGTCCTTCAGAAATATATCCGGCACACCCAATTTTTTAAGCTGATACTTAGGCACTCTGCCCAACGGAATTTTATAATGGTTATCGTTTTTTGTATAATTTCCTGATAAAATATCGCAGTACAGCGATTCAACAAAGTTTATCCACTCGCTGTCATCAGGGATTTTTTTATCATCGTATTTCAGAAAAAGATAAGAATCTCCGTCCGCCAGATAAAAAATTTCGAGAGCCGTTGCCAAATCGCAGTTTTTATCACGCAGAATAATACTCGGAAATTTAAATCCGTCGTCCCAGTTGTAGTCCGCAAGAATATTTTTCTTTTCATTAAAATTCATACTTTTCACTACCAATCGTAAATTTATTATATAAAATAAATTAACAAAAAATCCCTGAAAAACTGTCAGGGATTTTTCTGCTGTTCACTTTTTTTATTTTCCATAAATTTTTCAAAAGCACGTCTGCCTGTAATCTGCGGTTTTCTGCGTTTTCCGACTGCCCAGTAAATTATAAGCAGAACGACAAGCGGTGCGGAAATTGCAGGCACGGCAAGAATCGGGTCTATCTTTACTGCGTCCGCAAGAACTTTTCCGTCATAATGATGCTCTGTCTCTATGCGGTGCGACCGCAAAAGCATTCTGTGCGTATTCACGCCGTAAGGCGTACACGTCATAAGTGTTACATAGTCGCTTTCGGGAATTATAGCCAGCTTGTCTATCTCCTCGGGTTTTACTGTGAGTATAGTTTCCACCTCATACGTCAGCACTTCGCCGAGTACGTTTATTGTAAAAGTATCTCCCTCGACGAGCTGGTCCAAATCCGTAAAGAGCTTTGCGGAGGGCAGACCCCTGTGTGCCGAGATTACAGCGTGCGTATTTTTTCCGCCGACGGGAAATGACGACCCCTGAAGATGACCCGCCGCAACATTGAGTACGTCTTCGCTCGTGCCGTGGTATACAGGAAGCTCGATTCTTATCTGTGGTATCGATATATAGCCGATTATACCCGACCCCGACAGATTCAGTATATCCTCATAGCCGTCTATCTCCTGATAGTTTGTGAAAGGAGCATACAGCCCTGCGAGTTTTCTGTTGTACTCATAGGCAGAATTGAGAATCGCCGAATAGTCCTCTTCGCTGAGGTCTGCGACAGCCTCCTGATAGCTTGAAATGACATGAGACGCTTTATTTTTGTTCCACCAGTCGCTGAAAGACGGATAAAGCATAATTGCAAGACCGACAATAAGCATTACTATCAGTATAATTGTTGAAACTATTCCTGATTTTTTTTTCTTCACCCGTGCTTCCTCCTCGGCAGATACTGCCGACAGATTTCTCCGCCGGCAGTATAAATCCAACTTATTCAGTCTGTGTCAATTTTTCCGAGAGATTAGTTTTCTCTCTTGCCCATTCTCTTTTTAGAGATGAGTAATATACCCGATACCGCTACCATACAGCCACCGCCGAGATAGAAGAGCGTTGTACCTATGCCACCGGTTGACGGGAGCTGTGATGTCCTTGTATCGACGATATCATTTGTCATACCCTCACATTTATTACTTGAAAATGTCAGTGCAACAGTTTCCCCTTCCTCCATGTGTCCAGCACTGATTACAATCTTTAGTGGCTCTATTTCGTTATAGCCTGCTGGTGCGTTGTCTTCCACGAGATAATAAGTACCTGCATCAAGTCCCAAAATGTTAAATGTACCCTTATTATTTTCACCATTCTGTGATTCAAGTACTGTTGTTGCAGAATCATCGTCTTCCTTAGCAACAACATAAGCATTTCTATCTTCATTCCAGTTCACTTTAATTTTGCTATCATTATCAATCTCACCATTTTTTTTGGCATTGTGAAGTGAGAACTCAGCCCCTGCAAGTTCGTTTCCATCTGCCTTTTCAACAGCGTACTTGGTGTTATCTACCCCATATGTAAATACCCATACATAGTCTTTAGGTGTCTTGCCTGTTTCTGTAGGTTGCTTGTCACCTTCCCCGAAGTTGTCAGGGTTGTTGGAGTATTCGAGGTAAACGCTGTTGTTATTTGTATCGTCGGTTGTACCAAATTGCTTACCATTCTTATCAACAACTGCATTCTCATTCAGATGTGCATTGTAAATAACTTCAACAGTTATTTCTTCCTTACCGAATACGTTACTACCGATAACTTCTGATTTCTCAGTGACAATTGACTTCAAATTATCAATAGTCAGAGTCCAATCAAGACCTGCCTTATTTTTTGCATTTGTTGCCGTTTCTGTGTAATCAATGTAATTATCGTTATTAAGTAGTTCGCCTCCCCACGTCAATCTGCTCTTTGCCTTGTCGAAATAAAGCCAATCAACGCTTGCTATGCTGTCAAATGTAACGCCGTTTGACATTTTGTCATGGAATACGAGCTTATATGTGTCATATGCCGTAAGGTTCTCATCAGCAGGAATCGTAGCTGTAAGTTTAAACTGGAAAGTCTCGTTGATAGCGTGGTCGGCAGATTCGCCCCAGCCGTCTGGACTGTCTATTTCTGCGTCAGCTATCTCATCAAGCACCTGCTTATCTACTGTAGGCTTGGCATTCTTTATAGCAACTGTTGAACTACCTGCAACCTGTACAATCCATGAAGAATTGGCGTCGTCTGCCTCGCTTAAATCAGTAACGTCTTTTATTACATAGTAACCGTCAGCAAGACCCGTAAGCGTTGCAGTACCGTTTGATGATTCCATAGTTTTAAAACCTGTTGTAGCTAATATCAGGTTATCTGCGATAGCTCTTGCGTCACCATTTTCGAGAGCAATGACAGTGTCAGGGTCTACCAAATCTCCTGATTTAACATTTTCATTGTTATATTGTGTAACATCACTGCCCCATTTAAGATTTGTGAATTTCTTTTCTGCATCAAGTTCACCGGTAAATACCTGATAAACTTCAAACGTATGTGTCTGTGCAGTAGAAATACCCTCAATTGTAATCGAAGCTGTATCTTCAGCGGAAACATTCATAGCCACAGGAGCTAAACAGCACGCCGAGAGAGTGAGGGCAGATAGCATAGCTAAAAGTTTTTTAGTGTTTTTCATAATTATTCTCCTTAATAATCGGATTAAGCTTAGCAGAGAACGGAATTTTCGCCTCCGCACGTATGATTATGCCTTTTTTCTGCGTTGTATATGTATTCTGAGGATATAGAAAAAATCCTGAATTACAGAATTAAATCTTTTAAGCAAAGCTGTTTCCTCTGAAATATTATGTTAAAAATATGAACTTCCTACAATACCGAAAGGCCACAGCCTTAAAACAACCTTGCCGATAACGTATTCATCGGCTATACAGCCCACCGTAACTGAACGGCTGTCTATAGAAACGGAGCGGTGGTCGCCCATGACGAAAATCCTGTTGTCAGGCACCTGATAAGGAAGTGTTATATCACAAGTGCCGAGTGCAAGTTCACTTACATAAGGCTCTTCGAGAATTTCGCCGTTGACGTAGACCGTGCCGTCATCTTTTATGTCTATAATGTCCCCCGATGTACCGATAACCCTTTTCAGCAGAATTTTGTTATTGTAATAAAAAGCCACGACATCGCCCGATTTAAAGCCACTTCGTTTAGAACATACGACAAGCTGGTCGTTCTGTAAGGTGGGTGTCATGCTTGTGCCTGTAACCCTGAGAATCGGAAGCAGTAGCATTGAGACAAGCACCGCCACTGCCGTGACAACGAGAAGTGAAGACGCTGTACTGCGGAGCATTCCGTAAAACTCCCTGCGGTATTTCAGCAGGCGGATTTCATTGTCCAACTGTTCGGCAGTCGGAAGACTATCGCCCGAGAGATTCAGCGGTTTTTTTCGCATACTGCCGTCCCCTTTTCGCTTTCTTCTTCACGGCACACGTCTCTGAAAATTTTTTCAAGCATTTCATGGTCAGCCGAGTAATTTTCGAGTTTTTTTCTGAGAGTTTCATTTTCCGCCCGAAGTTCGTCCAGTTCCTTACGCATGAAAAAAAGCAAGTCAAGAAGTTCAATGCGTTTCAGCTTATGAAGTTCCTTGTCAGTCATGACAAGCCCCCTTTTCAGAAAAAATCATTCTTCCGTCCGTCTCCTCGACCTTATAACAAGTCCTGCCGAAATAAACAGAACACCGCCCGTTGCAAGCGGAATCACAGGCCACCAGAGCTGACCCGTCTGCGGAAGTTTTCCGCCCGACGAACCGCCTGAACTGCTGTTCTGACTGTTTCCGCTTCCCGAATTTCCGCCACTTGTGCTTTCCTGATTGTCGGGTTTACGCTGTCCGTCCGCCGTTGTAGTGGTATTTTCAAACTCACTGCCGTTGATACTTCCTGTAACGATAGTTGTAGAGTTCGTGCCTGTATTATCGTCCGCAGTAGTTGTTGTGTGTGTCCTGTTATCTTCGGTGCTGTCAACATTTCCCGTTATGGTTGTGCGTGACTTATCGCCCTCGCCACCGTCAATATCTGACGTTGCGACAGTCGTCGTCGTTGTAGAAGAATCCGACGGCGTATCATGTATGTCAGTAGTAGTCATTATGTAGTCGTTCTTATCGGGAGGGACTGGCTTTGCATCGTCATAATACGTATTCTGAATGAGATACTGTTGTGAATTGAAGTCCGTCCGCATTTCATATCCCTCAGGAACATACTTTTCCGCAACGAGCCATAACGCACTCGGGTCGTCGTCCGTCCATCTGTAAACCCAGTTGGTTTCCTCACTGATAATAACAGACCTTTCAAATTCATCATCTTTGTAAAGTTCAACAATTATCTGCGAGGGACGTGTTTCAGGGTCGTCGTTTTCCCATACTTTTCTTACCGTGTAGTTTCTTTTTTCACTGCTCATAACCTGATATGAAAATTTCGGAAAAGCGTCATGCCTTACTGTCGTATCGTCTTCCCTTACTTCGAGAAGCATGGTTGTCGGAACATAATAATTATAATCCACCTGATGAGTTTTGCCCGTCAGAAGATAGAGACCTGCTCCGAGTCCTGAAAAAGTAACCTCGCCGTTTAAATCGGAACTTGCCTCCTGCAGAGGACTGATATTTTCAGTAACGGCATATGTCTGAAAAGTCTGTGCAATCATGTTGATTCTTTCTTCCGAGAGATTACGCATATTAATCTGATTGTTTATAAAGTCTCCTATCATCTCAAAATTACGGCTGTCTGTCGTACGACGACCTACGAGATATAGTTTCCATTCCACGCCGACAAGTACAGTATCATCATTTTTGCAGACAAGCACAAGGGACTTGTCATTTTCATCAGCCTTTACACACATAGACGGCACTATCATTGAAAACACCGAAAAGACGGTAATCAGGCTGACAATCAGGCTTAAAATTCTTGATTTCACCACTTTCATAATATACCTGCCTTTCCTGAAATTCCTTAAAATAATTTATAATATATCAGTTAAAAAATATCAGCGAAAATATATGATTTTTTAAACAGCCTTTCCCGCCTGAAGAAATAATTAAAACACCATATTAAATCTCCGCTAATAAAAACAAATATTATATTTATTCTGTTTTAT
>CAMWQJ010000009.1 GCA_947176415.1 uncultured Ruminococcus sp. | reverse complement strand
TCATGCACGTGAGAGTTGCAACGGCAGGAGCTATTGTAGTAGTGAGGAATATAGAGCCGAGCATTTCGACGGAAGTTGAAGCGGCAGGGTTAAAGCCATACCAGCCGAACCAAAGGATAAACACGCCGAGTGCGCCTATTGTAAGGTTATGCCCAGGGATAGCGTTTACTTTTATTTCGCCGTCTGCCGTCTTGGTGAACTTTCCTATTCTCGCACCCAGTATCTTAGCACCGACAAGTGCCGATATACCGCCCACCATGTGAATTGCACAAGAGCCTGATATATCGTGGAATCCCATTTTATAAAGCCAGCCGTCAGCACTCCAAATCCAGTGTGCCTCTATCGGATATATAAGTGCGCTGATTATGCCCGAGTACACACAGTATGATAAAAATTTCGTTCTCTCTGCCATAGCTCCCGAAACGATAGTAGCCGTTGTTGCACAGAAAACAAGGTTGAAGACAAAGTTTGAAAAATCGAAATTCTGATATTCCGTGAATATATCAAACCCAGGCTTGCCGATAAATCCCATTACATCTTCGCCCATGAGAAGACCTGCACCGATAAGTATAAACATAACAGTACCTATACAGAAATCCATAAGGTTTTTCATTATGATATTTCCAGCATTCTTTGCACGGGTAAATCCCGTCTCAACCATTGCAAATCCCGCCTGCATGAAAAATACAAGCGATACCGCAATAAGAAACCATATTCCGAAAGCAGATTCATTAACTGTTTCTCCTATTGCTTTCATAATTTCGTCTGTCATAAAAATACCTCCCATAAAAATATACAGCATGAAAAATCAAAAGGGTATATGAATCCCCGAAAACTTCAGGAAAACATACACCCCTTTGTGTATGGAAATTAAGTACTTAAAAAAATAAGGCTAAAGACCCTTATAAAAGTCCTCAGCCCCTTTGCTGTTTACAATGCAAGTATACACCTCTTTTCACGATTTGTCAAGAGGTTTTCCGCAGTTTCAGCAGAATTGATATTTTTATCTCGGTTTGTAAAGATTTAAAGTATATTTTCACGAAACTTAAATTTTGCCCTTGACTTTTTGCTCCGTACATGATAATATTTATTTTAAGGACAAGGACGTTCACTGAGGGCTTTTTATACCCTTATGAACGTCTTTTTATTTCATAATTATTGAAAGGCGTGAACATTATGGATAACTTCAGAACAGAACAGCCGTTTTCCGAACAGGGACTCTACAGACCGCAGTTTGAACACGACAACTGCGGAATAGGGGCGGTTGTCAATATAAAGGGTATAAAATCGAGAACAGTTGTTGAAAATGCCCTTAAAATAGTAGAAAAACTTGAACACCGTGCAGGAAAGGACGCGGAGGGAAAGACAGGCGACGGCGTTGGTATACTTGTGCAGATGCCGTGCGGATTTTTCAGAAAGGAAACCGAAAAGCTCGGATTTGATATAGGCGGAGACGGCGATTTCGGCGTAGGAATGTTCTTTTTCCCTCAGAACGAATTAAAACGCAATCAGGCAAAGAAAATGTTTGAAATTATTCTGCAACGTAACGGAATGGATTTTCTCGGCTGGAGGGAAGTTCCCTCAGTTCCGACTGTACTCGGACAAAAGGCTCTCGACAGTATGCCGTATATAATGCAGGGATTCGTAAAACGCCCCGATGACTGTGAAAAGGGTCTTGAATTTGACAGAAAACTTTTTATTGCAAGAAGAATTTTCGAGCAGTCAAATGAGAATACCTATGTAGTATCACTTTCGAGCAGAACTATAGTTTATAAAGGAATGTTTCTTGTTGACGAACTCCGCAAATTTTACTGCGATTTACAGAATGAAGATTTTGAATCGGCGATTGCTATGGTGCATTCACGTTTCTCAACAAATACAAATCCGAGCTGGCAGAAAGCCCACCCTAACCGCTTTATCGTACACAACGGCGAGATAAACACTATCACGGGAAATGCTGATAAAATGCTTGCACGTGAGGAAACAATGTCATGTGAAGCACTGAAAAACGATATGCACAAGATTCTTCCTGCTATAAATACAGAGGGGTCGGACTCCGCACGTCTCGACAATGCCCTTGAATTTATGGTTATGTCGGGTATGCCTTTACCGCTTGCCGTCATGATTACCATTCCTGAACCGTGGAAAAACAACCGCACCATCTCAAAGGAAAAATATGACTTCTATCAATATTATGCAACAATGATTGAGCCGTGGGACGGTCCTGCTTCAATACTCTTTTCCGACGGCGACGTTATGGGTGCTGTACTCGACCGAAACGGTCTTCGTCCGTCAAGATACGTTCTTACAGATGATGACTTTCTTATTCTCTCCTCTGAAACGGGCTGTATAGATGTTCCGCCTGAAAAGACAGTAAGAAAAGACAGACTCCGCCCCGGAAAAATGCTCCTTGCCGATACGGTACAAGGCAGACTCATTGACGATAACGAACTTAAAAGCTATTATGCTTCACGACAGCCGTATGGTGAATGGCTTGACGCTAATTTAGTACGTCTGCACGATTTGCATATTCCAAACAAAAACGTGCGTACATACACACATGACGAACTTGTGAAACTTCAGAAGGCTTTCGGTTATTCATACGAAAACATCAGGACAAGTATTCTGCCCATGGCTGAAAACGGTGCAGAGCCTATAGCCTCCATGGGTTCGGACGTTCCGATTCCTCCGCTTGATTCGGAAAATATTCCCCTCTTCAATTATTTCCGCCAGCTTTTCGCACAGGTTACTAATCCGCCTTTCGACGCTATCCGTGAAGAGATTGTGACGGATACAAGCGTATACATAGGCGAGGACGGAAATATCCTTGAGGAAAAGCCTGAAAACTGCCACGTCCTCAAAATCGAGAATCCTATTCTCACAAGTACGGATATGCTTAAAATAAAAAGCATGAAAGTAAAGGGACTTAAAACGGCTGTTATTCCGATTACATATTATATCGGCACTTCTCTTGAAAGGGCTATCGAAAGGCTTTTCATAGAGGCTGACAAGGCTTACAGGGACGGTGCGAATATCCTTATTCTTTCGGACAGGGACGTTGACGAATATCACGCTCCTATTCCCTCGCTCCTCGCTGTTTCCGCACTTCAACAACATCTTGTTTCAACCAAAAAACGTACAGCAGTGGCAATGATTCTTGAAAGTGCAGAGCCGAGGGAAGTACATCATTTCGCAACTCTTCTCGGATACGGTGCTTGTGCCATAAATCCTTATCTCGCACAGGAGACAATCCGAGACCTTATTAATACAGGTATGCTTGACAAGGACTTTTATGCTTCCGAAACCGACTATAACAACGCTGTACTGCACGGCATTGTAAAAATAGCCTCAAAAATGGGTATATCTACTATACAGTCATATCAGGGTTCAAAGCTCTTTGAGGCTGTCGGAATATCCCACGATGTGACGGAAAAATACTTCCGAGGTACAGTAAGCCGTATCGGCGGAATAACTCTCGACGATATAAGCAGACAGACTGAATCTCTGCATAACAAGGCATTCGACCCGCTCGGTCTCTCCGTCAACGGCTCGCTTGAAAGTTCGGGAAGTCACAAACTCAGAAGCGGAAAAAGCGAACATCTCTACACTCCCGAAACTATACACTTGCTTCAGGAGGCTACACGCAAAGGCGACTATGATACTTATAAAGAGTATTCCGAGTGCGTAAACCGTGAGGATAATAATCTTACACTGAGAAGTCTGCTCGGATTTAAATTTGACGAAAACGGCGGTATACCGATTGAAGAAGTTGAAAGCGTTGAAAGTATATGCAGACGTTTCAAGACGGGGGCAATGTCCTACGGCTCTATCTCGCAGGAGGCACACGAGTGCATGGCAGTTGCTATGAACCGCATAGGCGGAAAGTCAAACTCAGGCGAGGGCGGAGAGAGTCCCGAAAGACTCAAGTCGGACAGGTGTTCTGCTATAAAACAGGTTGCGTCGGGACGTTTCGGAGTTACAAGCGAGTATCTCGTATCAGCTAAGGAAATTCAGATAAAAATGGCTCAGGGTGCAAAGCCAGGTGAGGGCGGACATCTTCCGTCGGGAAAAGTCTATCCGTGGATTGCGAAAACAAGGCACTCAACGGCAGGCGTGGGACTTATTTCCCCTCCTCCGCATCATGATATATATTCAATCGAAGATTTGGCACAGCTTATTTATGATTTGAAGAATGCCAACGAAAATGCACGTATATCTGTAAAACTCGTTTCGGAGGCAGGAGTCGGAACTGTCTCGGCAGGTGTTGCAAAGGCAGGGGCTCAGGTTATTCTCATTTCAGGATATGACGGCGGTACGGGTGCTGCTCCGAAAAGCTCGATATATAATGCAGGTCTGCCATGGGAATTAGGTCTTGCGGAAGCACATCAGACACTTATCATGAACGGTCTGCGTTCACGTGTTGTAATCGAAACGGACGGAAAACTTATGACAGGTCGTGACGTTCTTGTTGCGTGCCTTCTCGGTGCGGAAGAATTTGGCTTTGCGACTGCTCCGCTCGTTACAATGGGCTGTGTGATGATGAGGGTCTGCAATCTCGATACCTGCCCCATGGGTATAGCAACACAGAATCCTGAACTCAGAAAACGTTTTAAGGGAAAACCTGAGTATATAGTAAACTTCATGCACTTTGTCGCTCAGGAACTCCGTGAATATATGGCAAAACTCGGTATCCGCACTGTTGACGAACTCGTCGGACGCACTGATTTACTTTACAAGAAAGACAATACAGACGGTGAAAAAATTGATTTTTCGGAAATCCTCTGTAAAATTCCGTCCGAAGAAAAACAGTCATTCTGTCCCGAAGATGTCTATGACTTCAGGCTTGACGAGACAATCGACAAGAAAGTAATCATGAAAAAGATGTTTTCCGCACTAAAGACGGGAACAAAGAAAACAATTGAAATAGATGTAAAGAATACAGACCGCTCTCTCGGCACGCTTTTCGGTGCTGAAATTACAAGGCGTTTCGGCGAAAACTCGCTTGACGACGATACTTTTACAGTAAAATGCAATGGCAGTGGCGGACAGAGTTTCGGGGCGTTTATTCCTAAAGGTCTCACTCTCGAACTCCACGGAGACAGTAATGACTATTTCGGTAAAGGTCTTTCGGGCGGTAAACTCATTCTTTGTCCGCCTGAAAAGTCGGGATTCAGGGCAGAAGATAATGTAATCGTTGGAAATGTCGCTCTCTACGGTGCAACGTCGGGCAAGGCTTTTATAAACGGCATTGCGGGTGAAAGATTCTGTGTAAGAAATTCGGGAGCTGTTGCGGTCTGCGAAGGCGTAGGTGACCACGGTTGCGAATATATGACGGGCGGACGTGCGGTTATACTCGGAAAAACAGGAAAAAATTTCTCCGCAGGTATGTCGGGCGGTATTGCTTACGTTCTCGACGAGGACAGGGACTTATACATGAAAGTCAACAAGGCTCTCGTTTCTCTTGAATCAGTTTCCGAAAAGTACGATATTATCGAACTCAGGGGAATTATAGAGGAATATGCCGAAGCTACGGGGTCGGAAAAAGCAAGGAGAATACTTGATAATTTCGTTGCTTATCTGCCGAGTTTCAAGAAGATTATTCCGCACGATTACGCAAAGATAAAGAATGCCGTCGTTGCTCTTGAGGAAAAGGGTATGAACAGCGAACAGGCGGAAATTGAAGCATTTTATCTTATCACCAAGGAGGCATGAGTTATGGGAAAGCCTACAGGATTTCTTGACTATACAAGGGAGGACTGCTCTGCGGTCGCTCCCCTCGAAAGAATAAAAAATTTCAACGAGTTTCATTCTCCGCTGAATGAGACAAAGAGAAAACAACAGGCAGGAAGATGCATGGACTGCGGTGTGCCGTTTTGTCAGAACGGAAAAGCCATAAAAGGCATGATTTCGGGCTGTCCGCTGAATAATCTTATTCCTGAATGGAATGATTTTCTTTATCACGACCGCAAGGAACAGGCACTTGAACGTCTGCTTATGACAAATAATTTTCCTGAATTTACTTCACGTGTCTGTCCTGCACTCTGCGAAAAAGCCTGTACCTGCGGACTTAACGGCGACCCCGTTTCCGTACGTGACAACGAAAACACTATAATAGAAAACGGCTTTGCAAATGGTCTTGTGACTCCGCAGATTCCGAAACAGAGAAGCGGAAAGAAAATTGCCGTTATCGGCTCTGGTCCATCGGGACTTGCAACAGCTGATACATTAAATAAGCGTGGGCATTCCGTTACGGTCTTTGAACGTGATGACAGGGTTGGCGGTCTGCTGATGTACGGTATTCCGAATATGAAACTTGAAAAGCATATAATAGACCGCCGTGTTGCTCTCATGAAAGCCGAGGGAGTGGAGTTTGTCACAAATGCCGACGTTGGCAGAAATAAGTCAGCTAATGAAATTCTCGATAATTTCGACGCCGTTGTGCTTGCGTGCGGTTCTTCAAATCCGAGGGACATAAAAGCGGACGGACGTGATGCAAACGGCATTCATTTTGCGGTTGACTTCCTGAAAGCAACGACAAAAAGCCTGCTCAGTTCAAATCTTGAGGACGGAAATTATATCTCCGCAAAAGACAAGAATGTTGTCATTATAGGCGGAGGAGATACGGGAAATGACTGTGTGGGAACTTCATTACGCCACGGCTGTAAATCGGTTACTCAGCTTGAAATGATGCCGAAACTCCCTGACGAACGTGCAGACAGTAATCCATGGCCTGAATATCCGAGAGTATGCAAGACCGACTATGGACAGGAAGAGGCAATAGCTGTTTTCGGAAACGACCCTCGTATTTATGAAACGACCGTAAAGGAATTTATCAAGGACGAAAACGGTAATCTTTCCGCACTGAAAACTGTGAAAATGCAGTCTGCCGTTGACGCTGAAACGGGACGGAGATTCATGCAGGAAGTCGAAAACAGCGAGCAGATTATTCCTTGCGAGTTATGCCTTATCGCTGTCGGATTCCTCGGTTGTCAGAGTTACATTGCCGAAGCTTTCGGGGTTGAACTGAATGAGCGTACCAACGTCCGCACGGAAAACGGAAAATTTGCCACAAACGTTGAAAAAGTCTTTACAGCAGGCGATATGCACATAGGACAGTCACTTGTTGTACGTGCAATCCGTGAGGGTCGTGACGTTTCCGCAGAGGTTGACAAGTATTTAATGGGCTATACAAATATCGGATAAAAGGAGAATATTTAAGATGATTTATTCCGAAAACGAAGTATTGCACTATGCAGAAGAAAATGATGTTAAATTTGTCAAACTCGCTTTCTGTGACATAAACGGAAAAATGAAAAATATATCTATTCTTTCTTCCGAACTTTCAGCTGTTTTTGCACACGGTGCGAGGATTACCGCAAAGAAAATAGACGGCTTTTCGGTTGCTGAGGGAAAAGACTTATTCCTTTTTCCCGACCCTCAGACTATGACTCTTCTGCCGTGGCGACCGCAACAGGGACGTGTTATAAGAATGTTCTGCTATATACGCTATGCAGACGGCAGGGCGTTTGAAGGGGACGGAAGATATTTTCTGAAAAAAGCCATGAAAACCGCTGTATCAAAAGGCTGTTGTTTCCGTTTCGGTACATCTTGCGAGTTCTCGATTTTCCGCACGGACGAAAACGGTCTGCCTACTAAAATTCCGCATGACTATGCAGGATACTGCGATATTGCCCCCGACGACAAGGGCGAGAATATCCGCCGTGATGTCTGCCTTACTTTAGAACAAATGGGTATACACCCTATTTCTTCACGCCACGAAAGCGGAAACGGTCAGCATGAAATAGACTTCAATTCGGCTTCCGCACTCAAATCGGCAGATACTTTCCTGAGTTTCAAATCGGCTGTAAAGTCAGTCGCATACCAGCACGGAGTACACGCAAGCTTTATGCCGAAACCTGTCAGGAATGAATGCGGAAACGGTATGCACATAAGTTTCAGCATAATCAAAGACAATGAATTTTTCGAGGACAATACGCCGAAAGACGTTTCTGAAATGCTTGAAAATGCGGGTGCGGGAATAATGAAATATATAAAAGAGTTTACTATATTCACAAACTCAACTGCAAATTCATACAGCCGTCTCGGAGAGTTCTCCGCCCCCCGTAATATAACGTGGTCACGCTCGGAAAACGACCGTCTTATAAAAATCGACAGCAACGAAGCACCTTTTGTACTCCGAGCTCCCGACTGTGCGTGCAATCCTTACTATGTGTTCGGTCTTATGATTTATTCCGCACTTGACGGAATAGAAAATAATCTTTCACTTCCTCCCGAAAATGCCGACAACGGAGAAAAACTCCCGAAAGATATTTCTGAGGCTGTCGGATATGCCGAAAACTCGGACTTTCTTAAAAAACATATTCCTGAAAATATTCTTGATTTTCTTATTTCGGAAAAACGAACGGAATGGAAAGAATATTCCTCCGCATACGACAAGGAATCCTTTGAGGACAAGAAATATTTCTACAGTCTCTGACGGAGGTTAGCTTTGGAAAACGTTCTTATAATTTCAAGCAACAAAAGTGCGGAAGATGTTCTTTCGGATTTCATGCGTGAGACTTTCCACTGCAATATACGCACGGCGGAAACGGCAGTACAGGCGAGGAATATTTTTGATTCCGATGTACCATGCGACCTCGCCGTTATCTATGCTCCTCTTTCCGACTCTTCGGGAAAAGACCTCGCAGAATATATCGTGGAAAACACAACCGCAAACTGTATAATGATAGCCAAAGCCGAAAATGCGGAGAAAATCAGAGACCGTGCGGAAAGGCTCGGAATAATAATCATAGGCAGACCTTTTAATAAAAGCGTTCTGTATCAGATTGCAAAGACAGTTGACATAGCCATGAGAAGAACATGGAAGCTTTATTCTGAGACTGTGAGGCTCGAAAGAAAGATTGACGAAATAAGAATAATCGACAAGGCTAAATTCATGCTTATGCAGTATCGGAACATGACGGAAGAGGAGGCACACGCTTATATTGAGCAGTATGCAATGAATCACAGACAGCGGAAAGTAATTTCGGCGTCGGAAATAATTGATAAAATAAATGAACAGTATCTGTAAAGGCGGTAATATCTATGTTTGACGAAATGCACGAGGAATGCGGAGTTTTCGGAATATGGGAAAAAAAGACGGCTGATGTCGCTTCGTCCGTATATTTCGGACTTTATGCACTCCAGCACAGAGGACAAGAAAGCTGTGGTATAGCCGTATGCGATGACGGTGTATTTTCACATAAAAAAGCGGACGGTCTTGTCTCGGAAGTTTTCAGCCGTAAGGAACTCGACAGACTCGGCACGGGAAATATGGCGGTCGGACACGTCAGATATTCCACCTCTGGCGGACACAATCACAACAACATACAACCGCTTGTCATACGTCATATAAAGGGAAATATGGCTCTCGTTCACAACGGTAACCTGATAAATACGGAAGAACTCCGCAGGTCTTTTGAACTGTCGGGAGCTATATTTCATGGCACTTCGGATACGGAGGCAATAGCCTATTCGATAGTAAGGGAACGCCTTGAATGTTCGTCAACGGAAGAGGCTGTGGAAAGAGCCATACCAAACATAAAAGGGGCTTATTCGTGCATACTCATGACCGCAACAAAGCTTATTGCATTCAGAGACCCCGACGGTTTCAGACCGCTGTGCATAGGCGTTACGGGCGATGGTGCATATGTCGTAGCCTCGGAATCGTGTGCATTGGATACTGTAGGTGCAAAATTTCTCCGTGATGTGAGGGCGGGCGAAATAGTCGTTATAAACGACGAGGGACTGCATTCCGTCACCACTCACTGCCGTAAAAAAGAAAACATCTGCATATTTGAGTATATCTATTTTGCAAGACCTGATTCCGTTATAGAAGGAAAGTCCGTTCACACGGCGAGACTTAAAGCAGGAGAAATTCTGTGGGAAAGCAGTCCCGTCAATGCCGATATCGTTATAGGCGTTCCTGATTCGGGACTTGACGCAGGTCTTGGCTATTCAAGGGCAAGCGGTATTCCGTACGGCACGGGCTTTATAAAAAACAAATATATCGGACGGAGTTTTATTCAGCCGTCGCAGAATCAGCGTGAAAGTGCTGTAAAAATAAAGCTGAATGTCATAAAAGAAACAATCTGCGGAAAACGTGTTGTTATGATTGACGATTCCATAGTGCGTGGCACTACATGTGCAAGGATAGTAAGGCTTCTGCGTGAGGCTGGTGCAAAGGAAGTTCACGTCCGTATATCGTCTCCGCCTTTTATCCATTCATGCCACTTCGGAACGGATATAGATTCGGAAGAAAATCTCATAGCCTGTCACCATAAAAGTATAGCGGAAATTGCGGAATATATCGGGGCGGACTCGCTCGCATATCTTCCCGTTGAGTCGCTCGGTCGGCTTATTGACAGTGAGGACGGCTTCTGCAACGGCTGTTTTTCGGGAAAATATCCGCTTGACGTTTCGGGTGCAAGCTGTAAAAATAAATTTGACGAAAAAATTCACAGATAAAGAATCGAGGAAAATATTATGTGTACAATTATGGGTTACTGCGGAAAATCAGGCAGTATTGAAAAAGTTGAAAAAGGTCTTTCGGCGACTGTTTCAAGAGGTCCTGACGACTGTCGCATTATCGATATAAAGGACGGAATATTAGGCTTTCAGAGACTTTCCATTATGGGTCTCACCCCTGAGGGAATGCAACCGTTTGAACTCGATGGAAATTATATTGTCTGCAACGGCGAGATTTACGGATTCCTGCCAATAAGGGAAGAACTCATAAAAAAGGGTTATAAATTTAGAAGCGACAGCGACTGCGAAATTCTTCTGCCTCTTTATAAGGAAATGGGCGTTGAGATGTTCAAAACGCTTGACGCTGAATTTGCGTGCATTATCTATGATGCCGAAAATCACAGCTTTGTCGCTGCGAGAGACCCTATAGGAATACGTCCGCTTTATTACGGCTATGACGAGGAAAACACAATTGTATTTGCAAGCGAGGCAAAAAATTTAACAGGCATAGTTAAAAAAATCATGCCTTTTCCGACGGGTCATTATTACAAGGACGGAAAATTCGTCTGCTATTGTGATGTGACAGAAGTAAAAGAAGTCATTCATGATGATTTGGGAACGGTCTGCAAAAACATTCACGACAAACTTGTTACCGGCATAGAAAAAAGACTTTCCGCCGATGCAAAAGTGGGTTTTCTGCTTTCGGGTGGTCTCGATTCCTCGCTTGTATGTGCAGTCGCACAGCGAAAAAGCAATAAACCTATACGCACATTTGCAATAGGTATGAACACCGATGCTATAGATTTACGCTATGCAAAACAGGTTGCCGACTATATCGGCAGTGAACACACAGAAGTAATCATCACAAAGGACGACGTTATTTCCGCACTCGAAACCGTTATTCAGCTCCTCGGCACTTACGATATAACAACAATCCGTGCGAGCATGGGAATGTATCTTCTCTGCAAAGCCATTCACGAACAGACGGACGTGCGTGTACTCCTGACGGGTGAAATTTCTGACGAGCTTTTCGGATACAAGTATACAGACTTTGCCCCGTCTGCTGAAGAGTTCCAGCAAGAGTCAGTCAAAAGGGTAAAAGAGTTACATATGTACGACGTACTTCGTGCCGACAGGTGTATATCCGTAAACTCCCTTGAGGCGAGAGTGCCGTTTGGTGACTTGGATTTTGTAAAATATGTTATGGCAATAGACCCCGAAATGAAAATGAATAAATACAACAAAGGAAAATATCTTCTCCGTCATGCCTTTGAGGGCGATTATCTGCCACACGATATTCTTTACAGGGAAAAGGCTGCGTTCTCAGACGCTGTAGGACATTCGATGGTTGACTATCTGAAAGAATATGCCGAAAATCAGTATACAGATGAAGAATTTTCCGAAAAATCACAGAAATTCACCCACGCAAGACCATTTACAAAGGAGTCTCTCCTGTATCGTGAAATATTTGAAAAATACTATCCTGAACAGAGTGAAATGGTTATAGACTTCTGGATGCCTAACAAAAACTGGGAGGGCTGTAATGTAAACGACCCCTCGGCGAGAGTTCTCTCAAACTACGGAGCAAGCGGAAAATAATATAATCTGAATTTTTTTCAAAACCCCCTTGACAGCACACTGCATATGTGGTATAATCTGAAATTGATAATGATTTTCATTTTCATATTCAGGGCTTATCGTTCTGCGGTGTGCCTGTTTTTCGGAGGTTTTTTATGTTCAGGAAAATTATTTCACTCGCTGTGTGCTGTTCTCTCGGAACGTGCGTTCTTGCCGGTTGCAGTTCTGCGGAGGCTGTAAATAAAAATGACAGGAAAAAAATCGTCTGCACTGTCTTTTCCGCTTACGACTGGGTAAAAGAGATTATCGGCGAAAATACGGCGGATTTTGAGATTACTTATCTTCTCGGCAACGGCTCGGATATGCACAGCTATCAGCCTACAATGGACGATATGGTTAAAATTTCTTCCTGCGACCTGTTCATATACATCGGCGGAGAGTCTGACCAATGGGCAGAAAGTGCCGTAAAACAGGCGAAAAACAAGAATATGAAAGCAATAAGCCTGCTCGATTCGCTCGGCAGTCACGCAAAGACGGAGGAATACAAGAAGGGCATGGAGTATGACGACGACGAAAACAGCGAGCCTGAATTTGATGAACACATATGGCTTTCACTCGGCAACGCTGAAATTCTCTGCGGTGCTGTTGCAGACGCAATTTCCGATATAGACCCCTACAATTCTGCGGAATATTCGGCAAATCTCGACACCTACACGGAAAAGTTACAGGCACTCGACAGCGACTATAAATCGGCACTCTCGGACGTCAAAGAAAAAACCCTTATATTCGGCGACCGCTTTCCTTTCAGGTATCTGACGGACGATTATGGTCTTGACTACTATGCGGTTTTTTCGGGGTGCAGTGCCGAAACGGAAGCAAGTTTCGAGACGATAACTTTTATTGCAGATAAAATAAATGAACTCGGCACAGAAAATATTTTTACTATAGAGGGGTCGGATTTTTCCGTTGCAGAGGCGATAATATCCGCTACAGAGTCCAAAAATCAGAATATCATAACTCTTGACTCGATACAATCGGTTACCGAAAAACAGGCGGAAAACGGCACAAGCTATTTATCAGTCATGAGGGAAAACCTTGATGTGCTGAAAGAGGTACTGAACTGATGGGCAGGCAGATTATTTGCAGAAACGCCACGCTCGGCTATGAGGACGGAATTGTAACCGAGGGGCTGGACTTTACCGTCAGTGAGGGCGATTATCTCTGCATTCTCGGCGAAAACGGCTCGGGCAAGAGTACGCTTATAAAGGCTTTTCTCGGTCTCCGTCCGCAAGTCAGCGGAGAAATAGAGTGGTGCGGTGATTTCTCCGCAAAAGAAATCGGCTATCTTCCACAGCAGACTTCTGTACAGAGGGATTTTCCTGCTTCGGTGCGTGAAATCGTTCTTTCGGGTTGTCTTGCAAAATGCGGTCTGCGACCGTTCTACAACAAGTACGAAAAAAAACTTGCCGAAAAAACAATGGAAAAACTCCACATAAACCACCTCGCCAACAGGTGTTACCGTGAACTCTCAGGCGGTCAGCAACAGAGGGTTCTGCTCGCAAGGGCGTTGTGTGCGACAAGAAAAATGCTTCTCCTTGACGAACCCGTTACGGCTCTCGACCCAAAGGCACAAACGAATTTATATGAATTAATCGCCTCGCTTAACCGTGAGGGAATAACTATAATAATGGTTTCGCACGACCTTAATTCCGCCCTTAAATACGCCTCACACATTCTTCACATAGGTAGTAAAAAACAGCTGTTTTTCGGGACAAAGACAAACTATCTAAACAGCAGTGCGGGTCTTGAATTTATCGAAACGGAGGGCGGAAAAAATGCTTGAAAAAATCGCATATTACTTTGAATTTCCGATAGTCAGATATGCCCTTACCGTTGCACTTCTCGTTGCCTTGTGTGCCTCATTGCTCGGAGTAACGCTCGTCCTCAAAAGATTTTCATTTATCGGTGACGGTCTTTCGCACGTGGCTTTCGGAGCAACGGCGGTTGCCACAGTCACGGGAATAACAAATCAAATGATTATAGTAATTCCGCTGACGGTTCTTTCTGCGGTACTTCTTTTGCGGACGGGGCAGAATACGAAAATAAAAGGCGATGCCGTGATAGCTATGATTTCGGTCGGAGCTCTGGCGGTCGGGTATATGCTTATAAATATGTTTTCGCAGTCGGCAAATATCGCCGGTGACGTTTGCAGTACGCTTTTCGGCTCGACTTCGATTCTCACTCTCGACAAGTCGGACGTTATGCTGTGTATGGGACTTTCCGCCGTGGTACTCTGTGTTTTTGTGCTTTTCTACAATAAAATTTTCGCCGTTACTTTTGACGAGAATTTCTCAAAAGCCACGGGAATAAATTCCGAAATCTATAATCTGATTATCGCAATTATAACTGCCCTTATTATTGTACTTGCAATGAAACTTGTAGGCTCGCTGATTATCTCTGCACTTATTATTTTCCCTGCCATAACGGCAATGCGTATTTTCAGGAGTTTCAAAAGCGTTATTCTCTGCTCGGCGGTTATCTCGGTAGTCTGCTCAGGGACAGGCTTTTTTATCTCACTTCTTTTCGGCACGCCTGTCGGTGCAACAATCGTAACTGCAAATATCGTTGTTTTCTTTATATTCAGCCTTATTTCCTCGTTTTCGGGACAAAAAAAATGACCTTTTTCCGAGGTCAATTTTTTGTATAATGATTCAGTCAAGGTCGTTTATTTCGTTAAAAATCTTCTGCATCTGAATATCCGTCTCGGCTATCTTCTCTGCACATTCCCGCAGTTCTTCCGAAATTTCGGGCGTTATCGAAGCGGACGGCTTATATTTAAGCTGATGTTCGAGACTTGCCCAGAAATCCATTGCTATAGTCCTTATCTGAATTTCGACAGGTGCGTATTCTTTTTTTGACGAAAGCCACACAGGAACGTTTATTATAAGGTGATAACTTCTGTAACCGCTCGGCTTTGGTTTTTTTATGTAATCTTTTTTCTTTATTATCGTGAAGTCGTCACGACGGCAGAGCATATCCACAAGGCTGTATATGTCGCTTATATAACAACACGTGACACGTATTCCGGCAATATCAAGCAGATTTTTCCTTGCCGACTCAGGAGTAATCGGCAGTTCTTTCTTCTGTAGCTTGCCGATTATCGACTGCGGAGACTTTAGACGGCTTTCTATGGAATGTATCGGATTCCGCTGAAATTTAACTTTAAATTCGCTGTCAAGGATATTCAGATAGGTCTTTACAACTTCTATTGCCGAGTCATAAATGTGCGATAATTCGAGAAAATCAAAGAAAAGACCTGTTATTCTCTCTTTTACGGAGTCCGGATTTTCCCTTGCCAGTACGGGCAGATTGTCAATCACATCTGAAAACATTTCCATATCACTCATATTAGTTCCTCCTTTTGCAGACAGTTATTTGATTATACCACATACAGCAGAAAAGTCAACAGCGAAAAAAGTCTTATTTTCGTCTGTTATGTCGGATTTTATCCCGAAATGCAGTTTTCAGCAAGTTTTATAATACAGATGACAGCCGATTTATAATCCCCCTCCACAATCTCCCTCGTTGCCGTATAAAAAGCATTTTTTTCGTCCTCTTCGGAAATATTCTCCTCGCATATTCCGCTTTTGTAAAGATAATCAACTTTTGTATCATTATTTATAAGCAAGAGCATTCCGTCGCCGTTGCCGTCAAACAGTTCTTTGTAGCGTTTTCTGGCGAAATTTTCAGGTTTTTCGCCGTTAATATCGTTCTCGGTTACGACGGCAATATTAATTTCAGACTCCTCGCACAGACCGCCGATATAGTCGTTTATATCGTTATAGTCGGATTTTCCGAAAATCTTTGCGTTATCGTAAATATATTTACCCTTTGTGTGTTTCAGAGGCGGAACGGTGGTTAAAGTCGTTGTTTCCGTAGTTGTCTCTGCTTTCTCGGAACTTCTTTCCGTGCTGTTCATTTCAGGGACTTTTCCCGAACAGCCGAAAAGCAAAGTAAAAACAAAAACCGAAAAGCATATAATAAAAAAACCTTTTTTCAAAAACATCAATCCTGACTGTTATAATATAAATAATATTTTAATATAATATAACAGAAAAATCAAGTCTTTTCGTTGATTTTTCACAAAAATTTCATAAAGGAGCAAAACTATGGATTATTATGTTAAAAGCAATGACGTTATCGTCTCTGCCGATGATTTCGACCTTGACGAGACCCTCGACTGCGGACAGGCTTTCCGCTGGAAAAAAATCCCCTCGGACTATCCATGCACTTACACGGGGCATTTTCTCAACACTCCGCTTACCGTCTCGCAGACTGACGGAAACAAGTTTATTTTTCACGACACTGACGAAAAAACTTTTAATGATATCTGGTATGACTACTTTGATTTCGGCACGGATTATTCCGAACTCAAAAAACAGTTTTCCGAAGACAAAACGCTGAAAAAGGCTTGCGAATTTGCGGGCGGAATAAGGCTTCTCCGTCAGGACAGCTGGGAATGCCTTGTTTCTTTCATAATATCGCAGAATAACAATATTCCCCGAATCAAAGGCATTATCGACCGTCTCTGCGGACATTACGGGGGAATTTTTCCGACTGCCGAAAATCTCTCTTCCGAAACGCCCGAAAGTCTCGGCTATCTGCGTAGCGGATTCCGTGCAAGGTATATATACGACGCTTCACGGAAAGTTGCGGAGGGCGAAGTCAGTCTTGAAAAAATTTCCGCAATGCCGATTTGCGAGGCAAGGGCTGAACTCAAAAAAATCTGCGGTGTAGGGGCAAAAGTTGCGGAATGCGTTCTTCTTTTCGGAATGCACAGGACAGAGGCTTTCCCAGTTGACGTATGGATAAAAAGAGTTCTCGAAAAATACTATCCAAACGGTTTTCCCGAATATATTGAAGAAAATCAGGGCATAGCACAGCAGTATCTTTTTCACTATATGCGTAACCTGAGTGAATAAATTCCGAAATGATTCCCATAATATTCCCGAAGATATTTTTTCAGGAGGAAAATTATGATTAAAGGTGTCAACAGAAAAATCGTCGAGATAAACCACCCAGACAGCATTTATTTTGAGAGGGCAGTTTTTTATCTGCGACCCGAGGTGAGAGAGCTTCCGAACGAAATTTCAAGGGCGGAGGCGGAAAGGTATATCAGGGGAATTATTCCTGAATACCGCTGGAAACCAAAGAAAAAGAGACTTTTTATTTCTCTGCTCGTCTGCATTGCGGTTGCATTGTCCGTAATGATTATAACATTTATATAAACAAGAAAAACTCCGCAGAACACGGAGTTTTTTTGTGTGACCGAACCGATAAGCCGGGTTCTGTCGTGTACAGCAATTTATCTATACCGCCCGTCGCCGAACGGTTAAAGCCGTCATTACTTCATATCCGCCGAGCAGACGTTAAGATACAAAGCACCAATAGACGTTGCATCAGGTAGGGTTTACATGGCAGTGCAGTCTCCTGCACTCCGGTGAGCTTTTACCTCGCCTTTCCACCTTTACCGCCGAAACGGAAGTTTATTTCTGTTGCACTTGCCCTGAGGTCGCCCTCGGCTGTCGTTAACAGCTACCCTGCTCTGTGATGCCCGGACTTTCCTCGTAAACTAAAAGCGTTTCCGCTGCTGTATAGTCCGCTCACATTTGTATTATAGCACACGGTCGGAAATTTGTCAAGATATTTTTTTCAGAAACATTCATTTATATTATAGTCAAGCATTTTACATATCTCCACCGCATCGGACAATTTAAGGGACTTTATGCGAAAATGCGAGCGTTCCTCACTGCCAATCCAAAGCAAAAGCGTACATTTTCCGTTTATCTGCTGAAAAACTGTCTGCCGAATACCGACCTTGACAATATGGCTACGCTCCGCCACAACGGTATGGAAGTCCGTGCCGTTTGAACATCTCAGAATGATTTTGCTGTCACAGAATGAAACACCGCTTGTGAAGAAAGAAGTGAATCCGACCGCCAGAAACCACAGCAGAGGAACAGCCGACATCACGGAGAAGAAAAAAGTCAGTTCCGAAATATCGGGGAAGATTTTTCCCGTAAAGATATGAAGCGGAAAAATCATCACGGCAGTAATAACAGGTTTCCATATATATTGCCACCAGCCGTTTTTCTGCGGACGAAATTCATTTGACGCACCGCCGAATATTCCGATTTTTCCAAGGGTTTTACCGATATTTTTTTCCTTACCGACGGGAAGAAGTACAGGAAGATGATTTTTTGCCGAGCCATAGCCCGCACAGCTTATGTTTACTGCAACAGTGCCAAGAAATTTCATAATTAAATTTTGTCTGAGGTCGGTGTAATTTATATGTGCGGAGGTTATGCGGTATTCACGGCGGTTGAAGAGTCCGCAGGAAATTTTAAGACGATATTCGTCGCCGTGGGCGGTAAAGCCGAAATATCGGAAAATATTCATCAGGAAAGAGACAAGCCATGCAGATAGAAAGAAAATACCTACCGCAAGTGCAACAGAGGGTATGCCGAGAAGAATTTTTCCGCCGAGACGTGTAGTTGTTTCGGTTATTCTCTCAAGCGAGACGTTTATTATATCATGGGCAATGTCTCCGCCTTTGAAGAAAAAAGTCGCTATATAAACCGCTCCTGAAAAACCGCTTGAAAAGAAAACCGAAAAAAGCAGAACGGAAAGCGTATTTCTGCCGGTGAATTATTCGGCTTTGTTCCTGTCGTCTGTTTCGGGAATATGACGGAGAAATTCAGCAGAAAATTTTTCCGTAACCATAAGCCTCAAATCTGCATTTCCCGAAATTCCACCGCTTGTATCGCAACCTATCTTAACCGCCCTTAACAGCACAAGGTAAAAAGGTCTCTCAACCGTTACGGAACTGACGTTTTCAAAAGGAACGGAAGTACGGATTTTTGCGGAAATCCCCTCACGATAGATTATTTCCGTATCTGTAATCTGTATGCCTGAAAAATGCCACCTTATATAACCAAAAAGTATTATAACGCCTATCACAGCTATATCGAGCCACGCCCCCCTGAACCACTGATAAAGCCTGTCAGCGTCGAGCCTTATAACCCTCATGCCACGAAAAAGCGGAAACACCAGAAGCCATATATTTTTGGCTGAATACCGCAGAATCCTCAAAGGGTGTTCATGATAAATCATCTCCGCCACCTCCTCTGCTTGTATAGCTGTCAATTTTTTTAAGAATTTCCCTCGCATCTTCATGATTCAGAAACAACAGACTCAGCCGTCCGCCGTAGACAAAGCAGACTATAAAGTTAATTCCCGTATATTGCGAAAAAGGCGTTGTTATTACTTTTGTGTACTGTATGGACGAAAATTTAACGGACTGGTGTGTTTTCATTATCACGCCCCCCGACCTGATTATTTCATTTTCAGTAAGGGTATATCCGAGCGACCTTATGAACAGCGGAAGATATGCGAACATCAGGAAAAAAGCCGACGCTCCTATTATTATATCAGTAAGGATTACAAGCAGTCCGACCGTTATGAAGTAATTTACCGCAACCGCAAGCAAAAGCGATACGGAAATTATCGTAATCCTAAGTGTAAAAAGACAGTGGCTGTCAGGAAAATATTTTTTCATTTGATACTATTCCTCCTTGCATAATGATGTAAAAGCCTTTACAGCCCTCCCTCCGCACCTGTAATATTTCTATTATACCACAAATATTATTTAATGTATACTTTTTTCGGAGGGATTTTAAATTGATTGAAAAAATTAACGCTTTTATATGGGGTGGCGGTCTTGTCTTTCTCCTCCTTGCAACAGGTCTTGCATATACCATAAAACTCGGCTTTATACAGTTTGGAATGTTTCCGTATATTATAAAAAACTCACGCAACAGGGCGGAAAACAAAGGTTTGTCGCAGTTCAGGACGGTTTGTCTCTCGCTCGGAACATCAATGGGTACAGGCAATATAGCAGGGGTTGCAACCGCAATTGCAACAGGCGGTGCGGGGGCGGTTTTCTGGATGTGGGTATCAGCTTTTCTCGGAATGGCTCTCGTCTATGCCGAAAACTCCCTTTCTGTGATTTACAGTGACGGAAAAACCAGAGGCACTATGGCTTATCTTGAAAAGGGTCTCAACAGCAGACGGCTTGCGGTTATGTTCGCAATATTCTGTGTGCTTGCTTCTCTCGGCATGGGCGGAATGGTACAGATAAACACTTTTTCGGAAAGCCTTGTTTCATGCATCGACATAAAAAAATATGTCCTCGCTCCTGCTGTCTGCCTTATAATCTATCTCGTCATAAGCGGAGGTGCTGAGCGTATCGGAAAAACCGCACAGGCACTTCTGCCCGTCGTTTCACTTCTCTATATAATCGGCTGTCTTGCCGTAATAATTAAATTCAGGGAAAACATTCCCCGTGCCTTTTCTGAAATTTTCCATGAGGCATTCGGGGCGGAACAGGCTTTCGGCGGAATATCGGGCTATGCGGTATCGGTAGGCATAAGAAGAGGGATTTTCTCCAATGAAGCAGGTCTCGGAAGTTCTGCAATCCTCCATAGTTCTGCGAAAAGTGACAATCAGAAATTACAAGGCAACTGGAGTATGTTTGAAGTATTTTTTGATACGATTTTCTGCTGTACGCTGACTGCCGTTACTCTTCTTTGCGTGCGTGGGGATTTCTCTGTCGAATCGGCTTTTTCCTCTGTTATGGGCAAATATTCCCTTCCGTTCCTCGCATTTGCAACCGCTGTATTTGCATTCTGTACCGTAATAGGCTGGTACTACTGCGGTGCAACGGCTTTCGGTTACCTTTCGGGAGAACATTTCGGCGGAGTTTTCTGTGTAATATTCGCCGTCGTCGCATCTCTCGGAGCTGTCTTTAAAATGAAAACCGTCTGGGCGGTTTCGGATATATTCAACGGTCTTATGGCGATTCCGAACCTCACGGGGCTTATTCTGCTTATGAATAAAGTCCGAAAAAACAGCGATAATAAAAAGTGAAAAATATGTATAAAAGGAGTGTTAAAAAAACATGGCGTATATAGGTGAAAATCGTTGTCTAAGTTTCAGAAACAGTTTCTGTGAGCCTTTGCCCTCCGCAAGATTCAGCACTTCGGAGGCTTCGGACTTCGGACGGACTCTCTCCCGTTTCTTCGGACGTTTCAGCATCGGTTGCGATGGATTCGCAAATCTCCCTGTTCTGTATGCCGTCTGCTGTGGCATATCGGAGTGCGGAAAAGATGTCTTCGTATGCGAAAATACCGACCTGCCGTCTTTCCGCTTTGCCCTCCCCCTGCTCTCTTCCGACTGCGGTATCTTCATAGGCGGAAGTTCTTCACCCCGAATCTACATTTTCGGGAAAAATGCCTTTTCTCTTCCCTCTGCCACCATCTCGGCAATCATCAAGTCACCGCCTGCAAAAACTGCGGAAAAGTGCGGAAAAATAAAGCGAACAACGTCTTTCCGTGACATCTACACCGAAAATCTCGCACAGTCCTCAAGCAATATAAGCTGTTCAATTCCTGCTTCCGTAAGCTGTGGCAATAAGTCCGTGCGGTCTCTGTGGCTCGAATTTTTCTCAGGCAACGACGAAAATCTTGTTTTTCAGGTTTCCGACGACGGACAGCGTGTAAACGCCTTTTCCGCCGACCTCGGCTTTATCTCCCACGAAAAACTAACTCTCGCCCATGTCCTGAAAATCTCTGAAAGCGGACAGGCTGTATTCCTCCCCGATAACTTCCACTATATAGCGGAAAGTCCGAATATAAGGCGTTTTTCCGAAAGTGAAAATATTCCGACAGAAGCAGTGCAACAACGTTTTCTCAACGACCCCCTTTATATGATACTGCAACTTACTGCCGACCTAAAAGACTTTTCCGAAAGAATAAAAAATCTCCCTCCGCTTGCAACGTCAAGACGGGAAATTATTATCTCCTCTCCGCCTGAAAATCCAAAGACGATAGACCGACCAGACGGACGAATAATTATTACACGTAGCGGTCGCAACCGCATAATGCTCACTGCACAGGCACTTTCAGCCGAAACCGCCTCCGAACTCTGCAACATTACATTGAGGGAATACACCCCGTGATATTCTAATTTGTTTTAATTATATGCGATTTTTTTGTTTTACTCTTGACACGAGCCTCATAATTCTGTATAATTATATTGTATATAACTGTTGCTTCCGACACAACGGCTTTGTCGGATTTTTTGCTTATATCTTTAACCGGTTATCAACAGACCGTTAAATACAGAGATTAGGCGGATTTTTTTGTCTGTGCAGATTATTTTAAATAAAGATTTTTCTAATATATTCAGATATTTTTCCGCATAATCAACAATCATCAGATTTACAGAAAGCGAGGTACTATAGTGAAAGAAAACCCGAAAAAAACAAGGCACACACCTGCTCCGAAAACTTCTGCACCGCCCAGACGATATTACAAAAAGCGTACACCTGCACCGCCTCAGCGTGAACATCAGGCGGAAATCGCCGACGAAACAGCTGTTGTAAAATCACACTACACAAGAAATAACCGCAAGTCAGCCGTCAGGATTATCCCCCTCGGCGGTCTCAACGAAATAGGAAAAAATATGACAGTCTTTGAATGTTCAAACGATATGTTTATCCTCGACTGCGGTCTGTCGTTCCCTGACTCCGATATGCCTGGAGTAGATATAGTCATACCTGAATTTTCCTATGTAGTCCGCCACAAAGACAGATTACGGGGAATAGTCATAACCCACGGACACGAAGACCACATAGGCGGACTTGCTTATCTCATGAAAAAACTTAACGTTGCCGTCCCTATCTATGCAACACGTCTTACTGCGGGTCTTATTGAGGGGAAATTCAGCGAACATAATCTTCCGACCAGAAATCTTAATGTCGTTGCTCCGAGAAAAACGGTTAAAATGGGCTGTATGGCTGTGGAATTTATAAAAGTCAACCATTCTATCCCCGATTCCGTCGGCATGGCAATCCACACACCGTCGGGCGTTATAATCCACACAGGCGACTTCAAGGTTGATTTTACACCCATAGACGGCAGTATTATAGACCTCGCACGTTTCGGAGAACTCGGCAACAAGGGAGTTCTCGCACTCATGTCCGAATCCACCAACGCCGAACGCCCGGGCTATACACATTCGGAAAAAACAGTAGGAGAATCTTTTGACAAACTCTTCAGAAAAGCAGAGGGCAAGAGAATTATTATCGCCACTTTTTCTTCAAATATCCACCGTGTTCAGCAGATTATAGACTGTGCCATAAAATACAACAGAAAAGTCGCAGTATTCGGACGGAGCATGGTTAATGTAATGAACACGGCTATAGAGCTTGGCTATCTGAAAGTTCCCGACAATATAATTATCGATATTGAGATGATGGACGAATATGCGAGCGAAAAGATAGTTTTAATCACGACGGGAAGTCAGGGCGAGCCTATGTCGGCACTAACACGCATGGCTTTGAACGACCACAAAAAAGTCAGCATAACGCCAATGGACTTTATTATAATATCCGCTACGCCCATTCCCGGCAATGAAAAATACGTTACAAGGGTTGTAAATGAACTTATGAAATCGGGTGCGGAGGTAGTCTATGAAGCCATGTACGAAGTACACGTTTCGGGTCATGCCTGTCAGGAAGAACTCAAACTTATGATTTCACTGACAAAGCCGAAATTTTTTATTCCTATTCACGGAGAATTTAAACACCTTAAAAAACACGCCGACCTTGCTCTGCAAATGGGCATACCAAAGGAAAATATTTTCCTCGCAGATATAGGAAATGTAATTGAAACAGACGGTACAAAAATGGGCATTGTCTCGCAAGTCCCTGCCGGTCGCACCCTCGTGGACGGTCTCGGTGTGGGCGATGTCGGCTCTATTGTTCTCCGTGACAGAAAACATCTCGCTCAGGACGGACTTATCGTTATTGTTATCGGCATAGAACGCACTACCAACACGGTCGTTTCAGGACCTGATATAATTTCAAGGGGATTCGTCTATGTCAGGGAGTCCGAAGCACTCATGAACGAGTCAAAAAGTCTTTTAGTAAAAACTCTCCGCAACTGCTCAGGTGCTGAACTCCGTGAGTGGACTGCTTTAAAGGGCAAACTCCGTGACACTCTTTCCGAGCAGATTTATCAGCAGACAAAACGCAGTCCTATGATTCTGCCGATTATCATGGAAGTATAGCCGTTTCCGAAAGGAGCTGTAAAATTGAAAAACAAATTTCCGACAGTCTCATTTATATTGCTTATCGTGCTTAGTGCGGTCGCTCTCCTCGCCTCCCTCCTGCTCGCCGAATATGACACTGTTATCGGAATAATTCTTCTTGTCACCGCCATAATCACCGCCGTGGCTTTTGCCGTCGAGATGTTCTTTTTCTCACGGAATACTATAAAACACGTCTCACGCATGAATACTCACCTCGAAAACTCGACAGCCGAATATATAAACTCCCTCCCCTCGCCCGTCGCCGTAATCGACAGCAGTAAAAAAATTATATGGTACAACAATTCATTCTCGGAGAAAATCTCCGCAGACCATGATATTTACGGCATGGATACCTGCGACATAAAACACATTAATTTCGGCTCTCTTACCGAAAAGGGCGGTATATGCGCGGTCGGCACTGATACTTACAAAGTTACGTCAGAAAAGTTTGAAAAAAATGATGTTTCGCTGTATATCCTGTTTTTTCAGGACGAAACACAGTATATATATCTAAAAAACAAACTCAAAGACACACAGCCGAATGTTGTCATAATCACCGTTGACAATTACGACGAGATTCTACAGAACGCCAAGGAAAGCGAAAAGGCACTTGTCTCCGTCGAGGTCGAAAAACTCATAGAAAACTTTATGAGTACAACAAACGGTTTTGTAAGAAAAAGCAATTCAAATACTTTCTGTGCCGTCATTGAACGCCGTCACCTCGATGAGATTATAGCAGGGAAATTCAAAATACTTGAATCCGCACGCAGTATAAAAATTGCGGGTAAATATCCGCTTACTCTCTCAATAGGTGTCGGACTCGGTGCGGACTCTCTTTCCGAGAGCGAAAAAATAGCAAAACAGTGTCTTGACATGGCACTCGGACGGGGCGGAGACCAGGCAACCGTAAAAACTGAAAACGGCTTTGAATTTTTCGGCGGTGTTTCAAAAGGCATAGAAAAAAAATCACGTGCAAAAACACGCATTCTTGCAAACGCACTTCAGGACGTAGTCATGAACTCCGACAAGGTTTTTATCATGGGTCATCGTTTCGGCGACTTCGATTCCGTCGGAGCTTCGTGCGGTATGGCAGGGGCTGTTGAAATGCTCGGAAAAGAGGTACATATTGCCGTATACCGTGACAGAAATCTCGCCTCAAATCTTATTGATATGGTTGAAGAAAACACCAACAGCGAGCTTTTTGTTACGCCTGAATACGCCGTTGAAGAAATCACGGAAAAAGATTTGCTTATTGTCGTCGATACTCATAGCAAGGACTGTCTCGAAAGTTCCGAACTTTACAACAGGGCTAAGACGGTCGTCGTTATAGACCATCACCGAAAAACCGCCTGTTATATTGACAATGCCGTTATCTTCCACCACGAGCCTCACGCCTCTTCGGCTTCGGAAATGGTTACGGAAATTATACAGTATTTTAACTTTCCCTCTGACGAGAGACTGCCTAATTTCCACGCCGACGCTCTTCTTTCGGGCATAATGCTTGATACAAAGAATTTCGTTATGCGGACGGGCGTGCGTACTTTCGAGGCAGGGGCTTTCCTTAAAAAGCTCGGGGCAGATACTGTCACGGTTAAATTGCTTTTTTCGGGTACGATAGACCTTTACAAACGCAAGTCACGCATTGTCTCTTCAACGGAAGTATATAAAAAATGTGCGATAGCAACGGCGGATTTTGAATCCGATGATATAAGAATTGCAGGTCCGCAGGCGGCGGACGAATTGCTTAGTATAACCGACGTAAACGCCTCTTTCGTTCTCTACAGGACAGGCAGTACGGTAAATATTTCCGCCCGTTCTCTCGGGGCGGTGAACGTTCAGGTTATTATGGAAAAACTCGGCGGTGGCGGTCATCAGACAATGGCAGCCACTCAGATAAAAGACATCTCGGAAGACGATGCAATTGAAAAGCTGAAATCAGCTATAGACGAGGTCGGAATTTCCGAAGAGGAATAATAAAAAAATGAAAAGGAGTTTTGGAAAATGAAAGTTATTTTTTTACAGGACGTGAAAGGCTCTGGAAAAAAGGGAGAAGTAAAGAACGTTGCCGACGGTTACGCAAGGAATATGCTTATTCCTAAGGGTCTCGCCGTTGAGGCAAACGCCAAGAATATGGCTGAACTCGCTGGACAGAAGTCCTCCGCACAGCACAAGATAGACCTTGAAATTCAGAACGCCAAGGAAACTGCTGAAAAAATAAAAGGCGGAAAAGTTACGATAAAGGCAAGGGCAGGCTCTAACGGCAAGCTCTTTGGCTCGGTAACCACAGGCAATGTTGCCGACGCTGTAAACGAACAGTTCGGCGTAAAGGTCGACAAGAAAAAAATAACACTCGGCACGGACATAAAAAATTTCGGCTCTTATACCGCCGTTGTCAAGCTGTATAACGGTATTTCGGAAAAAATAGACATTGAAGTTGACGAAGGCTGAGCGAATGAGTGAGAATAATTTAATTTTCTCTTCTGACGATTTGCCACACAGTATCGAGGCGGAACAGTCTGTTATCGGTGCCATGATTGCCGACCCGTCTGTTTTGTCCGAAGTTATCGAGCTTATAAAGCCCGAATATTTCTACAGCGAACAGCACAGGGCGATTTATTCAGTTATTCTCAGAATGTTTACCTCAAATATTCCTGTGGACATCGTCACTGTCTTAAACGAAACCCAGCGACTCGGAATCTTCGAGAATATGGACGAAGGACGGCAGTATCTCGCAGGTATTGCCGAAATTCTCCCCTCGACCGCCAACGTCAAAAGCTACTGCAAAATCGTTGCCGACAGGTATCTTATAAGAAGTTTAAACCAAGTCGCAAAAAATATTATTGAGACTATCCAGTCAGGCGAAAACAATCCTCAGCTTCTGCTTGATTCCGCCGAACAACAGATTTATGACATACGTCAGGGGCGTAATACTCAGGGACTTGTACCCATTTCGGAAGCGGTTCTTGAGGCTTACGACAGGCTCGGAAAAATTTCAGGACCTGACAAGGAAAAATACATAGGTGCAAGGACGGGTTTTTCTTTTCTCGATACTATAATATCGGGTTTAAATAAATCAGACCTCGTTATAATAGCCGCACGTCCCGCAATGGGAAAGACGGCTTTTGCCATGAATATAGCCGTAAACGTCGCCAAACGCACTTCAAAGGACGTTGTGACTTTTAATCTCGAAATGTCTAAAGAACAGCTCGCTACACGTATTCTTTCCACTGAATCGCTCGTTGACTCAAATTCTTTACGCAACGGCAGAATAAGCGGAGAAGAATGGGTAAAGCTTGCAACCGGTGCCGGCTATCTGAGCGGACTTCCGCTATACATAGACGATACTGCCGGCATGACGGTTCAGCAGATGAAAGCCAAACTCAGACGTGTCAAGA
Organism: uncultured Ruminococcus sp.; assembly: GCA_947176415.1. Classification (GTDB taxonomy): domain Bacteria; phylum Bacillota; class Clostridia; order Oscillospirales; family Ruminococcaceae; genus Ruminococcus. The sequence goes on along the minus strand of CAMWQJ010000009.1, from coordinate 16,957 downwards.
ATCTCGGACTTGTTATCATAGACTATTTACAGCTGATTGAGTCCACTTCACGCTCTGACAACAGGGCGGTCGTAGTATCTGAAATAACCCGACAGCTTAAAATCATGGCAAAAGAATTAAATGTGCCTGTTATTCTCCTCTCACAACTTTCACGTGCGGTCGAAAGCCGTACCGACAAAAGACCTATGCTGTCGGATTTGCGTGAATCAGGTTCTATCGAACAGGACGCAGATATTGTACTTTTTCTTTACCGTGACGCATACTATAACAAGGAAAGCACCCAGCAGAACATAGCGGAGTGTATTGTTTCAAAAAACCGTCACGGCGAGACGGGAACTGTCCAGCTTATATGGGACGGCAGTCACACACGTTTTTCAAACCCAGATTACAGCAACCCTGCGGAGACTTGATAAATGATAGATAAAATTTTTAATTTCATAAAACAACATAATATGATAAATAAGGGCGATACTGTTATATGCGGTCTTTCAGGCGGTGCGGACAGTGTCTGCCTTCTTCTTGTGTTATACGGTTTAAGTCGGAAAACAGGGCTTTTTTCGGTAAAAGCCATTCATGTAAATCACTGTATACGTGGCAGAGAAAGTGACAGGGACGAAAATTTCTGCCGTGAACTTTGCAATAAAATCAACGTACCTTTTAAAGCCGTATCATGCAATGTACCTGAATATGCGAAGAAAAATTCCGTCTCTGTCGAGGAAAGTGCAAGAATAATGAGATATTCGGTTTTTGCGGAAAACTCCGTGGGTGCGAAAATTGCAACCGCCCACAACGCCGATGACAATCTGGAAACCATAATTCTCAATCTCGCAAGAGGTACGGCTCTGCGTGGACTTTCGGGAATACCGCCCGTCCGAGAAAACATAATCCGTCCGCTACTTGCGGTAAGCCGTGCGGAGATAGAAAAATATCTTATAAATATTAATCAGGACTTCGTTACGGACAGCACTAATCTTTCGGACGACTACACGAGAAATAAAATCCGCCACATGATTATTCCCGTCCTGAAAGAAATAAATTCTTCCGTGATTGAAACGTCTGTAAATTCAATTTCGGCGGTGCGGTCGGAAAACAGTCTCATCGAGTCCGAGACGGAAAAAGCCCTTATTCAGTGCCGAAACGGCAACAGTTTCTGCGGTCTCGGCGACTTTCACGAGGTCGTCAGGAGACGTTGTATTTCAAAAATACTTGCGGAAAATTCACTTTCCTATTCTCACAAAAGACTTGCGGACATGGATAATATTTTAATCAAAGGCGGTAAAATAAATATTTCGGACGATATGTTTTTTGTTTCCGACAGACAGACGGCTGAACTTAAAAAAATCCCGAAAACAGCGGAAAATCAGACTGTATCGTCTGCACTTGTCATGGGCGAAAATTCGATATTTCCCGACAGGATTCTAACCTGCGAGATTCTGCTTTGTGATAGTTTGCGGAAAATTGATTCTGTTCACAAAAAATTAACATTTTATCTCTTGGATTATGATAAAATAATAGGCAGGGCGTTTTTGCGTAGCCGTAAATTCGGAGATAAAATAAAACTTCAGGGACGAAATTTCACATCTTTCGTAAAGAAACTTATCAATGAAAAAATTCCCCCTGAAAAACGTGATACCCTGCATTTTATTGAGGACGAAAAGGGGACGATTTTTGCCGAATCCCTCGGCATTGCGGAACGTGTAGCTCCCGACGGGAATACCGTGAAATTCCTGAAAATTTCAGTAAAAAACAAATAACAAGATTGGAGTGGATATTTTGACACCAAAAAAGAACAGAGGCATTTTCACCTATCTTTTCATCGTCATGCTCGCTATATTCTGCATTTATTTCGTGAGTTCAAAACTAAGTGCAACAACGGCTAAAGAGGACTATACCGCTGTAATAAGCCATTTTGACAAATACGAGGTATCATATTACAGGCTTGACCTCGGTACAGGTGAGCTTACTTATCAGCTGAGAGGCGAAGAAACAAAAAAGAAATATGAAGTCCCTAATGTAAATATTTTTCTCAGCGACACGGAAAACTACAGGCAGGAATACAATAAAAAATATCCGAAAGAACCGCTCGAACAGGACTATATAAAAATTACTGACCGTACGTGGCTCTATTCGCTTATCCCTGTAATTCTTACTATTATACTCGGAATTGCTATTCTCTGGTTTATGATGAAACAAAGCGGTGGCGGAGGAAAATATTCGTCATTCGGAAAAGCTAATCTGAAAAATCAGGCAAGTGCAAGAAAAGCTACTTTTGCCGATGTTGCAGGTGCAGAAGAGGAAAAACAGGAGCTTGAGGAGGTTGTGGACTTCCTTAAAAATCCGAAAAAATATGAGGAAATAGGTGCAAAAGTCCCGAAAGGCGTTCTTCTTCTCGGACCTCCCGGAACAGGTAAAACGCTTCTCGCAAGGGCTGTTGCAGGCGAAGCAGGCTGTCCGTTTTTCCCGATTTCAGGCTCGGACTTCGTGGAAATGTTCGTGGGCGTAGGTGCTTCACGTGTGCGTGATTTGTTTGAACAGGCTAAAAAGCACGCTCCCGCAATAATTTTCATTGACGAAATAGACGCAGTCGGACGGCACAGGGGTGCAGGTCTCGGAGGTGGTCACGACGAGAGAGAACAGACCCTTAATCAGCTTCTTGTTGAGATGGACGGATTTACAGGAAATGAGAGCGTTATTGTGATAGCTGCAACAAACAGGCGTGATATTCTCGACCCCGCACTTCTCCGCCCAGGACGTTTTGACAGACAGATTGTAGTCGGCTATCCCGACGTTAAGGGACGTGAGGAAATCCTTAATGTTCATGCAAAAAACAAGCCGTTAGCACCTGACGTTGACCTTAAAGTAATCGCTCAGACGACGCAGGGCTTTACGGGTGCAGACCTCGAAAATCTTCTCAATGAGGCGGCACTCCTCGCCGCACGTGCTGAAAGACTGGCAATCACTGAAAAAGACATTGAGGACGCTACAATGAAAGTAATCGCAGGTCCTGAAAAGAAGTCAAGAATAGTTTCCGAACACGACAGGCGTGTAACGGCTTATCACGAGGCAGGACACGCAATAACCGCCTATAATCTGCCGACACAGGACAAAGTTCATCAGGTTACCATAATTCAGCGTGGCATGGCGGCAGGTCTTACCGTAACACGCCCCGACAATGACGACCAGCACGTTTCAAGAAATCAGATGCGTGAAAGCATTATAATGCTCCTCGGCGGACGTGTGGCGGAAGAACTTGTCCTTGACGACATCTGCACAGGTGCTTCAAACGATATAGAACGTGCAACCACAACCGCACGCAACATGGTTACAAAGTACGGTTTTTCCAAAAAGCTCGGTACTGTCGTTTACGGCTCGGACAATGACGAAGTATTTCTCGGCAAGGATTACGGACATACACGAAACTACAGCGAGGCTGTGGCAGGCGAGATTGATGCTGAGGTGGCTTCAATAATCCATAAGGCATACAGCGACTGTACCGATATTCTCAGCGCCAACATGGATAAACTGCATCTGCTGGCACATTATCTGCTGAAATTCGAGAAAATCGACGGCGATGACTTTGAAAGTCTCATGAGGGGCGAAATAACGGAAGATGTTCTTTATGATTTTGAAAAACCCGATGACAGCAGTGTTACAGACGAAAAAGAATAACCCTTAATAATATCGGGACTGCTGTAGAAAAATCCGTGCAGTCCCGTTTTGTTTAATTAATTAAAAAACAGGAGAAAAGAAAATGGGCAACTATTATTCAAATCAGATTAATAAAATTTTAAACGAAGTTAAAAAAGCGGTAATCGGCAAGGACAGAATTATCGTTAAAGTTCTGCTGACTATTCTGTGTAAAGGTCATGTGCTGATTGAGGATATCCCAGGAGTTGGCAAAACAACGCTCGCACTCGCTTTTTCAAAGGCTCTCTCCCTCGAACACAATCGTATGCAGTTTACACCTGACGTGCTTCCGTCCGATGTAACGGGTTTTTCGGTTTACAACAAGTCGGAGAATACATTTGAATTTAGGCGTGGCGTTGCTTTCTGCAATCTTTTTCTTGCGGACGAAATCAACCGCACATCGAGCAAAACACAATCCGCACTTCTCGAACTCATGGAGGAAAAAAGCATAACAGTCGACGGAGTTACCTATAATCTCCCCGAGCCATATACCGTAATCGCAACGCAAAATCCTATCGGCTCTGCCGGCACTCACAGTCTGCCTGACTCACAGCTTGACAGATTCATGGTTAAACTCAGCATGGGATATCCTGATTTCAGCGGTGAAGTATCTATTCTGAAATCCAAATCGACTGATAATCCGCTTGAAAGGGTAAATCCCGTTGCGGATACGGATTCTATCCTTGAATTGCAGGAGTATATTTCAAATATTTACATTGACGACAGAATTTATGAATATATCGTTGCTCTCGCCTCCGCAACACGCAACCACCCTATGCTTAAACTCGGCATAAGTCCACGTGGCACGCTCGCACTGATGAATATTTCAAGGGGAATTGCCGTGGCTATGGGACGTGACTATGTTATCCCCGACGACGTTAATTTTATATGCCACGACGTTTTCGAGCATAGAATTATGCTTAGTCCGAAAGCTAAACTCTCAGACCTGACAGCGACGGATATAGTAAATGAAATAATCAAATCCGTTCCCACTCCTGGGATTGAAAAAAGGTAATTGCCATGATTCTGACAAAAATCTTCTTTTTAATCCTGATAATAATATGTATATTTTTTTACATACTGTATGTCTGGAATTTCTCTCTTATACTATTAGTAATATTTACTGTACTGCCTGTTGTCATGTTCATAACAACCTTAATCACAAAACATCTCATTAAGACCGATTTTGCAGTGCAGAGCAAGACAACCCCGAAAAATTCCGCTTTTCCTGTACAGCTTTGCGTGACAAACAGAAGTATTTTTCCCGTCGGAAAAGCGGAAGCACATATTGAATATTATAATATTTTTAATAATCAGATTAACGAATTTGAGTTACTTTTTCCGATTCAGGCCAGGAATACTCAGCGTATAACTTTTCAGATTAATTCACGCTATTGTGGTATTCTGAAAATCCGTTCCGCCTATATAAACATCTACGACCCGTTAAGGATTTTCCGCTTCAGGACGGGGAAAAACATCTCTGCCGAAATTGCCGTAATGCCTGAAATCCACGACGTAAGCGGAAGTATTGTCTATACAGACCGTGAAAACGAGGAAAGTTCCGTATTTTCGGAAAACAAGGCAGGCGACGACCCGTCGGAGATTTTCGACCTCCGAGACTACACAGAGGGCGATAAAATCAACCGCATTCATTGGAAACTTAGTTCCAAAAGGGACGAGTTTATCGTAAAAGACTATAGTCTGCCTGTTGACGTGCCGTGTATGCTCTTTATCAATTTAAAGTGCTACGAGGACTCGGAATACACACTCCCCGTTTTTGATACACTCGTCGAAACGCTCATGTCAATATCTCAGTTTCTGATTGAAAATGAACGCATACACACAATTGTCTACTACAATGCCACGCTGAAAGAATTTAGCGAAATAACGGTTACAAGTGAGGAAATACTCGCCTCGGCGGTGCATAATCTTATACTCTCAGTAAATGACAATCTTTACTGTGAACTTCCCGAGAGATATTTTCAGATAAATTCCAACATCTCTCTTTCGTCGTTCACGTTTATAACTTCCGTCCCCGGTACGCCTGTTCTGCACTATATAGAGGAAAATATTGATGCTGATATAAGAAATGCCGTTATTGTCGTCAAATCTCCTGAATCGGCTGTTGAAGTGTGCGGAGGATTTTCGGAGCTGAATACTATACCCGTAGTAATAGGCAGGATAACGCAGTCCGTCAGGGATATAGAACTTTAAAGGGGCGGTGGCATGAAAAAGAAAAAAATTTTACAGAACAATAACGGCGTTGTGATTTGCGACAGTATCGTGATGTCGGTAAAGAAAAAGCGTCCCGACACGAGAAAACCCGAGGCAATAATTATTGCGATAATCGGCTATATTTCGGTAATTATGTCGTTTCTCGGAATGTTCAGCTTCAACTATAATAAAAATACTCTCATTCTCGCCTCGGCGATTGCTTCGCTTTTTTACATAATCCTGTCCGTCGTCGGAAAACACGCTCTTTGTGCAATTCTCATATCAATGGGAATCTTCGTGGCGACGGCTTACAGGTTTATCGACAGCATAGCCATGGGTTTTAAGTTCATGTACAACATCATCTACAGCGACTCATACCACACGGAGATAAATTATTACAAGTCGCTCCCCCCCGACCTTGAAACGCAGTCGGTAACGGTGCTTTTCGTGTTTGTCGCATGGCTACTTGCAATGATTATCTATTTTTTCACGATTTATCACCCGAATCCGATACTTCCGCTTATTTCTACTTTTCCGATAATTGAAGCAGGTCTTTACAACGGAATTGAAATTCCTGTTTTCTGGGGCGTAATGACTGTGGCTTACTGGCTCGCCCTCCTCTCAATGTCAACTATCGATGTAGGCGAAATTAACGGCGGAAACGGCGGATTTGTGCGGAAAGATAATACTTTTTTCCCGAAAAGGCAGATGAGACTTAAAGTCACGGAAAAATGCGGACTTTTTTTAATTCTTTTAACTCTTGTCATCACGGCTGTTGCCTCAGCTTTTATCAGCGTTTCCGACTACAAAAGAAGCGATGAACTCAACCGCAAGCGTGTTGAAATAAGGGACGCTATAAATTCATTTTCCGTCGAAAATCTGGCAGAAAGCGTGTCTCGCCTAACGAGTGCATTTGGTTTTTCGTTCAAGTACGACAGGCACAGACTCGGCACAACCGACAGGCTGAAATACAAAAATACTACCGACCTGAACGTAAACATCGACCGAATAACAGAGAGTGCCATTTATTTAAAAGAATATACGGGTGCTGTTTACAGTGATAACGAATGGACAGACCTTAGTGACAGTGTATATAAAAATCCGCTGTTCACCGACTTCAAGAACTATGGCGTATATCCGCAAGATTTTGCCTCGCTTTTCGGACGGAATGCCGTTCCTGACGTTCCGACGGCTAACATTCGGATAAAGTCAAAGCTAAAAGACGACAAGAGCTTTGCTCCCTACGGCACGGACAATTTCGGCAATCTCACGTATAATTTTGATATGACTGTTTCGTCCAAACGCAAGGACGAAAACGAGTTTTCGTATAAATTCATATTGATACCAAACGACGTTATAGCACGGAATTTAGGCGAGTCCATGCAGAATACCTATTCAGTAAGCGGTATTGCAAACGCCGAAATCGCCGAAAAAGTAAGTAAGTACTGCACGGAAAACGGGCTTTTTGTCTATGATGACGTATTCAATACGGAAAGCGAAATGCCGTTTGACAACGACAGCTACACCTATTCAAACGGAAACGTGATTCTCGGACAGCTTTTTCAAACGAGATACAAGGAGTTTGTATACAAGAATTATCTGCAAGTTCCCGACAATGAAAATATGCAGGAAGTCCGTGAGGCATACGGCGACATTCTGCAATATACGGACAGTATAAACTCGGCACAGGAAAAACTTGAAATTCTTACAATGATTCGTGACAGAATCGGCGAGGAAAACGAATATTCGCTAAGCCCTGGAAAAACCCCTGCAAACCGTGATTTTGTAAATTATTTTCTCCTCGAAAACCACAAGGGCTATTGTATTCATTACGCTACTTCGGGCGTAATGCTTGCGAGAATGGCGGGAATTCCTGCGAGATATGCGACAGGTTACGTCATCGTCGGCGAGGACTTCAACAACAGCACGGCAAATTCCGACGGCACTTATACAATAGATGTCAAGGACAACAGAAGTCACGCATGGGCGGAAGTTTATCTCGACGGCTACGGCTGGATTCCGTTTGAATTTACCGCCGGATACTCTGATATGTCGATAGCCACGGAAACAACCGCACCGCCCACTCCTCCCGAAACCGAAACAACTGCTTTTCCCACAGAATCCGACGAAACTACAACACGGCAGTCGTCACGTCGCACAGGCACACGAGCTACCACAACGACCGTTACGACAACCGTCACAGGCACAAAAAACGTCCGCCATGTCGGACACGGCACTAAAAAACAAATGCCGAAAACCGTTAAAAATATACTGGCAGTTATTTTTATAACAGGCGGTGCGGTGCTTATGGTATACGGAAGAAGACGGCTGATTATTTATTCACGAAACAGAAAATTCAACAGCGGAGAGAGTGCAGAAGAGGTCACGGCTATGTATAATTATGCCGAAAAGCTCCTTAAATCACAGAAAATCAGCAAGGACGAACTTTCTTTCAAGGACTTTGCCGAATTAGCGGAAAAAGAATTTGGCGGACGGATTTTTGCAGACGGTGCATTCAGTGCATTCATGGATATATCGCTTAAGGCAGGATTCAGCAGTGAAAAACCCGACAAGTCTGAAACTGATTTTTGTCTGCAATTCGTCACGGAGCTTGCGGAAAAAATTTACGGACAGTCCGATTTTATTCACAGATTTGTAATGAAATTTATAACTGTTCTTAAATGATATAACTTTCAGGAGGTGAATTTTTATGAAAACAAACGACGTAAAGGGGTTAATCCTTGTAATTTCGGGAATAATAACAGCTTTTTTCCCGAGCATAATTTCAAGACTTTTCTACCTCGTAGGCATTATAATCATACTTTTCTGCGTGGTAAAGATTGTTAAAACTTTTCTCGCCGACAGTAATCCAACGAGTATAATTTTAAATGTCATGGGCGTAATCGCAGGCGGAATTATAACCTCTCTGCCGTCTTTCGTTCAGATAATAATACCGCTTACCGTCGGACTTATTCTGACAGCAAGCGGTCTGGACTTTGCGACAAAGTCTGTTTTATCGCATGATAAGCGGATTTTCAATGCGGTGATTGCCTTGATTCTGACGGTGCTTGGTGTAATGCTTATGTTCAACCTTGTAAAAGCAGGCAGTGCAATACGTATTACAGCAGGTATAATTATGGTTATCGCGGGTGCGTATGACTTTTTTATCAGCCGTAACTCATACAAAAGCGACGGCATAATTGACATTGAAAACTACACGGTAAGCGATGACAAAAAGTATCTGAAATAAAAAACAAGCCTGAGATTTTCGGTCTCAGGCTCTTTTAATTTAATCATTTATGAATACGGAAAAGGCTTTGTAAGCCATGTAGGTATCTATTTTGGAGACAATTTCAAAAGGTGCGTGCATCGAAAGCACAGGCACGCCCATGTCAATAGTATCAACGTTGAGGTTGGCGATATAAGCAGCCACAGTACCGCCACCGCCTGCGTCCACCTTGCCTAACTCGCCCGTCTGCCATATAACGTTATGGCTGTCCATAAGTCTGCGGATTCGACCGACGTACTCGGCAGAAGCGTCGGAAGTGCCTGACTTGCCCCTTGCACCTGTGTATTTTGTAATGCACACGCCCCTGTTGATGTACGCACAGTTGTTTTTTTCGTTGACTTCGGGAAAAGTCGGGTCGAAAGCAGAATTAACATCGGCGGAAAGGCACTCGGAAGCAGAAAGAACCGTGCGACCGTCCGAGCCGAGAGATTCGGCAATATCAGCAATAAAATATTCAAGATAAGCCGAGCATAAGCCAGTGTTGCCGTCACTGCCCGTCTCCTCCTTGTCGGTAAGGACGGTTACAACCGTATGCAACGGATTATTGCAGTCAACAGTTGCCATAAGTGCAGTATACGCACACACCTTGTCGTCGTGACCATATGCACCAATCATGCTCCTGTCAAATCCAACGTCTTTAGACTTGAATGCCGGTACGACTTCGAGCTCGGAGGAAATAAAGTCCGCCTCAGTGATTCCGTACTTTTCAAAAAGAATATTCATGATATTCAGCTTAACCGCCTCGCTTGTCTCGTCGTCCCTGAAAGGTCTTGAACCGACAACAACGTTAAGCTGTTCGCCCGTGATACCCTTTGCAAGAGTCTTTGTCATCTGGTCGTTAGCGAGGTGCGGGAGAAGGTCGGTAACGCAGAAAACAGGGTCATTTTCGTCCTCGCCTATGTTGACGCTGATTTTCTCACCGTCCGACCTGATGATAACGCCGTGAAGTGCAAGCGGAATTGCCGTCCACTGATATTTCTTGATACCGCCGTAATAATGGGTTTTAAAAAGTGCCATTTCGTTATCCTCATATAACGGATTTTGTTTAAGGTCGAGTCTCGGCGAGTCGATATGTGCAGCACAGATTTTAACGCCCTCTTCAATCGGAGCAGAGCCGATAACAGCCATAACAACAGATTTTCCCCTGTTATTGCGGTAAATCTTATCTCCTGCATTGAGTTGCATTCCTGCCGTATACTCAATATATCCGCTGTTTCGGAGAAGTTCGACTGTATAGTTTACCGCCTCACGCTCGATTTTTGCCGTGTCCATGAAGTCCTTATAGCCCTCGCAGAAGCTGTCACACTCAGCGAGTTCGTCCTCTGTCATTCTGAGGACGGCGTTTTTTCTCTGCATGAAAAGCTTTTCTTTTAATTCTTTGGAATTTTCCATAAAAAACACTCCTTTATTTATTCTGATAGCAGTCAATGATTTTTTCGGCAAGCTCTTTTGCAATACCGCCAGCCGTTTCAGGACTGCTATTATTATGTATTATATAGTCCGAATGCTCGGCAAAAAACGTCTCGTCGAGCTGTGAACTCATACGCTTTTCCGCCTGTTCGGACGTTATGCCGTCACGCCTGATTATTCTTTGTTTTCTGATTTGACTGTCTGCCATAACTGAAATTATAATTTCACAGAAATCGTCCGCCCTGCTCTCAAAAAGTGTCGGAGCGTCGAGAAGTATAAATTTTTTGTCGTTTTCCGCAAAATGATTTATCTGATTTAAAATTTCCCTTGTGATATAGGGATAAGTAATCGAATTGAGAGTTTCGAGCTTAGCCTTGTCCGAAAAAACAATATCCGCCAGAAGTCTACGATTAAGTGTGCCGTCGTCTTTTATAACACCTTCGCCGAAAATTTCGGCTACTTCAGACAGACAGTCGCTCCCCTTTTCCATAACCATGCGTGAAACAATATCCGCATCTATCACCGAAAAACCGCTTTCCGCAAAAACCGCCGAAACGGTGCTTTTTCCTGCACCCGTCTGACCCGTCAGCCCAACGACAACAACATTTTCCAGTCCGCTCATAGCCTTATCACCTCAAATCCTGCCGACCTTATAAGCCTGTTGTAGACCGCCAGTCCAACGCCCTCTTTTGACGGGGCTCGGACGTAGACTTTTTCAGCGTGCAAGTCATCGAGTTCACGCAGGCGTTGAAATATAAAATGTGCCTGTTTTTCACTGTTTTTTCCGTATGTCATGCACCTATAGGGAAAATTTTCCTCCTCGCCGTCAAAAACCAGTGCAAAAACATTTTTGCCATAATTTTCTCCGACATAGGCAGTGAATTTTTCAAAATCCGATTCTATAATAACTATGTCCGCACTCGGCGAATAATGCTTGTATTTCATTCCTGGGGACGACGCTTTTTCGCCTTTTTCAAGACCGCTTAGCACTGCCTTGTCGATTACGACGTTTCCGCCGACCTCCGAAAGCATTTCGGCAGTCACGCAACCGGGGCGTAGAATCCGCACAGTATCGCCGTTTTCTATTGAAACAACAGTTGACTCAACACCGAAATGCGACTGTCCACCGTCGATTACAGCGGAAATTTTTCCTCCCATGTCACGCATAACGTGATTTGCGGTCGTCGGACTCGGATAGCCCGAAATATTGGCAGACGGTGCGGAAATAGGTCTGCCTGAGAGCTTTATAATCTCGTGCATTACAGGGTGCGACGGTATTCTTATACCCACGGTATCAAGTCCGCCCGAAGTTACAAGCGGTATACGTTCGTTTTTAGGTAGGACTATTGTCAATGCCCCGGGGCAGAATTTTTCAGCCAGACGGCAGGCAAGAGGCGGAATACAGGAAGTATATTTTTCAGCATCGGAAAAGTCCGCAAGGTGAACGATAAGCGGATTATCGGCAGGTCGTCCCTTTGCCTGAAAAATTTTTCTTACTGCTTTTTCGTTGGAAGCGTCCGCCCCGAGACCGTAAACCGTTTCCGTCGGAATGCCGACAACTTCGCCCCTCTTTATCAGTTCAACCGCAATATCTATCTGATTTTCGTCAAGTAAAAGTGTTTCCATAATTTAAACTTCCTGCCCTGCGAGTTTTTCGGCTTGGTCGGCTGTTGCGAGCGAATCAAAAACTTCATCAAGATTTCCATTGAGAATATCTTCAAGCCTGTAAATAGTCAGATTAATTCTGTGGTCGGTAAGCCGTCCCTGCGGATAGTTATAGGTGCGTATACGCTCCGAGCGGTCGCCTGTGCCGACCTGCATTTTCCGCTCGTTTGCTATCCTGTCATTCTGTTCTCTCTGCATAGCCTCGTAAACCCTCGACCGCAGAATTTTCATTGCCTTGTCCTTGTTCTTGTGCTGACTTCTTTCGTCCTGACACTCAACAACCACATTCGTCGGCAGATAGGTTATCCTGACTGCCGATTCAGTTTTATTGATGTGCTGACCGCCCGCACCGCTTGCACGGAAATAGTCAATTTTAAGGTCTGTGGGATTTATTTCAAGCTCCACGTCGTCCGCCTCGACAAGCACTGCAACCGTTACCGTACTCGTATGGATTCTGCCCTGTGACTCCGTTTCGGGTACTCGCTGTACTCTGTGTACTCCGCTTTCGTATTTAAGGCGTGAATAAGCCCCTTCGCCCTCTATCGAAAAACTTATTTCCTTAAATCCGCCGAGTTCTGTGGGATTTGCATTCAATATTTCCTGTTTCCAGCCCTTTGACTCCGCATACATTGTATACATACGGTATAGAGAGTTTGCAAAAAGCGAGGCTTCCTCACCGCCAGCACCGCCACGTATTTCAATTATAACATTCTTGTCGTCGTTAGGGTCTTTCGGCAGAAGAAGTACTTTCAGCTCCTGTGTTATGGATTCCATAGCGTTTTTTGACTCTTCATACTCCGCCTGTGCCATTTCCCTGAAATCTTTTTCAAGACTTCCGTCATCGAGTATTTCCTTAGCTTCGTTAAAAGACGTGAGTGCGGTTTTATACTCTTTGTATTTTTCAATAACAGGCGTTAAATTCTTAAACTCTCTCATCAGCTGAGTATAAAGTTTGTTGTCGCTTACTGTTTCGGGGTCGGAAAGCCTGTTGCTTATCTCATGATATTTTTTTTCCATTGTTTCAATTTTTTCAAACATTTAACAATCTCCCTCGTCTTTGTGCCTTACTTTTTTAATATTTTTTTCTATTTTATTCCGTGGAGTCATAAATTCCCTCGCACAGCCCGAACATCTGAGCCGAAAGTCCATTCCTGCCCTAAGTACATACATTTCATAAGAACCGCACGGGTGTTTTTTTTTCATTGTGAGTATATCGCCCACGTGTATATCCATAACCGCCACCGCCTTTTTTAAAAAATCATACACTTTTTATTATAACCTAAATTTTCCGAAAAATCAATATCCGCCACGTATATTTTTCAGCTTTTGTGAAAAAATAATAAAAACCCCACAGCAAACATATATAACTTGACAAAAGAAAGGAAAATTTTTTTATGATTTCAAGAATTTCAGCCGAATTTGAAACCCCCGAGCTTGCCGAAACTGCCATAATGCGACTCCGTTCAAGTACAAATGTCAGGTCTGTTAATATGGTTTACAACAAGTCGGCGGAAAAGGCAACGAGATTGCAGAACGGCACGATGTACACGATTCTGCCGACAGCTGTAACGAGCTATAATTATTACACTGCCGTTATGGAGTCGCCAGCCTCCGAGGACGTTGTTTCCGAGCCTGAACGCCGTCGGAACACGACAGTATATATAGTCTGCAACGAGGAGGATTCGGGAAATGTCAAATCAGTTCTCAACGCAATGGGCGGACTTAATGTCAAAGTAAGGCAATAGAAAAAAAGTCCGTGAAAATAAAATCACGGACTTGTTTTTGTGGCATAATATCCAAACCGTGTGCATAAAATTAACTATTCAAGTATCAACAATTACGGAGGTAAAAATATGATTTACAAACCCGAGGGCTGTATTTTCAGGACAGCCGAAAACCAAAGGTATATATCTTCTGCCGAGGGACTTTCCGAGGCTATGGAAAAAGGCGTTATCCTTGAGGCACGTGTTGCCGTGTGCGACAGCTCGCATAATCTCATAGTTGACCTGCCGTGTGCCGAGGGAATAATTATGAGGAATGACGGTGCAATCGGAATCGAGGACGGCTCAACACGTGACATTGCACTTATATCAAGAGTAAACAAAATTGTCTGCTTTAAAGTTATCAATATATCACGCACCAGAAACGGCGGAATATCGGCAAAACTCTCCCGAAAGTCAGCACAGGAGGAGTGTATGGAAAATTACATAGACACTCTCAAATCGGGCGACATCATAGACGCAAAGGTTACGCATCTGGAGCAGTTCGGGTGCTTTGCGGATATAGGCTGTGGCATTCCGTCGCTTATCCCGATTGACACAATTTCCGTTTCAAGAATCTCCCACCCCTCAGACCGTTTCCAAAACGGCGACATGATACACGCTGTAGTCAAGGCAAACGAAAACGGTCGGATATTTCTTACACATAAGGAACTTCTCGGAACGTGGGAAGAGAATGCAGAACTTTTTGAGTCGGGAGAGACTGTTTCCGGAATTGTGCGTTCAGTCGAGGAGTACGGAATTTTCGTAGAACTTACGCCGAATCTCGCAGGACTTGCCGAGCCGAGAGACGATATAAAAGTGGGTCAGCACGTCAGCGTGTATATAAAGGCACTCATTCCCGAAAAAATGAAAGTAAAATTAATTATCGTGGATATATGCGAGGAATGCGAACAGCCACGCACCCTTAAATATTACAGGGAATCAGGAAAAATAGACCGTTGGTGCTATTCAACGAAAGAGTCAGGCAGAAATATGGAGACTGTATTTGAATGAAAAAAGGGACACAAAGCGTGTCCCTGTTTTTTTGCGGATTTTCAAATCAGAAAGCAATTGTCTCTGCCATACGGTGAAGTTTTTCGTCGTAGGGCTTGTGCATTGCGAGTGCCTCCTGAATATCATAGTCAACAAGTTTATTCTCCTTGAGAGCAACAACACGGTTTCCTATGCCCTGTTCAAGAAGTTCAACTGCATAATTGCCCATTCTCGTAGCTTCAACCCTATCTCTTAAGGTCGGATTACCGCCACGCTGAACGTGTCCGAGAATAGTAGCACGTGCTTCAATTCCCGTTTTAAGCTGGAGTTCGGTAGCGATTTCCTGAGAATGACCAACGCCCTCGGCAACGATAACAACGAAATTTTCCTTGCCCTTTGCTTTCTTTTCAAGCATTGTGTTTGCAATTGTGTTGAGGTCGTAGGGAATTTCCTTTGTGATTATGTCGGTAGCACCGCAGGCGATACCCGTATTTACTGCGATATGTCCAGCACCTCTGCCCATTACCTCAACTACTGAAATTCTGTCGTGAGACTGTGAGGTGTCACGGAGCTTGTCAACGAGTTCCATAGCCGTATTCATGGCAGTATCGAAACCGATTGTATAATCTGTGCAGGCAATATCGTTGTCAATAGTTCCGGGGATTCCGATACAGAGCATACCCTTTGCGGAGAGGTCGCCGGCACCTCTGAAAGAGCCGTCACCGCCGATAACAACAAGACCCTCTATGCCGAGTTCCTCGCACTTTGCCCTTGCCTTTGAAACGCCCTCGTCCGTTCTGAACTCCGAACATCTCGCAGTGTAAAGAATAGTTCCGCCCCTGTGGATAATATCCGTAACGCTTCTTTCGTCCATCGGGAAAATATCGCCCGTAAGAAGTCCGACATAGCCACGGCGTACGCCGTAAACCTCCATGCCCTTGCTGATAGCTGTCCTTACAACTGCCCTTACAGCAGCGTTCATGCCGGGAGCGTCTCCTCCGCTTGTCAATACGGCAATTTTTTTAATCATAAAAACTTCTCCATTCTGCACTTGGCTTATTTTATAACCTGCAATCAATGCAGTTCAATCCATACATACATATTTTACTACTTTATGCGTAAAATGTCAAGAGTATTTGCACTATTTTTTGTAATTTTTCACCTGATAAGTCCCATATCGGCTTTGTTATAAATTTTTTCAAGCTGTAAAAAACTTTCCGCATTTATATCAACGCTAATCCTGCTTTTCGGAAGGACTGTTTTCCGTGCGTTTCTGAGGTAAAAAACCACCTGCGTAGAGCCTGAAAAATCACGGCATATTTTCAGTAAATCGTCGCTGACAAGCTGTCCGTCCGTAATAATGCAAAGCTTCATGTCGGCTGTCATTGCGGAAAAACCCTCTTCCCTGACAATCGAGGAACACACAACCGAAATATTTTCGTCCTTTACAGAGACTTTGCCCGTCACCAATATAATATTGTCTGCATTCAGAAAATCCGCCGATTCCGCATATAAATCGGGAAAAACAACAGCGTCAATTTCTCCCGTGCCGTCCGAAATTTCCAGAAAACACATCTTTTCCGACTTGTTGCGGAGAGAGTGAATTTTTTTATTCTGCACCAGACAAAGCAGCCGTACAGTTTCGCCCTCCCTGACATTTGCCGAAATATCGGCTATTTTACGGGTTTTCATAAGCGAAGAAATATATTCATACTCCGCAAGCGGATTTCCGCTGAGATAAATTCCCGTCGCTTCCTTTTCCATTGCAAGAAGTTTTCTTTGGCTGTATTCGGGAATTTCAGGAACTTTTAAAGTCATTCCCTGTGCCGACTCATTTCCAAGAAAATCAAGCTGTCCGTCAATAACCCCGAAATTCACGGCAGAAGAATTACCTAAAAATTTTTCGTAATTTTCAATCATCTGTCGGCGGTTGAGACCG
>CAMWQJ010000008.1 GCA_947176415.1 uncultured Ruminococcus sp. | reverse complement strand
ATCAACGGCATGATTGACGCTTCAAGAAATATCCCTGTATACTCGCATTCGCTTACAAATCTCGGTTTCAGCGTTGCCATAAAGACAGGTACTCCGCAGACCGACCAGAACGACCTCAGCAAGCAGAACTCTTTCTTTATCGGATTCGCTCCTGCCGACGACCCTGAAATTGCCTTTGCTGGCGTAATCGAGGGCGGTGAATATTCAAAATACATGATAAGGGATATTATACTTGAGTATCAGAAGTGCTACGGTCTCAACGGTGTAGAACCGACTGCCATACTGCCTAACGAAAACGGCGAAATTCCCGTTACTTCGACGACCGCACACACGTCCACAACAACAGGCACAACGACTTCAGGCACAACCACGGCACGCACCACAACAACCGCCACAACCACATCAGCAGATTCAGGACGTGGAAGATAATTCATGTTTAAAATGGCTGTAAATGCGGAATAATAGCATTGATATAATTATCCCCGTAACTACTCCGCAGGTGTCAATAATCACGTCGCCGAACTGGCATGAACGCCCTGAAACAAGAAGCTGATGGAGTTCGTCCGAACACGCATAAAGAAATCCGCACACCGTCACGGCAAGTGTTTTTTTGCAGAACATTTTACGTCTGCCGAAAGCACACGACATGAAAAAACCGAGTATTGTGTATATCGTGTAGTGTGCGAGTTTTCTTATTATATGCTCCGTATGTCCGAAAATCTCTCTTTTTTCCGTGTCGGACAAATCTTTATAGCCCTTTGTGAAAAATTCCACCACATATTCGGTTATCCTACTGCTCCTCATTGACGACTCCGAGGAGTTTTCCATAGAAAAACAGAAAATCATAACCATTGCCGTTATCGTCAGCAAAATAAAAATATTTCTTTTCATACCCTCACTCTTTCTATATTAATATATTATATATTATACATTTTCGGGGCGGATTTGTAAAGAGAAAAAATAAATATGATTTTTTCGTGAAAAAATCAAAAAACAGCTTGTATCCTGCCGTATAAAATGCTATAATATAGAGTGTGGGCTTTAACGGCACACGGATTTTACAATTACTCTTTACTCTGGAGGCTACAATGAAAAATTTTTTATCAAATGTATGGACAAAAAGAGTCACAGCCCTGTTGAGTGCATTATATGCCTTTATCGTGTGCTGTCTCTGCTATTTCTCTGTTTTTTACGATATACATATATATTCAGGTGTATCGCTCTGCCTGCTCAGCACGGGCATTTCCCTTATCGCACTCGTAGTTATGCTGTATACCCGTCATCAGATTATCACAAGGATAGTCAGCTTTATTATCCTCCCCGTGATGTTGCCTGTCGTGATTATGTACTTCGGCGAATGGGGGCTTATTCTTCCGATTATGATTACAGGTGCTTTTATGCTTCTGTTTTCAGGTGCAGGCGAGGGTACAAAAACCGCCCTCGGCACTATAACAATGCTCCTCTATATTTTCGGTGCACTCGGGTATTTTCTCTTCACTTCGTTCTTTGTTTCGTCCGCCGAGGAAACTATTGTTGACGCAGGCGTGTCGCCGTCGGGAAAATACAGATACACAGTCGTAAACACGGAGGACACCTCAAACGGAAGTACAACGGTATATGTTGAGCCTAACTATGCCGACAAGTATATATTCAATGCCGAAAATCCTCTTGCCGTCTTCACTCTCAAGAACGTTGAAAGAGCCGTATCGATACAGCGTCCGATGTGCAGTACGACAGAAATTGAGTGGAAAACTCAGACACGTGAGGAAATAACGGAGGAACTCAACGACATTTCGGACAAAATATCTTTTACCGTTTCTGAAAGCGAACTCGAAAACTTTGGTTATACATTTGACGAGAAACTTAATCTTTCCATGACTGACATCGATACAGAAGATAAGTTCACGATAGGAAAAACCGCACACGACGTTGACCCCCTCCCCCTCGACGAACTCAGCACCGAACAGCTCGCATATTTCGGAATCGGAAAAGACGGCAGTCGCTATTACGTATTAAATCCAACTCCTGAGCTTGTCTCAAATCACCCTGATTCTGTCGGCTCACACCTCTATTTCAGCGACCTGACTGAAAAGGAAATGAGACTTTATTCCGTCGAAAAGGACAACACAATCCTGTTGAACGACCTTAACGACAGTCAGCTTGCACAGCTTGGCGTATCGGACGAGGGCGATATTATGACGTTTAACGGCAAGGTTTGTTTCAGGTTTTATATTGCGGAAATCGGCGATTATTACGACGTGGATTCGAGAAAACTTTCTCTCGACCTCCTCACATGACGATAAAAGGCGTTCAGGATTTTTACTGAACGTCTTTTTATTTTAATAATATAACGCATAGCCGTCAGCCGTTGAATTTCTTACAATTTCTATCTGCCGTGCGATTACATCGTCATTCTCCGCCCACTCGTTTTCGCCCGAAATCCCTGCCCACACGTCTTTCTGCCCCTGCTTGTACGCCCCCAGCCCGACAACAAGGCTTACGTCCTCGCACGTAACAAGACTTTCCCATTCCGCAAGAGTCGGCACAAAAGGACACGTTTCGTTATTGAATCCGAAATAAATCTGCGGAACGATATAGTCGCAATAGCCTTTTTCGCTCCCCCACAGCCTCACGTCAGCATACTGAGAATTATAATCAGCTTCAATATTACCCTGCGGACTTATTCCGAAAAGTATTCTCTCATCATAATTTTTCACAGTATCGTAAATTGCTTTAACAAAGTGCGTACAGTTTTCCGTCCGCCACAAAGTCAGGTCGCTGTAACCGCTGTTTTCAAAAGCCACAGCATCAAAATCAGCGTCAGTAGTCGGGTAGAAATAGTCATCAATATGCACGCCGTCAACGTTATAATTTTTTATAATTTCGTCCACACCCTCGCATATCAGATTTACCGTCTCATCATAGGCAGGATTGAGATACCAGCGGTTGCCGACAATCTCCGCAAAATGACAGTCCGAATCTTCCGTCCACTTCTTCACTATGAAATTTTCAGGTGCATCACTCATCTGCTCGACCGTCTGACAGCGTAGTGGATTAATCCAAGCATGAACGGAAATTCCGACAGCGTGTGCCTCGTCAATCATAATTTTCAAAGGGTCGTAGTCGCCGTCAAGATACACGCCGACCGGAAAAATTTCTGATTTATAGTAGGAATCTCCGCATGGACGGATATGCAGATAGACGGTATTTACAGACTCTTCCAGTGCCGACGAAAATTTCTCACGCACCGCCGAAGTAAATTCCTCCTCCGTTTTTCCGAACATATATTCTTCAAAGTGCATATACGGAAACCACATTCCCACCTGATTTTCATAATTTACGGGAGTATATTTTTCGCCGTCAATATGCAACTGTTCTTCCGTCTGAATACTCGGGGGCGGAAATTTTTCCGCTGTCTTCTGACTTTCGGCGACCGCACATGAAGTAAACAGAACACACATAGTAAAAACAAACAACTTTTTCATTTTATACCTCTTTCCGATACAAAAAGCATTACCGATGCAAGAAAAATCGGGAAAAACTCCTTTCCGCAGACAACAGAAACAAAAAGCAGAAACACCGAAAAAATGATTTTAACAATCGTGAGTAAAATATTTACAGAACGCTCGCAGGCTGTACCGTCTGTCAGAATGGCAATGGCTGTACCGCCGTCAAGCTGTCTGTACGGTAGAAGATTATATATTGCCGTGCCGAGATTAAGCATTGCAAAAAGTTCGTTTTTGCCTGTAATCAGGCAAAAAATATACGTTAAAATATTTGCAGTTACTCCCGAAAGTATTACCAAAAGCTCGCCTTTAAAATTCTTCTCAGGCGTAATTATAACCCCTGTACAACTGAAAATCACGGACTTTATCTTTCCGCCCGTCGCATAAACCGCCATGACGTGTCCGAGTTCGTGAATAAGACAGACGGCGTAAAAAGTCATAATAACCGCACTGTCACGCACAAGAAAAATCAGTGCATTGAATACAAGGAACGAAAAATCAACGCTGTATTCTGTGTCTTTTATTTTAATCAAATCAGTTCGGCTATCAGGTCTATAGGATTCGGGATTACTTCGTGCTGTGAAAACGACAATTCTTTTAATTTAGTAAAAATCTCTCCGCCCTTTTCGGGATAAAAAGCGTTAAGTGCAAAAATCACGGCAGAAATAATCACGCACAAAACGGTCTGCATTGCAGGCACGTCGTCGGCTTTTCGGTGCGTGGGACTGTCGTATTTTTCAAGCAGTATTTCCGTGCTGTCCTCGTTTTCCTGTGCAGTCACATCATTCTGTATTTCATTTTCCATATTATCACTCCTTTTTCAAAATATATGCGTAAAATATCGTTAAAAGAACAAAAAAACCGCCGTACGTAGCTGTACGGCAGTTGATTTATATATTTTATTGCATTCCGCCTCTTATGTAGAAATTATCCTGAATTATCAACGCACAACCGCCGAGGAAATTATTTTTTCCGTCAAGCCTGCTGAGGACAACCCTGTCTGCGATTTCCTCGCTTACAAGGCGAATCATTTCACGCTTTATATAGTCAAACTGCTTTTCGCTGAGTCTGAAATTGTGAAGCACGATTTTCTTAGCAAAGTGGCTTACTGAAAGATTGTTTACAAGTACAGTATACTTTGCGATAATATCGTCAACAAGATTCTTTACAGCCTCCTCGCCACGCATGAGAGCCATAAAAACGCTGTCAGTGTTGATTTTTCCCTTATCGCCCTCCGTGATTTCGTAGAGAACGGGGGTTTTTTCCTTCGAGTAGATTTCGCAGAAAGCGTTCAGCATGGCATTCTTTGAAAGTTCAGCCTTTACCGAGCCGTTAGGGTAGCCCTCATAGGACTTTCCGTCAGGAGCGACAATATATTTCTCGATAGTCGACGTATAGGAAAGATAGTCGCTTGAAAGTTCGTTCTTGTTGACAACAGCGAGATTAACCTGATTGCCGTGGCTGATAAACACCTGATTTGTTTGGTAGCCGTTCTGGATTCTGAAATCATTGTTAGCGAGAGCCATAAGACCGATAGCATTTCCGCAGTGAATATCGATATCTATACCACTCTTGAGTTTTTCAATGAAGTTGCCGAAATCAAGCACGCCGTCTTTATAAAAAATCTTGAGTTTTCCCCACATTGACGGCACAACGCCCACTCCGAGACCGAGAACATTGTCTTTTGTGAGACAGCTGTTGTCCATCATTTCCCTGCTTGTCCTGATTATGTAATTGATAATATCCTTGCTGGTTGTTCTTTCGTCAATAATCATGCTTGACTTATCAAGGATTTCAGAATCAAGATTTGTGAGACCCACGCTTACTTCTTTTTCGTCTACCGTTGCACCGAGTGCGAAACGGCTGTTGACGTTGATGTCAATAAGAATCTTTCTTCTGCCTTTCTGAAGTTTTTCAGTATTAACAGGTGCTTCTCCGATTTCAACAAGAACTCCTTCTTCAATCATCTCATTAGTGATAATGGTTACCGCCGCTCTTGTGATTTCGAGTGCGCTTGCCACATCAACTCTGGAGATAGGACCTGATTCACGGATAACCCTCAGAATCTGCATTCTGTTGCGTCTTTTCAAATCAAGCTTGCTAATTCCTCTTTTTTCCATAGTGATAAACTCCATTCCTTTCCTAAGTTAAATATAATGACCTTAATCATAATGATTGCAGAGAAAAATAATAATAATTTTTCTCATTAAAGTATATTTATTATAACACATTTTCACTAAAATTCAAACATTTTTCAGAAAAAAATATCAAAATCAGCGTTTTTCACAAAGTCAGGCAAAGAATTTTGTTAAAATTTCCGTGAGTTGCACCGCCAACGGCAATGTAATTACAGAAAGTATAGTGCCTGCGGTAAAAATTTCCGAGGCGTAGACGGAGTTTTTGTTGTACCTGATGCAGAAAAGAGTACACATAGCCGCAGGCGGAGCGGAAGAGGCGATTATTACGGTCATGCGAACTTTTTCGTCCATACTTATCGGAGAAAGTGCAAGGGACAATACGGCAGGTATAATAACGAGCTTCACGAGACAGATATAATACAGCCGACCGTTTTTCAGCAGTTTCGGAATATTCGTTGCCGAGATAGTCACTCCCGAAACAATCATAGCCATAGGAGTATTTATATCCCTGATAAATCCGAGCGGACTCGTCAGAACATCGGGAAGTTTTACCCTGAGGAAAAAAGTCACGATACCGAGAGCAATTGCTATCATGGTGGGCGAACGGAAAACCTTTCCGACTTCTTTCATATTCTTTTCACCTGAGATAATTATAACGCCGTGAGTCCAGATAACGAGATTAAAAACAGTGATAAAAGCCGTGAGATAAAAAACGCCCTCACTGCCGAAAAGTGCATTTATAAGGGGAATGCCCATGAATGCACAGTTTGAATAGATAGCCGAAAAGCGTTCAACTTCCGTATGGCGACCCTCTTTTTTATGTATGAATATATAGGCAAAAATAATGATAAGTGCAAAAGCCCCCGCCGAGACGGCAAAGGTTACAAGAAGATTCCTGACGAGCCTTGATTCATATTCTTTCTGATATGACATGAATATCACAACAGGATTGACGACATCAAGAACGAATTTAGAAAGCTCCCTGTTTGTGTCCGCACTTATAATTTTGGTTTTCGCACACATCACGCCCACCATTATAAGAATAAGCATGACTATTGTCTGATTTAAAATAGTAACTGCCAAAACAAAACCCTCCCGAAAAAAATATTTACAGAATAATTTTAGCACAATTTTCCACAGACGTCAAGTGACTATTGATTTTCCCGCCGAAAAGATGTATAATAGTTACATATCTGTAAATAAGGAGTGGCGAAATGATAAATGACATAAAGGCACTTGAAGTGCTTGACATGATAGAAAAATCAGGACATGAGGCTTATTTTGCAGGCGGTTGTGTGAGGGACTCAATAGCCGGAAGAGATTTTCACGATATAGACATAACGACAGATGCACTCCCCGAAGAGATAATAAAAATATTTGATAAGTTCACTACAATACCCACCGGCATAAAACACGGCACTGTAACGGTTATTTATAAGAGCGTGCCGTTTGAGATAACTACTTACCGTATTGACGGGAAATATTCTGATTCGAGGAGACCCGACAGCGTGGAATTTACACGTAATCTTGCGGACGATTTGTCGAGACGGGACTTTACAGTAAATGCAATGGCTATGGACTCTGAGGGAAATATTGTTGACATTTTCGGCGGTGCGGAAGATATTCAGAATAAAATAATACGGTGCGTGGGAAGTCCTGAAAAGCGTTTTGAAGAGGACGCACTTCGCATAATGAGGGCAATAAGATTCTCCGCACAGCTGGGTTTTGAGATAGAGGAAAAAACAGCCGAGGCGTTACACCGTATGAAAAACCGTCTTGAAAATATCTCAAAGGAGCGTATACGGGAGGAACTCGACAAAATTCTGTGCGGAAAAAACTGCGTTGATGTCTTAATGAAGTACAGCGATATAATAACCGCCGTAATCCCCGAATTTAACGACTGCATAGGCTTTGAACAGCATTCCCCCTACCACAAGTATACCGTTTGGGAACACATAGTTCGTGCGGTAAGCCTTGCTCCGCCTGACAATCTCAATTTAAGACGTGCTTTGTTTTTTCACGACATTGCAAAACCGAAGTGTGCGACTTTTGACGAAAACGGCAGAGGGCATTTTAAGCATCATGCGGAAAAAGGTGCGGAAATGGCAAGGGACATAATGAAAAAACTGCGGTATGACAGAAATTCCATATCATATACTTATACTACAGTTAAACATCACAGCGACAAAATTTTTACTAAATCGGACGTAAAAAGGCTTATGGCAGAAACAGGCGATAATATTTTCTTTGAAGTTATGAAAATGAAAAAATGCGATAATTCCGCTAAAAATGACTTTGTACTTGATGAGAACCGTCTTTTTGACGAACTCATGGAGGAAGGACGGAAGATAATTGAAAATAACGAGTGCCGTAAGCTGAAAGACCTTGAAATAAACGGCAACGACCTTGCGGAACTTGGTCTGCACGGCGTTGACATAGGAATAACTTTAAACAAAATACTTGGGCTTGTAATTGAGGAAAAACTTCTCAATAAACATGATATACTATTAAAATATATAAAAACAGAGGTGTTGAAAAAATGATTGGACATATTCACTCAACGGAAAGTTTCGGAACGGTAGACGGTCCGGGTGTAAGATTTGTGGTATTTTTTCAGGGGTGTCCGCTGAGATGTCAGTACTGCCACAACCCTGATACGTGGGAATTTGGCAAGGGCACGGAAAAAACAGCCGAAGAACTTATGCAGGAATACGATTCCTATAAAGAGTTTTTCAAGTCTGGCGGAATAACCGCAACGGGAGGCGAGCCGTTGGCACAGCCTGAATTTTTAGCCGAGCTGTTTTCGCTTGCGAAGTCAAAAGGCGTGCATACGTGCCTTGATACGTCGGCTGGCGTATATAATCCGTCGGAGCATACGAAAATTGACGAGGCACTTAAATATACAGACCTCGTTATGCTTGACATAAAGCACATAGACCCCGAGGCACACAAAAAACTTACGGGCGTTGACAACCGCCATATACTCGCTTTTGCCGAACATCTCCGAGACCTTAAAATTCCCGTATGGATTCGCCACGTGGTCGTTCCGGATATAACAGATGACGATGACGAACTTTTCAGGCTGGGCGAATTTCTCTCCGAACTCACCAATTTAAAGGCACTTGATGTACTGCCGTATCACGACATGGCAAAGCCGAAATATAAGGAACTCGGAATAGAATACCCCCTCGGAGACACTCCGCCCCTCGAAAAGTCAAGGGCTGTCCATGCACGTGAAGTCATCATGAACGGCATAAGGACGGGACTGAAAAACGGCTATCATCTCGACCTGATTTAATAAATCTGAAACATTGCGTATAATTTCCGCCAATCCGTCCAAAATAAGAACGGAGGTGTTATACGTGAAAAAAAATGTATTAACAGAAAACAGAATCAAGGGGACAAAAGGCTTTTACGTGGCACTCGGAATAAGTGCCGTTATGATTGGCTCGGCTTGTCTTTTCGCCTATAATCAGGGAGAACAGCTCGCCGACACACAGCTTTCGGCAGAACTCAGCACGCCAGCGGTTGACAAGAAGTACGACAATGTGCCGAAACCTGTTACAACAATGTCTGCTTATGTCGTAAACGTAACCCCTGTTACCACAGCTCCGCAAATACCTGTTGAGACCATGCCCGTAGAAGAAATTATAATCGAAACGCCTGAGGAAGAGTTTCAGGAGGTAATAGCAGAAGAGGACGAGAGTGCGGAAGAGGCAGTAGCCGAAGAAGATGCAGTAGAAACGGGTGCGGTCAGGCTCGAAAACGTCAAGCCACCGCTTGCGGATATATCTGACGTTATCAATATTTTCAGCGGTACGGACCTTGTGAAAAATGAAACAACAGGCTCATGGCAGACACACAACGGAACGGATTTAGGGGCGGAAACAGGCTCGGAAGTATATGCAATCTCCAACGGCGAAGTAATGTCCGTCAAAAAAGATGCCTTGTGGGGAGTTACAGTTGTACTCGACCACCACAACGGCTATGTCACTAAATACTGCAACCTTGCGGAAGACTTGTCCGTGCAGGAGGGCGATACTCTCGTAAGCGGTGATATTATAGGACTTGTCGGACAGACCGCCGATATAGAAAGTTCTTTAGCTCCGCATCTGCACATAGAAATCACACATAACGGCTCTTTCATAGACCCTATGAGTGTAATGCAATAAATAAATCGGGTGCGGAAAATTTTATCGTCTGCACCCTTATTTTAATTTAAAAATAAAACTGAAATACTTGACATTATATGGGATTTATGGTAAAATTAAGATTAATTCATTTTTTCGGGGTGGTGGATAATGTCAACTAGGTTCTGCGGATATTGCGGAAAAGAACTCAGAAACGGAAGCAGGTGCGACTGCAAGGAAAGTCTCGATTCGGGAATATACGGAGGCGGAATTGTGACGGAAGAAATAAAGACGGCTGTATCAGACAACCGACGGCAGATTATTATCGGGCTTGTGTGTATGCTCATAATAATATATGCACTCATAAGAATAACGGTTTTCATATTCAGCGGAAATGCCGACGAACCTGTTGTAAGGAGTACAAGAAGAGACTACGAAAAGCCTGTGACGGATTTTGTCAGTGCATATAACAGAAACAACGCATGGAAAATGATTAAAACAATGCTCCCGAGCGACTACATAGACAGTGAAAAGAAAAAAGCGGACGACGAGTGGGAAGATTTTATAACAAGTCTTGAGGACAGTCTGGAAAAAGAAAAAGACCGTCTCGAACTTGATTTAGGGAAAAATATAAGGCTCTCGGCGGAGATAATCGACAAAAAAGAACTCAATAATTCCGAACTGAAAGAAATTACCGAAATATACAGCGGTGACTTCGGTGCGGACGATATAAAATCTTCTTATAAACTGAAAGTCGAGTTTCTGGCAGAGGGCTATGAAGACTATGACATCGACAAACACTGGGTTTACGTTGTTGAGATAAAAGGCGACGGCTGGCTACTCTGTCCGAAAGGCGACGGCTATAACCCGGGGGAATACATCGGACTGAAATATAAATAAAAAAATTTTTGCATATCACTTGAAATATCTGATATTATGTGATATAATTAGATGTAAGTGTGCCTTACGGCACTTTTTATCAAACTATAATATTAATGAAAAGAGGAAATAAAATGCCTGCTAATATTGTTGTAGGAACTCAGTGGGGCGATGAGGGAAAAGGAAAAGTAATTGACATTCTCGCTTCACGTGCAGATGTTGTTGTGCGTTCACAGGGCGGTAATAATGCCGGTCATACTGTTGTAAATGACGGCGAGGTGTATAAACTCCACCTTATCCCGTCGGGTATTCTCTATCCGAATACTCTTTGCCTTATCGGTGCGGGCGTGGTGCTTGACCCTAAAGACTTTATCGGCGAACTTGACAGCCTCGCAGAAAGAGGAATTGAAACGCTCGGACATCTTAAAATAGACCCACGTGCGCATATTGTAATGCCGTGGCACATTACACTTGACGGACTGTCCGAGGCTTTCCGTGGGAGTAAGGACATCGGCACGACAAAGAGGGGCATAGGTCCTACATATATGGACAAATACGAGAGGTGCGGTATAAGAATGTACGACCTCGTTCACCCCGAACTCCTCGCCGAAAAGATTCAGGCAACGGGAAAACTCAAAAACAAGATTATAACCGAAGTATACGGCGGTGAGGTTTTCGACCTTGACGCTGTTACGGCTGAATATACCGAGTACGGAAAAAGGCTTCTTGGCTACATGGACGATGTTTCGGTACTTACTTTTGAGGCTTCAAAATCGGGGAAAACGATTATGTTTGAGGGCGCACAGGCTACACTCCTTGATATTGACTTCGGTACATATCCCTATGTAACTTCCTCGCACCCCCTTTCAGCAGGTGTATGCGTCGGAACGGGCATAGGACCAAAGGAAATAACCAATATAATCGGCGTTGCAAAAGCCTATACAACACGTGTCGGAAAAGGTCCTTTCCCGACGGAACTTGACGACGAAACAGGCGATAAAATAAGAAATGTCGGCGGAGAGTTCGGCACGACAACAGGCAGACCGAGAAGAACAGGCTGGTTTGACGCTGTTATTGTACGCCATTCCGTAAGGGTAAACGGTCTTGACAGTCTCGCAATAAACAAGCTTGATACACTTTCAGGTCTCGACACTCTGAAAATATGCGTTGCCTACAAAAAACCCGACGGCACGACAACGGAACATTTTCCGCCCGCACTCGAAGAACTCGATGGCTGTCAGCCTGTATATGAAGAGTTCGAGGGATTCAGCGAGAACATCTCACAGTGCAGGACTTTTGACGAACTCCCCGAAAACTGCAAGAAATATATTTCACGTCTTGAAGAACTCGTCGGCTGTCATGTCAGCATGGTTGGTGTAGGTCCTGACAGAACACAGGTTATTGAGAGATAATTTTATAAAAGAATTTACAGCAAGAGAGGTGATTTGATGTCTGAAGAAAATTATGGCGGTGTGCCTGTCCTTGACGATATAGAATATATACCGAGGGATAAAAAGCAAGGTCCGACGGGAATTTCCGCCCCTGTACTTGACGATATTGAATATTCTGACACGGTAATGAAAAAAGGCGCACCCAAAGGTGTTTCTGCTCCGATTCTCGAAAGCATGGATACTTACGACAAGTCACAGGACGTAAGGCGTGGCGCACCTGTCGGAGTTTCCGCACCCGTCCTCGACGATATGGACGGTACGCCGATAAAAACTGAAAAACCTGAACAGCTTGTTGTCAGCGACGAAGAGATAATAGATTCTCTTAATCCTGAGTTAAGGGCAATATTTGATAATCTTTCGGACGAACAGCAGGAAAAAATACTTTCGATGCGACGTGAACAGATGGGTGCAGTTGCTCCGAAGAGGGAAAAAACTACTATTGTGCTTGATGAGGACAACTATACTCCTCCGCCACAGCCAAAGGAAGAACCGCCGAAACCTGTTGAGACTGCCTCTGCAATTGTGCTTGACGAAGAACCTGAACCGCCTAAATATGTTCCGAAATATGTTGATGAGGATTTGGAAAAAGCAAAGCGTGAGGGGGCAAAAAAAGCTGTATCATCTCAGCTTGTTTCAAATCAGAAAGATTCAAAAGAGAGTCTCCGCATGATGCTTGAACTCAAGGAACAGCGTAACGAACAGCTCGCACAGAAAGGTTTTGTAGTTACTATAATACTCGCCGTGATTGGCATTGTCGGAGCGGTGGCGTTCTATATGCTTTACGCAGGCAAAATGGGTCTCGATTACAAGGATTCGTTAAGCAGTTTCGGAAATGTAATAAAAGAATCCGCGCTCTACATAGCAATAGCCGAGGCAGGCGTTTCGGTACTGCTTATAACGGGCATCGGCGGATTCAAGTCACTTGCTTCTTTTGTAACGCTCGTTCTCGGAATAATACAAGTTTTCCCTGGTGCGCCCATGATTCCTCAGCATAACGGAAACACAGGACTTGCCGGAGCTTTGTACGCTCTGTCAATAGGCTGTACAATAGCCGTGTTTGTAATGCTTTCCGCAAGCGAGGCGGTAGGACTTTTCTTCAAAAAGAAAAAATAACAATCAAAAGGCATATGCGTTTTACATATGCCTTTCTTTACTTTTCTGTTTTGATTTTTATGCTGTGTCCGTCGCTCGTGACGGTTATGTTGCCGTTGTAGCAGGTGGCGTAATAAGTTATATTATAGTCATTTAAAAGACTTTTTGTCTCATCGGCAAACTCACTTTCAGACGTACACGCAACAGCATATTCGGGTTTTGTGTTTTCAAGAAACTGTCCGAGATTGTCGATTTTCCTTGCATGATATGGAATTTTCAGCAGGTCGCAGTCGCCGATATTCATAACTTCCTCAAGTCGCTGATAGATTGCATCACCCGTGAAAACAAAAGAATTATCTTTATAGACTGCCTTGGTTACAAGAGAAAAATAATTATCGTCGTTATCGTCGCTGTCAGCACTATATGCTTTTTTCGGAGCATATACGGTATAATCCACGCCATCAACAGTAAATGAAAAATCATCGGTAACAAGAACGGGAGTTATTCCCTTGTCGTCGGCAGACTTCATATATTTTTCAAATTCCTTGCTGTCCTCCTGATAGTCGGGTGCGAGAATATTTTTCACTTCGGTATTTTTTATAACTTTCGACGCTCCGCCCACGTGGTCCTTGTCGTAGTGAGTTATTATAAGATAGTCAACACTTTTAATATTATTTTCCTCGAGATACGAAACAATGTCCTTTCCGTCATTTTTCTCTCCGCAGTCAATAATAACTGTGCTTTTTTCCGTTGTGAGAATCATGCTGTCGGCTTTTCCAACGTCGAGAAACTCAACTTTAAATTCGTCGGACTGTTTTTCACTGCATGAAGTCACTGAAAATAAAATAACCATAGCAACGGAAAAAGCGTTTATTTTTTTCATAAATCACCTCACGGAAGATTTTTTGGCAATTTATGCCAGATGTACAAAATATACATATATTTATGTTGATAATCCGTCATTATCGACGAAATTAATAATCCCCTCTTGACTTTCGGGACGGAATATATTATAATAATATAATGTATCGATATGTAATAATGTCATAATTATTACATTATTATAACATAATATCGCAGGATTGTCAATACTTTCCCCGAAATTTTTTTCACCGTTAAACATGACAAAGTAAGACCTGTCCGTCAGGTCTGAATATCCAAAAATAAGGAGGTCCGCCTATGGTGAATGTTACACCTAAACAGCTTGGAAAAAATGTCAGAATGAGTTTCGGAAAAATTACCGAACCGCTCGAAATGCCGAATCTTATCGAAGTTCAGAAAAACTCGTATAAATGGTTCAGGGAAGAGGGTCTGCGTGAGGTATTCCGTGACATGACAGCCATTACCGACTACAACGGAAATCTTGTGCTTAATTTCAAGGATTACCGTTTTGATGACACTCCCAAGTATACGCTTGCCGAATGCAAATCAAGAGGTGCTACCTATCAGGTGGCAATGAGGGCAACGGCTACACTTTGCAATAAGGATACGGGAGCTATCAGCGAAAGTGAAATCTACATGGGCGACTTTCCGCTTATGACCGACAGCGGAACTTTTGTCATAAACGGTGCGGAACGTGTTATTGTCTCACAGCTTGTCCGCTCCCCCGGTGTTTATTATGCCTTTGAAAAGGACAAAACAGGCAAGGACCTTTTCAGCACGACAGTTATTCCAAACCGTGGTGCGTGGCTCGAGTACGAAATGGACTCCAACGATGTTGTATATGTCCGTATAGACAAGAACAGGAAAATTCCGATAACCACTTTTATAAGGGCTTTAGGTATCGGCTCGGACGAGGAAATATATGAAATGTTCGGTGAGGACGACCGTCTGAAACAGACTATTCTTCAGAAAGACGGCACTAAAAATAATTCTGACGCTCTTATTGACGTTTACAAAAAGCTCCGCCCCGGCGAACCGCCTACCGTTGAAAGTGCTTTGTCGCACATCAATAATCTTTTCTTCGACGCAAAGAGGTACGACCTCTGCCGTTTCGGACGTTACAAGTATAACAAGAAACTCGGTATTGCTTCACGTCTTGCAGGACATATTCTTGCACAGCCTGTCATAAATCCGCTCACGGGGGAAATTATGGCAGATACAGGCGAAACAGTCACCTACGACAAGGCTTGTGAAATCGAACAGGCTGGTGTTTACTTTGCTTTCGTGAACGTAGAGGCAAAGGAATACTATACAAATGAACGTGGCGAGACCGCTATACAGATTGTTGAGAAAACAGCCAAGATAATCGGAAACGGCATGGTTGACATAAAAGGCTATATCAGGTTTGATGCTGAAAAATATGGCATAAACGAAAAGGTGTCGTTTAAGGTTCTCCGTGAAATTCTTGAAACTTCCGCCGATGATGACGAACTCGAGGAAAATATAAAAAAGCGTGCTGACGAACTCGTCCCGAAACATATTATTCTCGACGATATTTTCGCAACTATCAGCTATTTCCTCAATCTCTGCGAGGGCGTAGGCACTGTTGACGACATCGACCATCTCGGCAACAGACGTATCCGTTCTGTAGGCGAACTCCTGCAAAATCAGTTCAGGATAGGTTATGCACGAATGGAGAGAAGCATTCGTGAGAGAATGAATATTCAGACTCAGGACGTAAATACACTTACTCCGCAGTCTCTTATAAATATAAGACCTATTTCTTCTGCTATGAAAGAATTTTTCTGCTCCTCGCCTCTTTCGCAGTTCATGGACCAGAATAATCCGCTTGCCGAACTCACACACAAGAGACGTCTGTCAGCTCTCGGTCCGGGTGGTCTTTCACGTGACCGTGCCGGATTTGAAGTGCGTGACGTTCACTACAGCCACTATGGCAGAATGTGTCCTATCGAGACTCCCGAAGGTCCTAACATCGGACTTATTTCCTATCTCGCAACTTTCGCAAGAATAAACGAGTACGGATTTATAGAAGCCCCCTACAGACGTGTTGACAAGGAAACAGGCGTTGTGACGAATGAAGTTATATACATGACTGCCGACGTTGAGGACAACTATGTTGTAGCACAGGCTAATGAGCCTCTCACCGAAGACGGAAAACTTAAAAGACCCCGTGTAAATGCACGTCACCGTGACCAGATTCTTGAGTGCGAGCGTGAAAAGGTTGATTTTATGGACGTTTCGCCGAAAATGGTTGTTTCGGTTGCAACCTCGATGATTCCTTTCCTTGAGAACGACGACGCAAACCGTGCGTTAATGGGTTCAAATATGCAGAGGCAGGCTGTACCGCTTCTTAAAACTGAAAGACCATTTGTCGGCACGGGTATGGAATACAAGGCTGCCGTTGACTCGGGTGTCTGCATTGTTTCGGATTACGACGGCATAATCTCTTATGTAGATGCCGACAGTATCCGCCTTATCGACAACACGGGCATTGAACACAAATACGACCTTATCAAATTCAAGCGTTCAAATCAGGGTACTTGCGTAAACCAGCGACCCATTGTATCGCTCGGCGAAGAGATTAAAAAAGGTCAGGTACTCGCCGACGGTCCTGCAACGGCAGAGGGTGAAATTTCCCTCGGCAAAAATGCCCTTATCGGATTCATGACGTGGGAGGGCTATAACTATGAGGACGCTGTTCTTCTCAATGAAAGGCTCGTCCGTGAAGACGTTTTCACATCTGTTCATATCGAGGAATACGAAATTGAATGCCGTGATACAAAGTTAGGTCCTGAAGAAATAACAAGGGATATTCCAAACGTCGGCGACGACGCACTGGCAAATCTTGACGAAAACGGTATTATCCGCATAGGCTCAGAAGTTAATTCTGGTGATATACTTGTCGGCAAGGTTACGCCAAAGGGCGAAACTGAACTGACGGCGGAAGAAAGACTTCTCCGTGCTATCTTCGGCGAAAAGGCACGTGAAGTAAGGGACAATTCGCTTAAAGTTCCGCATGGTGCATCAGGCGTTATCGTCGATGTAAAGGTCTTTACAAGAGAAAACTGTGAAGAACTCAGTGCGGGCGTAAATATGCGTGTAATCTGCTATATCGCACAGAAACGTAAGATTACAGTCGGCGATAAAATGGCTGGTCGTCACGGAAACAAGGGTGTTGTTTCACGTATACTTCCCGAAGAGGATATGCCTTTCCTCCCCGACGGCACACCGCTTGACATTGTGCTTAATCCCCTCGGTGTTCCGTCACGTATGAATATCGGTCAGGTTCTCGAAGTACACCTCGGTATGTCGTGCAAGGCTCTCGGCTGGCACATTATGACCCCCGTATTTGACGGCGCACACGAAGACGATATAAGAGAGTGTTTCCGTCAGGCTGACGAGTTTAACAGACAGCACAGGGACGATATGTTTGAACTAAAGGCTATGGATAAAGTTATCAATCCGAAGGCTCTTGAATTTACCGACGACTGCAAATTTACCCTTTATGACGGTCGTACAGGCGAAAAGTTTGACAACCGTGTAACCGTCGGCTATATGTATTACCTCAAACTGCACCACCTCGTTGACGACAAAATCCATGCACGTTCTGTAGGTCCGTATGCCCTTGTAACTCAACAGCCACTCGGCGGTAAAGCACAGTTCGGCGGACAGCGTTTCGGCGAAATGGAAGTGTGGGCTCTCGAGGCTTACGGTGCGGCGTATACTCTTCAGGAAATCCTTACAGTTAAATCAGATGACACAATAGGACGTGTAAACACATATGAGGCTATCGTAAAGGGTCAGAACGTGCCTAAACCAGGTATTCCCGAATCGTTCAAGGTTCTTATAAAGGAAATGCAGTCGCTCTGCCTCGATGTCAGGGTTTTTGACATCAATCAGGAAGAAATCGACCTTAAACAGAATTTTGACGACGATGACCCTATTCCGTCACGTGATTCATTCTCGGACGAAAAGACAGCCGACAACACAACTTATTCCGACGATGATATCAGAGACGAGGGCTTTACTTTCGATGAGGACGAAAATTCGGAAGAAGAGTCTGCAGAGTTTACGGAAGACGAATTTTCATTTGATGATGATGAACTTTCGCTTGACGGTGACGACGAGGCAGATATGTTTGACAGTCTCGATATCGACGACCCTTCAGATGAGGTCTGAATTATCCGCATTATTTAGCAGGAGGTAGCAGTTTGGAATTTAATACTTTTGAATCAATAAAAATAGGTCTCGCTTCACCCTCACAGATAAGAAGCTGGTCTTATGGTGTTGTTGAAAGACCCGAAACCATAAACTACAGAACACAGAAGCCTGAACGTGACGGGCTTTTCTGTGAAAGAATATTCGGACCTACTAAGGACTGGGAATGTCACTGCGGAAAGTTCAAGAAAATCCGCTTTAAAGGCAAAATATGCGACCGTTGCGGTGTTGAGGTTACGAGGGCAAGAGTCCGCCGTGAGAGAATGGGTCATATTGAGCTTGCTGCACCCGTGTCTCACATATGGTATTTCAAGGGAACTCCGTCGAGAATCGGACAGGTACTTGAAATCTCACAAAAACGCCTTGAAGAAGTTCTTTACTTTACGAAATATATAGTAACCGACTCAGGCAACACGGAACTCGTCAAAAAACAGATGCTTTCAGAAAAAGAGTATCTCTCCTATCTCGAAAAATACGGCGACGATTTCAAGGCGGAAATGGGTGCGGAGGCTATAAAAAAGCTCCTCAACGAATACGACCCGTCAAGATACGACAGCCACAAGAGACGTATGGTTGAAATGGGCAGGCTCTATCTCGGCGGAAAGAAAATAACCTGTTTCAACAAGCCTGACGAATGTATGTGCGAGGAGTGCCAGAAATTCGCAATTCTCACGGATATTGAGTGGAAAAACAATATCGAACTCGTGGCGGACGATTTAAAGGCTGAACTCGTCGGACTTCCGTCGGGTCAGAAGAAAATCAAGCTCCTTAAAAGACTTCAGATTATAGAGGCTTTCCGTCTCTCAGGCAACAAGCCCGAATGGATGATACTTGACGTTATCCCCGTAATTCCGCCTGACATCAGACCGATGATTATGCTTGACGGCGGACGTTATGCGACTTCCGACCTTAACGACCTCTACAGGCGTGTTATAAATAGGAATAACCGTCTAAAAAGAATGCTTGAACTCGACGCTCCCGATATTATCGTGAGAAACGAAAAGAGAATGTTACAGGAAGCTGTCGACGCTCTTATCGACAACGGCAGACACGGCAGACCCGTTACAGGTCCTAACAACCGTGCATTAAAGTCCCTCTCGGATATGCTTAAAGGCAAACAGGGACGTTTCCGTCAGAATCTCCTTGGCAAGCGTGTTGACTACTCGGGACGTTCCGTTATTGTAGTAGGTCCTGAACTTAAAATGTATCAGTGCGGACTTCCGAAAGAAATGGCACTCGAACTTTTCAAGCCGTTTGTCCTGAAAAGACTTGTCGACAAAAAGGCAATCGCAAATATAAAGAGTGCAAGAAAACTTATCGACCGTGCAGACAATAAGGTGTGGGACGCTCTCGAGGACGTTATCAAAGACCACCCCGTTATGCTTAACCGAGCTCCTACGCTCCACCGTCTCGGCATTCAGGCTTTTGAACCGATTCTCGTTGAGGGTCGTGCAATAAAGCTCCACCCTCTCGTATGCTCGGCTTTTAATGCCGACTTCGACGGCGACCAGATGGCTGTACATCTTCCGCTGTCCGCAGAAGCACAGGCAGAGGCACGTTTCCTTATGCTCGCAGCAAACAACCTCCTTAAGCCCTCTGACGGCAAACCTGTTGCCGTTCCGTCGCAGGATATGGTGCTTGGCTCTTACTATCTCACAATGGATAAGCCTAACGAAAAGGGCGAGGGAAAAGTATTCCGTGATGTCAATGAAGCACTAATGGCTTACAACGAGCATGATATTTCACTTCACGCAAATATTCGTGTTAAAATCACTAAGGATATCGGAGACAAGAAAGTCTCAAAAATTATAAATGCAACCGTCGGCAGACTGATTTTCAATGAAAATATCCCTCAGAATCTCGGATATGTTGACAGGACTAACTCTGACAAGCAGTTCGACCTCGAAATCTCTTTCCTCGTCGGCAAAAAACAGCTTTCCGACATTATCGAGCGTTGTATAAAAATCCACGGCACAACGACGACTTCCGAAGTTCTTGACAGAATAAAGGCTCTCGGCTATAAATACTCGACAAGGGCGGCACTTACTGTTGCTGTATGCGATGCCTCGATTCCGCCAGAAAAGAAAGAAATTCTCGCAAATGCGGACGCAGAAGTTGAACAGATTACGAATGAATATGAGTTCGGCTATATCTCGTCTCAGGAAAAGACAAAGAAAATTATTTCTCTCTGGACGAACACGACAGACGAAGTTACAAAGAAACTCAAGGAGAATTTCGACCGCTACAATCCTATCTGGATGATGGCTGACTCAGGTGCGAGAGGTTCTATTTCGCAGATTCGTCAGCTTGCAGGTATGCGTGGACTTATTGCCAATACTTCGGGTACTGTAATTGAAATACCTATCCGTGCTAACTACCGTGAGGGACTTAATATCCTCGAATACTTCATAGCTTCCCGTGGTGCAAGAAAA
This sequence comes from uncultured Ruminococcus sp., assembly GCA_947176415.1. GTDB lineage: Bacteria > Bacillota > Clostridia > Oscillospirales > Ruminococcaceae > Ruminococcus. The sequence goes on along the minus strand of CAMWQJ010000008.1, from coordinate 25,043 downwards.
GGTCTTGCCGATACCGCACTCCGTACCGCTGACTCAGGTTATTTAACACGCCGTCTTGTTGACGTTTCGCAGGACGTTATTATCCGTGAAGAAGACTGCGGAACAACTGAGGGTATCGAAGTTTATGAAATCAGAAACGGCAATGAAGTGGTCGAGCCGTTCGCTGAACGTCTTGTTGGCAGGTATCTCTCGGACGATTTGAGGGACTCGACTGGCGAACTTATCGTTTCACGCAACAAGCTAATCACGGACGCTGACGCTAAAAAAATCATCGACACGGGAATTGAAAAAATAAAAATCCGTTCCGTTCTTCAGTGTAAAGCAAGAACAGGTGTCTGTGCAAAATGCTACGGTGCAAACCTCGCAAACAATAATATCGTATCGGTCGGCGAGGCGGTCGGCGTAATTGCCGCACAGTCTATCGGCGAACCGGGTACACAGCTTACAATGCGAACATTCCACACGGGTGGTGTTGCCTCTGCCGATGCCGAAGATATTACGCAGGGTCTTCCACGTGTTGAGGAACTCTTTGAAAGCAGACGACCAAAAGGTGCTGCCATACTCTCGAGGATTTCGGGTACTGTACACATCGAGGAAGTCAAGACAACACAGAATATCATAGTAACAAACGAAGAGACAGGCGAGTCCGAAAGCTATATGATTCCCTACAATCTCAAAATCAGAACGCAGGAAGTTCAGGAAGGCAAGCCGATTGAAAAGGGAACTCGTCTCACCGAGGGAAATATTTATCCTACTGACATTCTTAATATACTCGGCACACAGGCGGTACAGAACTATATTATAAATGAAGTTCAGAAAGTTTACCGTCTGCAAGGTGTTGACATCAACGACAAGCACATTGAAGTTATTGTAAGGCAAATGCTCCGCAAAATCAAGGTTGAAGAGACGGGAAGCAGTTATCTCCTCCCCGGAACTCTCGTGGACAGCAAGGAAATAGATGCTATAAATGCCGACATTCAGGCAAGAATTGATGCAGGTGAATACGATTTACAGCTTGTGCAGACAAGTGCCGTACTTCAGGGTATCACAAAAGCCTCGTCAAATTCAGACAGCTTTATGTCCGCCGCATCATTTCAGGAAACAACAAAGGCTCTCACGGACGCAGCTATCAGAGGAAAAAGCGACCGTCTGCTTGGTCTCAAGGAAAATGTTATTATCGGTAAACTTATTCCGGCTGGTACTGGCATGGAGTGCTACAACAACGTCAAGATTGTAAAAAACGACTCCTACCTTGAACACGCCACCGCAATTGCAAACAACATAGTATAAAACAAAAACTCCCCCGATTTTTCGGGGGAATTTTTTTAATCCCAGTATAAACCCTTTTTTATTCCGACGACCTCATAGCCCATTTTTTCAAGCAGTTCACAGCCGTCCATTACAATATGTTTACGGGGTCTGAAAATTTCCTGCTCCTGCAAATACGGCAGAACAAGTCCAGCCATTGCCGGCTCGACTATTTTTACAGATTTTTCCGTTTCGCCTTTTCTGACAATCACACCCATATTGAATTGACCGCTGACTAACTCGTCCGTAAAATCAACACTGATAGTTGAAGTCTTATCACCCTCAGGCGACAGAAATAAAGATGTCGTGTAATTAATAAAACTATTCCACCAGACGTATTTTCTGCCGTTTACGGTTATCGTGCGTGTTCGGCGTTTCATTACTCATTCTCCTGCTCGTTCATCATCTTCATGGCTTTAAGCATAATTGCACACTCGAGACGCTTTTTTTCAAGCTGACATGACAGCTTATGTGCCGTCCTTATATCGCCCATATACTGATAGTTATTCGCATTGCAACCGCCACTGCAATAGAACTTTGCCCAGCATTTTTTACACTCAGGTTTTGTATAAATGTGTGCCTTTGCGAAATCCGCTTTCATTTCCTGATTAAAAGTCCCCTCGTCGATATTGCCCATTTTATACTCGTCCATTCCGACAAACTGGTGACATGGGAAAATATCTCCGTCGGGAGTAATCGCCACATAGTCGTTTCCGCAACCACAGCCACGGAGACGTTTTATTGCACAAGGTCCTTGGTCAAGGTCTATCATGAAATGGAAAAAGTTGAATTTTTTACCGTTTTTTTCATTTTCAATTATTCTGTCTGCGAGTCGCTCGTATTCATTGAAAACGTCAGGGAGATTTTTTTCCGTGAGTGCGAGTTCCTCAGAACCGCTTACAACAGGCTCAATTGAAATCTGGTCGAAGCCTGCATTATACAGAGCGAAAACGTCATTCGAGAAGTCAAGGTTACGGCTCGTGAAAGTTCCTCTGACATAATATTCCTTGTCGCCACGCTTTTCGACAAGTTTTTTAAAAAGCGGTAAAATCCTGTCATAACTGCCACTGCCGTCGGGTCTGGGTCTCATATAGTCGTTTATCTCCTTGCGTCCGTCAATCGAAAGAACAACATTTGACATTTCTTCATTGATAAAATCTATCTTGTCGTCGTCAAGCAACATTCCGTTTGTGGTAATCGTAAAACGGAATTTCTTTTTAAACTCCGCTTCCCTGCTCCTCGCATATTTAACAATCTTTTTAACAACATCGAAATTCATAAGAGGCTCACCGCCGAAGAAGTCAAGTTCAAGGGTCGGACGGTCGCCTGAATTTTCAAGAAGAAAATCAATAGCGTGCTTACCCGTCTCAAAGGACATAAGCTTTCTGCCCTTGCCGAAGTCGCCTGTTGAAGCGAAACAGTATTTACAGCGGAGATTACAGTCGTGTGCGATATTCAGGCACATAGCCTTTACGGGCGATGCAACCGAGCAGTCCGCATATTTTTCATAGTCATCTTTTGAAAAAAGTATACCGTCGTTGTAAAGTTCAACAATCTCGGCATAACAGGTCTTTATCTCCTCAGCGTCATAAACTTTCGAGAGCTTTTCAAACGCTTTTTCAGGGACTTCCTCCTCAAAAGGCAGTTGTACATTGTCAAGCAAATCATATGTCAGCTCGTCCACAATGTGAACTCCTCCGCTGTTCACGTCCAGAACAATATTGAATCCGTTTAATTTGTACTTATGTATCATTTTAAATTTTCCTTTCAGATTTTATTTTTCTTGTTTATTATCTCTAACTTCTCGTCGAGTTCTCTTTTTAACTTTTTATTGTGCCTGATTATGAAAACAAGTCCCACGACGGGCAGTAGCAGATGAAAAAATGCCACTACCAAATCCGAGGCTATCGGCAGATAATCGATTATGTCCACGATATATATTATGGGAAGTTTTGCAAGATTCCACCCTGCAATATAGAGTAACGCTGTTTTGCCTAATGTAAAGTGTTTTTTATCATACTCTTTCATAGCCATTTCCCGAAGCTGAACTATTTCACTGTTCTGACTGCCATAGTCAAAATCGGGAGCATTCTCATCATAAGCTATACGCCTTTCAAAATTTTCTTTCGCTTCTCGGTTTCGTTTAACCGCATACGGCACTTCAACAGCAAGTATGATGATAAATTCCAAAATCAGAATTGCAGGCAAAGCCGCCCACCCGCCGAATGACATAAATAATACCAAAGTGGACAATACAATAAGAATATCAAGCAGGAAAAGACTTATCGGGGAAATTCTTTCTTTTTTGTAAATTTTTTTAGCATTTTTCTTTTCCTTCGTCAGAATCTTGTGTTGCAGACTTTCAAGCTGTCTGAGCTTGCCACGCTCGTTCCTCAGCTGTCCCTCGAACTGTTCCATAAGGACGTTAAGCTGTGATTTTGCACCCTCGCTTGCTTTCATTATGTCCTGAACGTTTTTCACGACGTTTTCAAAAGCGTTGTTTTCCGTCAAATCCTGTGCCTGAAATCCCCTGAACTCAATCGGCAGACCACTTATTGACATTTCTGAATAACACGGAATAATTATTTTCGACCTGTCTTTTTTCATGAGTTCAATAAACCTGCTCCACTCGTTCCGCACCCATACAGCGTCAAAATGTTCCGCAGAAGTTCCCACACACAACATAATCTGTGCCGAATTTATGGCGGAATATATGTATGGTTCAAACTCTGTGCCGAGTTTATCCCTGAGTGTTACAGGTGCAAAAAACACCTTTATATTCTGTGCCGTAAGCTCCGAATAAAGTTTTTCGGCAAGCATAGCGTCGGCGGAACGTCTGCCGTCCTCGTCAGTTTCCTTGTAACATATGAAAACGTCAAACGGCTTTTCATTCACCGCAATTGAAAGAATCCCCTGCTGAATGCCGTCTATCGTCTCCGCAAGCTGAATATAGACATTTCTTATATTATTTTCAGAATATTCAAGGACTTTCCGAAATTCAGGAATATCAAGAATCTTTTCAAAAGAAGTCCTGTGACAAGTCGGAATACGTCGGTTTGTTTCAGGGTCTGTGACGTATTCAACGCCGTATTTGCACAGACAAAGTCCCCACCATGCCTCCGCCTCTTCGGGAAAATCCGCCACAATATCTTTATAGACATTATACGCACGGTCGAAATCACAGGCGAAACGCAGATTATTAGCCTTGCGGAAAAGTTCCGCCTTGTGTTCACTGCTAAGGTCGGGAATAGTCTGCACGGAATCGCAGTAGTCACATCTGCACATACGCATTCCTGCCTGAACGTCAAGATTTGCTCCGCACATTTTACAGCTGAAAACCATAGTCACTCTACCTCCGTTAAAAAATTAAGACAGTATTTTAACAATACTGCCTTAACATGAAATGCGAAAAATTTTAATTATCTCTCACACTTCTGGTTAGCAACTGTGCATGAAGTCTTGCACGCAGACTGGCAGGAAGCCTGACACTTTCCGCAACCGCCTTTCTGTGCGGACTTCTTGAGATTAGCCTTATTGAGAGTCTGAATGTGTTTCATAAAATTAAACCTCCGTTTATTTTTTATTACGGCTTTCACCGCATAATAATTTACAATTATTATATCACACCGTGAATAATTTTTCAATATCTTTTTCAGCTAAAAAAATTTTTTGTATAATCTGCATAATTATACAGCTTATAAATGACATAATTTATCACTGTTCTTCAAGTTCAATGAGTTTTTCAAAATTTTCTTCCATTTTCTGCTTGAGATTTTCAATTTCAAGGCACTTGTCCGCCATAAGTTCGTAATCGCTGTAAACATCTTCATGCGAAATCTCTTCCGTCAGAAAATCAATTTTATTCTGCAACTCGTCTATTTCCTTTTCAAGCCTACGCATTTCGTTCTTGCGTGAAGCGTCCGCACTCCGCTGTTGTTTGCTTCGATACGTCTTTACAGCTTTTTCCCTTGCAATTTCAGCTGTTCTGGCGGATTTTTCGGCATCGGCAATCCTTTTTTGCTCCGCCTGTTCGTCACGGAGTACGTCAAGATATTTTTCAAATCCGTAATTATGACACCTGTAGTTTCCGTCCCTGAGTTCAATAAGGCGGTCGGCAATTCGGCTCAGCAAATATCTGTCATGCGAAACAAAAATAACCGTTCCCGTGTACTCTGCGAGTGCTTCCTCGACAGCTTCCTTTGAAGCCAAGTCAAGATGATTCGTCGGCTCGTCCAGAATAAGCACGTTTCCGTGTTCCTGCATCATAATCGCAAAACAAAGTTTCGCCCTCTCTCCACCGCTTATAACGCCTGTCTGCTTGAAAACATTTTCACCCGTAAGTCGCACCTGTGCCAGCAGACTGCGGACTTCTAAGTCCGACATTGACGGATAACGGCTGTGGATTTCTTCCATTACAGTAAGCTCTTTATTAAGATTTGTACTTTCCTGCTCGAAGTAGGAAATTTTAATATTGCTGTTCCAGCGGACAAGCCCCTTGTGTTCGTTTTTTTCCTGAATAACTTTCAGAAGCGTTGACTTTCCTATACCGTTATCGCCGATTATTCCGACTTTTTCGCCACGTCTCACCTCAAAATCAATGCCGTCAACAAGCGTTTTTCTCGCCTTTCCTTCGCCGACCGATATGTCAATATTCTTTACCTTCAGCACATCTATCGGCGGTTCGACAGGATAAGTAAACCGAATTTTCGCCGTCCTCATATCGTGATAAGGCTTTTCCACACGCTCCATTTTTTCAAGCTGTTTCCGCTTGCTCTGTGCCATTTTCGTTGTTGACGCACGGACAAGATTTTTCGCCACATAGTCTTCCAACTTGGCAATCTCCTTTTGCTGAAGTTCATACTCTTTTGCCCTGCGTGCATCATTTTCTTCACGCTGTCGCACAAACGCCGAATAATTCCCCCTGTAGCGTGTAAGCGTTCCACGCTCTATCTCGCATATCGACGTGCAGAGGCGGTCAAGAAAATACCTGTCGTGCGAAACAATCAGCACTGCCCCCTTGTAAGACCTGAGGTAATCTTCAAGCCACATTATAGTGCGGAAATCAAGGTGATTCGTCGGCTCGTCCAGTATCAGCAGATTAGGCTCTTCGAGCAACAGCTTTGAAATGCAGAGCCTTGTTTTTTCTCCACCGCTGAATCCCGAAACCGTACGGTTTAATTCGTTTTCCGAAAAACCCATTCCGTTTAAAATCATGCGGATTTTCACGTCCGTGTTGTAGCCGTCGTTAGCCTCTATCCATGATGTCAACTGCTGATACTCGTCCGCTGACGAATTATCGCCCCGTGTAATTTCCCTCTCAATCTCTCGGAGACGGTCTATCGCACGGTGAACGGGTGCAAAAACGCTCTGCATTTCCTCCATAACGGTCTTAGCCGAATCAAGTCCGCCCATTTGCTCGAGATAGCCGATAGTAGTCTTTGAAGCAAAAGAAATAACGCCGTCCTTTTCGGTAACGCGGTCGGGGTCTGTAGAGCCTGTTATAATTTTTAACAGCGTAGACTTGCCACACCCGTTATTGCCGACAAGTCCTATTTTATCGTTTTCGTCAATCGTAAGTGAAATATTTTTAAGAATATGATTCCCGTTAAAAATTTTATTTATATTATTCAAAGCAACAAGCATAAAATCCACCTTTACAAAAATTATACTTATATAATAGCATATCTCGGGAAAATAATCAAGCACAAACGCAAAACAGGACGGAAAAAATCCGCCCTGAGTTTTATTTTTTAATTATATACCGCATTCGTCGTAATCTTTCCACTTCTCATAGTTGAGTTTTGCACTCCAGCCTTTGTAGAAAATATAGAGAATCGAAGATATGGCAACAAACAATGCACAAAGTATTGCCATACTCGAGCCGAATACTCGGCGTGGATAATCATCTTCCTTTTTTCTGCTCATGGTTTTCAAAGAGTTTCCTTGCTATTCATTTCTGCAATAAGTCTTGCAAGCTCGTTGTCAACCTTTGAGTCCGTTTCAAGCTGAGCGAAAGCATCTGTCAGGTCAGCATCGTCACCGCCGGCAATTTCAGTAAATGCGGCAGCCTCTGCCTCCTTGTGCATAACTTTTTCTTCCATTCTGTTGAACTTTTCAAGTGCGGAAGAACTGTCAAAACCGCCTGTGGACTTAGATATATTCTTCTGAGTGTCTGCCATCTGCGAGCGTGCAATAAGCATAGCCTGACGGCTCTTTGCCTCGTCGAGCTTTGATTTAAGTACTTCTACCTGATTTCCTACTGCCTCGGTCTGTGTTGAAATTGAATCGTACATTTCCTTATATGCGGAAACGTCCTCATCTGCCTTTACCTTCTTGGCGAGAGCCTGTTTTGCAAGGTCAACATTGCCCTGTGCGAGAGCAGTTTTAGCCTTAGCTTCCCAGCCCTGCGAAACTTTTACAGCGTCCTGATACTTCTTTTCTGCGAGACGTTCGCTTGCCTTAGCCTTACCGTAATTCTGCGTAGCCTTGTTAAGTTCAATCTGCATATCACGGATAATCTGCTTAACCATCTTTTCAGGGTCTTCCGCCTTATCAATCAGGTCGTTTACATTTGATTTAAGCACATCGCTTAATCTGCTGAATATACCCATTTCAATTCCTCCTGTTAAAAACATTCAACGACTCAGGTCGTTAAAGTAATTATATAATATTTCGCATGATTTGTCAAGCGGTTTTATAAAATTTTACAAAATTTTTATTTTCACATAATTTCAGGCGTTCAATAATATTATTTATAAGGTGATGTTATGAAAAACGCAAAAGAAAAAATTTTTTCGTGTATTAAGATTTTATTTTTAATATTTACCGCCGTTCTCTGCCTTGTCAGGACGGAAATGATAAACACGGCAGTTTCGGGGGCGGTCGAAAGATGCCTTACCGTAATTATTCCGTCGCTTTACGCCATGATGATTGTCGCACCCCTGCTTATAAAAAGCGGAGTTATCGGCTGTATTTCGGGATTTTTCGGCAATATCGGAAAAATTCTATTCGGTATGGAAAACACTGTTTTTTCAATATTTCTGTTCAGTATGCTTGCTGGTTATCCGACGGGTGCGAAAATGCTTCTCACGGCACACGAAAACGGTCTCGTCAGCAAAAAGCGTGCGGAAATTTTCTGCGGTCTCTGCTACGGTGCGGGGTCGGCATTTGTTTTCGGCTGTATTTCGGGACGGCTTTTCAGTATAACGTCAGTCGGAAAAATAATTATTATTTCCAATATAACGGCAAATATTTTACTTGCATTCGTTATTTCTTTTTTCACACGCAAAGAATGCAGTTCGCAAAAATATACATCGGGTATAAAAATAACTTCCGATATGCTGACCGAGTGCGTCACGGGTGGCGGACGGTCGATAGCCGAGATATGTTTCATGGTTACGGCTTTTGCAGTATTCACCGAAATTCTCAGTTTTTCGGGAATTATTCCACATATTGCCACGGCAATTTCAGCAATTACAGAACTTCCGCCGTCCGATTCGGCACAAATTTTATGTGCATTTCTTGACGTTACGGCAGTAAACGGATTTTCCTACGGAAATTTCGCACTTCTCCCCTATCTGTCCGCACTTGTTTCTTTCGGCGGAGTCTGTGTTATATTTCAGATTTCCGCCGTAATTTCGGGAAAACTATCTGTAAAGCCACTTGTCATAATACGGCTGTCATCAGCTTTGTTAAGTTTTTTAATATGTAAAATAATTACTCCGCTTATGCTCTCCGACGAGGTGATTTCAACAGCTTCCGTCAACGTCCGCACACATCAGGCAAATTCGCCCGTGCCGTCCTTAATGTTAATAATTATGACTTTAATGCTGTTCAGCGAGTTCGGAAAAATCAGTCGGGAGGTGTGAAAATGTTCCGAAAAATAGCCGATAAAGCCCTTGAGACCTTTTATCTTACGCCCCTTATCCACATGGACGGCAACAAGGAACTCATGATTGAAAACTGCAAACGCATTGAGGAGTGTACCGAGGTTTTTATGCGGATAATTTCGGGAAATCTCGCCATAAGCATATGGGGAAGCAGTCTCCGAGCCTATGATTTCAGGAAAAACAGTCTGCTCGTCAGCGGTCGGATTTCACAGATAGAATTTTCAGAAAGGACAGACAAACGCAATGAAAAATCAGATAAAGGGCTGTGTCAGGATTAACGCCGAGGGAAAAAATCTTTATAAATTCATAAATAATTTACATAACAGCGACATTGACTGCTTTGCACAGTATTGCAGTAACAACATCTTCTACGCTGAAATTTACCGCCGAGACCTAAAAAAAGTGCGTAATATCGCCGAAAAACTCGATATTAAAATTTCGTCTTCTGAATATAGCACAGTTTCTTCCACACTTATCCGCAATAAAAAGCGTTTTGGTATTACTATCGGTATAATATTTGCTCTGACTGCTACACTTTACTTCTCTAATATTATCATGACGATTGAAATTCAGGGCAACACGACAGTCAGCGATACGGCGATTCTTTCTGCCCTTGAGCAACTCAATATCAGGCAAGGCACGCCAATCAGAAAAATAAATTTTCCGTACTGCGAAAATGAACTTCGGCTTATGGTCGACGGCGTGGCGTGGGCTGGTATGCACATAACCGGAAACCGTGTTGTCGTGGAGGTTACCGAACTCGTCGAAAAGCCTGAAATGTTGCGGAAAAGAGTCCCATGTAATGTCGTCTCTGGAAAAGACGCCTACATAACATATACGTCGGTTCACGACGGACAGCTTATGCACAAAGTCGGCGACTACGTTCCGAGAGGAACGCTCCTGATAAACGGCGTTACCAAGGACGAAACGGGGCATATCAGCACTCATCACGCCATGGGGACGATTCGTGGGACGTATTCCGAGACGGTTATTTTTGAGGAAAACTATAAAATTATGCACTACAATCCGACGGGAAAAACTTTCAAGGAAAAATGGCTTGAACTATTCAGCTTTAAAATTCCCTTGTTTTTCGGAAAAAATACATTTTCATACTTTACTTCCGAGACTTCTTCACGCTATGCCGACTTCTTCGGAAAAAAACTTCCCATAGGAATTACAAAGAATATAATTTCCGAAACCGAACTCAGCGAGACGGATTTCAGTGACGAGGAACTTGCTGAAAAAATTATGGAAAAAATTTATCTTTATGAAAAAAATTTTTTAACAGATGACGTAAATATTACAAAACGTAATATAGAAACCGAAAAAACAGAAAATTCGCTTATCTATACAGTAACATATGAACTTGAGGGCGAAATAGGTGTTGAAAGAGAAATATTAGCCAAATAAAAACGATTTTTTTGTATAAAGTGCAGATTTTTTATGAAATTTCGTCTTTTTGACACTCCAGAATCACTTATATATAGAATAAAAAACAGGAGTGATTAAATGAAAAATTTTAAAAAAATTACCGCACTGCTTATCTGTACCTTGATGTGTGCGACTGTTTCGTGCCAGACAACCGAAAAACCGAACGAATTTCCGACAGAAAGCGTTTCAGAAACGGAAGCCGAAGAGGTAGCTATAAATGTGGCAACGCTTTTTGAAATCAAGGAAAAACCTGAAAAAATAGCCGAAAAACTCGGTTTTGGCGTTGACATAAACCTGTATAAAGGCGAAAAGTCTTTTGAAAGTCTCATACTTGACATTCTCAGCGGAAATCAGCCTGATGTTGTGTGGGTTGCACACGAAGATATGTTAAATCTTATAAGCAATAATTACATGGCGGATATGTGTCCGCTTATGGAGCATTCGGAAAGTCTGAAAAAAGAAGATTTTTTACCTAATGTAATTTCAGGTCTCGAAAAAAACGGCGAAATTCCTGCATTATGTCCGAGGTTTTCAATACACACCGCCGTCGCAAAAACCGCAAACGTCGGTGAAAATGCTGAAAACTGGACTGTAAAAGAGGCTCTCGACAAATTCCGCAGTATGCCCGAAGACGTGAATTTTCTGGCGTTTGAACACAGAGCGTATGACCGTGTGAATTATTTTTTGAAGAGAGTTTCTCTTGACTCGGTGGACTATGAAAACAGCAAGTGTAATTTCGGCGGTGCATTTTTCGAAACGCTCGGCAATGTCATGAATTTCCCTGAATTTTCGGACAAAAACACGCCTGAAACGGACGACCTTTTAAACGACCGTGCTATTGTCGAGGAAGTCCACATAGACGGGCTGGTCAACGGTCTTAACCAATATCTTTACGCCTATTTCGGCGGAGAAGATATAACTTTTGTCGGCTATCCGTCCGAAAGCGGAAAAGGCTACCGCACGGAAATCCAATCTATGCTGGGGATTCTCGGCACAAGCACGCACAAAAGCGAGGCTTACGAGTTTATAGCGATGATGATTAATGACGATTCTGAGCCGTTTGGCATTCCCGTCACGGAAAAACTTTTCAATCAGCAACTCAACAGAAGTAAATATGAAGGGATGTCTATAAATGCCCCTGTCACGCTTTTTGATAAAGAATTTACTATTTCCGAAAAATGTCTTAATCAGACTGTTGAATATATACGGGGAGTAGAATTTGAGCCGTACACAAGCAAGGAAGTTGACAATATCATACGTGAAGAGTATCATAAAGCCTTTAGCGGAGAGTCCACCGCACAGGAGTGTACAGATATGCTGAATAACCGTGTAAACATTTACCTGAACGAACATAAATAAAAAATCCCCCGATTTTTCGGGGAAATTTTTCTTAATCCTCTGTTATTATCTCGCATCTGGAGTTATACTCGTCTATTATCTCGCTGACGGAGGGAACGAAAATCCGTCCTGAAACAACGTTTTTTATACTGATAACGGGCGTCGTTATAACGGCGTTCACCTCGGATTTTTCAAAACACAAGTCAGTTTCTGCCATCTCGCAGTCAATAAGTTTAAGGTTTTTACAGTAACAAAGTGGCTGTGTACCGATAATTTTACAGTTTTCAAACGTAACATTTTTACAGTACCATGCGAGATATTCACCCCTCACCGTGCTGTTGCGTACAATTACATTCTCGGCGTGCCAAAAAGCGTCCTTAGTATTAAAGTAGCAGTTTTCAAAAACGGAGTTTTTAATATACTGAAAGGAATATTTTCCGTCAAGCGTAACGCTATCAAAGTCAAGATTTGCGGAACGCATCATAAAATACTCGCCCTGTATCGAACATTCGTTCATTTTTATATTGTCGACCGACCAGCCAAATTCAGGCGAAAAAACGTCGCAACGCTCCATATTTACGTAACTGCATTCACGGAGGGCTTTTATTCCGCTGATTTTCGTGTCTTTTATCTCGATATTATTTGAATACCATATACCGGCACGACAGTTTTTTGTCATTTCACAATTGTGAATTTTCAGGTTGTTATCATGCCAAAACGGATAACGCAGATTAAAAAAGCTGTTTTCAACCTGAATATCAGCACATTCCTTTAATGCACTCTCGCCGTCTGCCTCGCCGTCGAAGATACATTTTCTTACAATTGTATTTTCAAGTCCGTATAAAGCACGTTCCTCATCAAGAACCTTATTTTTTATTATATTCATATCTGCACTCCTCAGTCCGCAATTTTAAGCCTTATTCCGACAACGCCGTATTTTTTTTGCTGTTCTTTTGTATAAAATTTTTCCATATCCGCAGGACTTGCATTTTCCTGTCCGTCCTTTGCGTAACCGCATTCCGCAAGAAGAAGATTATTATAAAGCTCCTCAAAATCACGGAAAAAGTGCATATCTGTGACTTCAGTCAGAATTTTTTCACTTGTGTTTTCAGTACAGGAAAACTCTATAAAATCGCCCTTTTTGACTTTACGGCGTTTTTCGTCATTAAGACGGAGTTCAATAGTCTTTGTGCCATTTCGGATTTTTTCAAACGGTTCAGGGTTTAGTCTCATACTGTGCAACATAAAATGCTCCCTCCATGTAAATAGTGTACTGTTTATTATAACATTTTTTGTAAAATATGTCAATAGCAAAAGACCGCACTTTTTTCAGCAGTGCGGTCTGTAGTTTGGTTTAATTATTTAAGTGCCGTAAAAATCTCACCTGCGAGAATATGGCGATTTAGTTCGACAGCGTCCGCAACATTCACGAGACCATCAGCGTTCACATCTGCACTCAGTTTCTGCACAACCGAGAGGACAGGACCACAAAGCTCTTGTCTCATAAGCACCATATCGAAAGAGTCAATCAGCGTATCGTTATTTATATCGCCGTAAGTGAAAGTTACGGACGGGTCGTAGTCAACTTCCTCGATAATCCACGACTGGCAGTCGTGACCGTTTATTTCCCACTGCTGAATGTTCGCACCCGTCTCCGTTTCGGCACTGATTACCTCAACGCACGACTTTCCGTCGCTGACTTTCGTCGCAATAACCATGCTTCCGTCGCCGTTGTCAATGAGTTTGAAAAGCTGTGCCTGTGGTTTTGTGGCACTCCTGTAAATCTCAATATTAGTGCCGTTGTCGGATTTTCCTGCGGTAACGTCAAGATATTTTTCCTCACCCTGCTGACTTAAAATATTAAAATACCCGTCGCCGTTGTCAACGAATTTCCAGAAAGACCCTTTTGTCATGCCGTTCAGCTGTGAGACGTTAGAGCCGTCCTTACTGCCCTCGGCATTAAGATAAAGTCCGCTGTTCTTGTTTTTAATCATGTAAACCTTGCTCGTATCGATAACAGGCGTTTTTTCGGTTTTGATTCCCTCGCCTACCGTTACGGCTGGTCTTTCGGGTAGTTTCCACTCACTGCCGAGATAAAAACTCGGGTGCGGTGGCTGATTGTAACTTGTCTGCTGTCCTGCCACCTGCTCACGATACTGCAAATCATGCATGAGTGTAGTTATTCTGTACTCTGTGGTATAAGGTGTGCAGAAAATTCTAAGCGATTTGTTGTCTTCTGTGCGGAGGATAAGTTCTTCACGCCAGTCGCCGAGAATATCGGCAGAAAGATTAGGCGTTGCCTTTGTGCTGTTGTTCGAGGCACAGCCCTCAGCCGTAAAGAGAGTGGAAATTTTTTTCTGCTCATTTACTTTTGAAATCGATATGTTGTCAAGCAATTCACGTTCAAGGTCGCCGTCCCAGTAGCTAAGAAAATTCATTGCAGGAGTGGCTATTCCGATGTTGTTTCCGTTGCCGTCCATTACAGTATTTGCAGGTCTCGCACCCCAGAACTCTGCACCGTCGTTTCCTGCATAGACATTGCCTGCACAGCATCTTCCAGTATCCTTGTCGGCGTCGTAGTGAAAAATTATAGAGCCGTCCTTTGCATCGATAAGCGAAACGCCGTAATTTCCTTCTTCATGACAAACCCATGCTTCGAGACCTTCACGCTCGGGAAGCAGGTCGCTGAGGTGCATGGCATCGCCGTGTCCGAGGTCGGTACACCACAAAACACTTCCGTCGTCGTCAAGGCAAACAGCACCTATAAAAAGTTCGTCCTTTCCGTCGTTGTCAACGTCCGCAGGCATACAGTTATGGTTGCCGTCGGCATAACCGGGAGCATTTTTGTCAAATCCCGTATCAAATCCCCAGCGTTTTACAAGTTTTTTGTCCACAACGTCGTATGCGACCGCCGTCATTCTTGTATAATATCCACGCACCGAAACTGCCGAGGGGCGTACGCCGTCCAGAGTGCAGACCGCACCGAGAAATCTGTCACAGCGGTTTCCGTAATTATCACCCCATGTGCTTTTGGCTTCATTTCCCGTTGCAACGCCTCTCGGGTACTCATAGTCCACGGTATCGAGAACCGCACCCGTTGCACCGTCAAACAGCGAATAATATTCAGGACCGTCAAGAATACGTCCGCTTGAATTTCTGTAATCCTTGCTTGCGTCGCCGATAACTTTTCCAGTTCCGTCAACCGTTCCGTCAGCGGTCTTGCACGTCATTTCAGCCTTGCCGTCAAGGTCAAAGTCCGCAACGAGAAACTGCGTGTAATGCGCACCTGCTCGGATATTTTTTCCTAAATCTATACGCCAGAGTTTTTTTCCCTCAAGGGTGTAGCAGTCTATGTATACATTTCCCGTAACGCCGTCTTTTGAATTGTCCTGAGAGTTCGATGGGTCCCATTTCACAAATATTTCATACTGCCCGTCGCCGTCGACATCGCCGACAGAACAGTCATTCGGACTGTATGTATAGTCACTGCCTGCTTTCGGAACGTCAAGCGGTATGTCAAAATAAGATTCACCGCTTATCATTGTACAGTTGTCAACAGCTGTTACCTTTCCGCCTGAAATAGTTTCGAGCTTGTAAGCCGAGGTTGCTTTTCCGTCAGAATCGAGATAGGAAGTCGCATTTCCTGCCCCGCTCGTGTAGACAAGCTGATTGTCACGGTAGAGTTTAAAAACGGCGTTGTCATCGTCGTTTGCAAGAAAACGCCAGCTAATCATCATGCCGTTGCCTGTGTTGATTGCGTTCAGACCCCTGTCAAGATACTCTACATGACCGTTTGTAATTGCCTTTGCCTCAGGAGCTTTTAAATTTCCGCCAACCACAGCCGTTCCGACCATAAGAACCGACAACGCCAGCGTGCCGAGACGTTTGATTTTCATAGTAATCACCTCATTGATAATAAGTTTTACTTAATCCACGATAAATTTCTAATTGGTTTTATTATACATCTTTATTTATAATTTGTCAATATATAATGGTTAAATTTACAAAAGATTTTTATTTTAATTTTTTCTGAGTTCCCAGAATGCAACCGCACTCGCCGAAGCAACGTTAAGCGAGTCAACGCCGTTCATCATGGGAATTTTCGCCGTATAGTCGCATTTTTCTATGGTTTCTTCTTTCAGCCCCTCGCCCTCCGTACCGAAAAAAAGAGCGATTTTTTCAAGATTTTTAAATACAGGACTGTCAATGTCAAGAGTATTTCCGTGGAGAGCCATTGCCACAGTCGTGAATCCGTAGCTTTTCAGTTCAGAAATATAATTATTATTTTCAAAATAAGCAAACGGCATTTTAAAGACATTTCCCATGCTTACACGCACTGCACGTCTGTAGAGGGGGTCACTGCATTCAGGTGTCAGAAGTACGCCCTCAAAGCCGAGAGCCGTGGCGGAGCGTATCACAGCACCGATATTTGTCTGATTCATGACGTTTTCAAGAACCGCTATTCTTTGCGATTTTCCGCATATCTCCGAAACGGACGGAAGTTTTTTTCTCCGCATGGCACACAATATGCCCTGAGTGAGTTTAAAGCCCGTAATCGCCGTAAGCACGTGACTTTCGGCAGTATATAGCGGAATATCTCCGCAACGTTCTGTTATGTCCGAAGCCTGTCCCGTGATATACTTTCTTTCCGCAAGCAGTGAAATCGGCTCATAATCCGCATTGAGTGCAAGCCTTATAACTTTCGGACTCTCCGCTATAAATATGCCTGTTTTTTCGGGTTCAAACCACCTTTTAAGCTGAATTTCGGACGTTATCCTATAGGGGCGGAGTCCCTCGCAATCAAGATTTTCTACTTCAATTATTCTTGCCATTTGATTCTCCTATTAATTATTTTATAAATAAGGGACAGCCCGCAGACCGTCCCGTTGTTAATTATCTTATTTTAGAGCCGACCGGTATATCGTCGTCAACGAATATCACACGGCAACCGCCGTCCGCAGTGTCACACGCACAAATCATGCCGTTGCTTTCAACTCCACGTAACTTTACAGGTTTGAGATTTGCGATAAGTTGTATCTTTCTGCCGACTAATTCCTCGGGCTTATAGTATTTTGCTATGCCCGAAACAACCTGCCGTCCGCCCATTCCGTCATCAAGCTGTAAGCAAAGAAGTTTATCAGATTTTTTAACCTTTTCGCATTCCAGCACCTTTGCCACTCTTATTTCAATCTTTGCGAAGTCGTCAATCGTGATTTCAGGTGCAAGCTCGATTTTTTCCGTCGTTTTTTCACTCTCCGAGAGTGCCGACTGTGCTTTTTCCATGTTAAGCTTAATTATTGAATTAAGTTCCTCGATTTCCTTTTCAACGTCTATACGTGGGAAAAGTATTCCGCCCCTTTGGACTGTCACGTCTTTTGGCAGAACATCAAAACGGCTGAGATTTTCATATTTCACATCGTCTGCCGTTGCACCAATCTGTTTCCATACTTCAGGCATTACAGTGGGCATAAAAGGTGAAAGAAGTCCCGAAATGATTCTTACCGCCTCAAGAAGATTATAAAGCACAGTAGCAAGTCTTGCTGATTTTTCAGGATTTTTCCCGAGTTTCCAAGGCTCTGTCTCATCAATATACTTGTTGGCACGGTCTACCGTCCTGAAAATAATTTCAAGTGCGTTTTTAATTCTCGTCTCTTCCATTTCCATGTCTACATCAGCTGCCGTCCTGAGAACCGTTTCAATAAATTCAGCGTCTGTTTCAGCGGTTTCACGGTCTGTCGGAAGTGTTCCGCCAAAATATTTTTCTGCCATTGCAACAGTACGTGAAACAAGATTTCCGAAACCGTTGGCGAGGTCGGAATTAATCCTGTTAATCATAATTTCGTTTGAAAAAGAACTGTCTGAGCCGAGTGCCATTTCCCTGAGAATATGATAGCGTATCGCATCACAGCCGTATCTCTCACCAAGTACAAACGGGTCTACAACGTTGCCGAGGGATTTGGACATCTTTTCTCCGTTGAACGTAATCCAGCCGTGTACAGCAAGGTGTTTCGGAAGCGGAAGGTCGAGTGCCATAAGCATTGCAGGCCATATGATAGCGTGAAAACGCATAATGTCCTTTGCAACCATATGAACGTCAGCAGGCCAGTATTTTTCAAAGTCATCAAAACTGCCGTTTTTGTAGCCGAGGGCGGAAATGTAGTTTGAAAGTGCGTCAATCCAGACATAGACAACGTGTCCCTCGTCGAAAGTCACGGGGATTCCCCACTTGAAAGTTGTCCTCGAAACGCAGACATCTTCAAGACCGACTTTTATAAAATTATTTACCAGTTCCGTGGCACGTGTCTTCGGACGGAGATAGTCTGTCTCTGTTAAAAGTTTTTCTATTCTGTCGGCAAAAGGAGAGATTTTAAAGAAATAAGCCTCTTCTTTTTCAAGAGTAACGGGGCGGTGACACTCGGGACAACAGCCGTTTTCGTCAAGCTGTGAGTCTGTCCAGAAACTCTCGCAAGGGGTGCAGTATTTTCCCGAATACTCACCTTTATAGATATGTCCCTTGTCATAGAGTTCCTTAAAAATCTTCTGCACACTCTCAACGTGATATTCGTCGGTAGTCCTTATAAACTGGTCATAGCTTATATTCATATACTGCCATAAATCCTTGAAAGTCTTGACAATTCCGTCGACGTACTCTTTCGGCGTAACTCCGTTTTCGTGTGCTTTCTGCTCGATTTTAAGACCATGCTCGTCCGTACCCGTAAGAAATTTCACATCATAGCCCTGCATTCTTTTATAACGTGCTATCGAGTCGCACGCAACCGTTGTATAGCAATGTCCTATGTGCGGATTTCCCGATGGGTAATATATAGGTGTGGTGATATAAAAAGTTTTTTCTGCCATTAAGAATCACTCCAATCATAAAATTATCATTTTTATTATACACTTTTTTACGGCATTTGTAAAGCCCCGTTCTTTAAATTAATAATATCAATATATCCATAATCTCCGATGTGCCTTTTTATAACTCTCTCCGTAAGATTAAACCAGCTTATACACCTGTCAAGAATAATTGCATCTGATGTAACAACATGGCTTTTCTTTTCAAGAATCGAATCTACCGCACCTTCAATGAATATCTCTGTTTCAAACGGACAGTTGTTCATTAATTCAGATATTTTATATCCGAGCCGTCCGGAATTTGAAACAGGCGAATCAAGATAAAAAACAGCTTTTTTTATGCCGAGTGCCGTAAGAGTTTCGGCAACTGCCGATATAGCCGTGTAAGTCTTGTCTATAAGGCGGTAAGAGCCTCTTAGTCCTGCAAGGTCTCGGATTGTGCCGTCCATGCAGTGAAAAAGCGGAGACCCCGAAAAAGCTGTTTCAAGCGTGATAATCAGATTAAAACCATCTATAAAAACAGTTTCGCCTTTAATATCGCCGTCTGACAATTCTTTTTGTTTCCGTGACATTATACTACTTTTGGGTGAGACGGCACGTGCGACGGCGAGTCTCTGCCTTTCGGACAGCATATGATGATTGCCTGCAAATACAGTTGCATTCTTAACCGCATATCCACGGCTTACAAGAAAATATACCTCCTCCGCAGACTTGCGGAGTTTTTCAAGGCTTTTTTCTCCGAAGTCCCTTGAATCAGTGGGAACGAATCCCCTTTTTACCTGTTTAGGTGAATTTTCATTTTCCATAATTTATACCTTTCATATATGTAAACTCTTTTATCAGCCTTTTCCCTGAGAGCTTTTCCACTATTATATCATATAACGGGGGATTTTTCAACCTGTTTCACAAAAATCTTTTTCCTGATTTAATTTTATTTCCTGACGGAAAATAAAAAAATCCCCCTGTCTTAAGAGACAAGGGGAAATAATTTTCATGATGAGTTTTTGTTGTTTTTCAGTTCTCCTTTCTTTCAGATATCAGATACCTGCTTATTCAGCATTTAACATAATTGTAGGAAGTTTTTCAGGTAATGTTTCAAATAACGTATCGCTTACAAGTCTGTAACCTTCATTTGTCTGAGCATTGTTTACACGGTAAAGCTCAACACGTACAGACTCAGGGAGTTTGATTTCTTTCATATGCTGTGGTTCAATCCAGTAAATCCATGCACCTTCGGTAACTTCTGTTATATTCTTTCCGTCGGGAACGTCTGCGAGTATTATCTGCTGTGCCTTGACAGCACCGTTTTCGTCAACACCGCCGACAACATTTCCGTTGTTGTCATAGAGAATAACTGTGCTGTAAGCGGGAT
This sequence comes from uncultured Ruminococcus sp., assembly GCA_947176415.1. GTDB lineage: Bacteria > Bacillota > Clostridia > Oscillospirales > Ruminococcaceae > Ruminococcus. Next base: position 4,850 of record CAMWQJ010000008.1, on the reverse strand, counting down.
TGCCTTTGTAAGAGCCTGTGAATACCAGTGAACCGGCAGGAATAACGTCGTCTTCATCTTTGCCGTATCTGTACTCCTCTTCGAGTGTACCGATAACGTTTGTATCTTCCTCATTGGTTTTTCTGAAATCAACGTTGTCGCCTGTTACGCCGAGAACATCTATTTCAGCAATTGAAATATCCTGATTCTGCTGACCTGTTATAACAAGTTTAACAGCTGTAGTATCATAAGTGCTGATATACTTTCCGTCATCATTTGCGAAGTAAACTGTCTTACTGCCATTGAATTTGCCCTGTGATACAAGTGTCCAGTCGTCTTCTTCATATACATAAATCTCATAGTCTTCAATTGCATGACCCTCGCCGGCTGTATATTTAAGACCCGTAGTTGTAAGTACCTGATTGAATGAAATGATAAGTTCTGCTTTTTCGTTTTCAATGTGTGGTGTGTAGACAGTATCCAAATCGAAGTCAATAATATTCATTTCAGGTGTTGTAAGAACAGCCTGACAGGAAGATGTCTCTTCTGTTGCGTGTACTGTTTCCTTGTTTTCTTCAAATCCATTAACACTTACAGACCAGTTGGTTTTATCCATACTGCCGTCGTGTGAGATTTTAACTTGTTTTGTTTCAAATACTGCCGAGCGGTTAAGATACTGGTCGATAAGTGTAACTCTGTAGAATACAGTACGGTTGTTAAGGGTTGAAACCGTGTCCGTAAAACTGCCCGATGTCGAGAATCCTACCGGAACTGACTGAACGTCACCGCCTGAGATTATACAGCGTTCTATTTCATAGCCGAGTATGTCGCTTTCGGGAATATCACATGACGTGAAATCAAGTTTAATCTGATTTGATGCTTTGCCCTTTGTTACTTCAACGTCTTTTATAGCCTTTACATCGCCGTCAGTGCCTAAAACGCTCTCACCGCCCTTGAGTGCATAGACTCTTGAATCGTCGTTAGCAAAATATATAGCTCTTGTTTCCTTCGGAAACTGGCTTGCATACTCTCTTGTCGTATCGTCCGGAGTTTTTCCCCAGCGTTCAAAAAATTCAAGAACGTTCTTTTCTGATGCAGCACACGCAAGACGCATTAAATTCTGGTCGGTTACATTGCCGAGTGTAAGTTTTATGCCGTCAGGTGAGGGAGCTAAATTGGTGTTCCTTGAATATGTGTCAACTCTTGCATAGAAGATATTAGCCAGCTGTTCGTTGTAGTCGGAATATGTCTTGAAATTCATTCCGCTGTCGTATGCAAGGTGCAACTGCCAGTACATACCAAGCTGTGTTGCAATATTCGGACAGCTTCCCTTTGTGCCTGATGTAACTTTGCTGTAAATATTTGAATACTGGAAACGCATACCCTCGTTTTTGTCCTGTGCCTGTGCGAGCTGTGCAAAGTAGTTGTTAGTGATTTCAGCAACTGAATACGTTCCCTGATTTATGCAGTGACCGATTTCGTGTGCGATACCCCAGCCGAAGTAGCTACCGCTTACATATTTTCCGTCCTCGTCTGCCTGAACAGACGTACTCTTCACCATTGAAGGAACAGAACCCCATTCAATACCGATGTGATTTCCCGAAGCATACATGAATGCACCTGAAAACATACGCTGATAGCGGATATTCTGATGTCCTTTCGGAATCTGGTTTATTTCGTCCTTTGCGTTTGCATTAAGTCCCTTGTGCTGATAGAAAAGATACATCATCTCTTCTGTTGACTGCATAGACCTGAGAAGAGTTTCAGCACGTTCTTCAACCGTACCGCTTCCCATTCCCGAAAGAAGCTGTTTTGCAGGAAGTGAATACATCATTGTATCAAGCATAATGTCAGATACGCCTAAAATGCAGTTTGCTTCATCAAAATCCATGTCAATGCTTGAATTGCCTGAACCACTGTGTTTTGTATTGTGGAGTGCTTCAATTGTGGGAACGTATTCATCAAGAGCCGTGATATATTCAACTGCCCTGTTCATGCGTTCCTGTTCGTCGGTAACTTTATAGAGGTCGAGGAACGGAACTTTTGTACCGCCTGTAACACGCACTGAATATCTCTCCGATGCACCGCTGTTTCCTGAATACTGAACGTATAAAGCACCGCCGTTTTCCTGCTGGCTGAGAGAGCCTTTAGGAACTTTCAGTGTATTAGCACCGATTTTGAGGTTTGAAAATTCCTTTAAAACAACGCCGTTTGATTCTGAATGATACTGAGTTGCAATAACAGACAGATTTGTGCTTTCGCCCGTTTTCTTCTTGTCACTTCCTATGTAAACGGTTATTTCCTCGTCACCGCCTACCGTAACGCCAAGCGGTTGCCATGCGTTGATTCCTGAAAAACCACGGTTTGCGTCCTTTGTGGTAATACCATTGTGTACAGTTACCGGCTTGCTGAGTGACTCTTCTTTTAAAATCTTTTCCGCTGTATCAAGTTCACGCAACAATGAAGCTTCCTGTAGTTCATTTCTATAGCCGAATTCATCTGTAGCAACTGCTTTTTCACGCAATTCATCAATCATTTCCTGTGTTACATCGTCTCTCAGAACCGTATGCAAATCGTCTATATAAAGTCCCATAATTTCGCTCATAAGACCGTTGTCTTCATAGAAGTAAACTTCTGCAACGTTCACGCACGGAGCTCCGTATGCACCGAGACCGAATTGAAATTTAGACGTTGTGATTGTTTCGGGGAGCGTGATAACGTAGTAAGGTCTGCCTGCTGAATCAGTTCTTCTGGAAGAATAGTTCATATAGTCCCAGTTCTGACCGAGACGGTGTTCTGTGCCGTCCTCGTCCCACCACCTGAAATGCGTATATCCTATGCCGAATGTTGTCGTAAGTATGCCGATTGTATTGAATGTATATTCCTTGTCAAAAGTGTAGGTAAGACCGTTATTGCCCACGGCACTCCAGCCACCGTCGTTATAACCTGATTTTTCGTAATACGAAAGAGGGTCGCCGTCAACAGTAGCCCATGCAGTACTTTCATCTTCTTCATCGTCAACCTTGCTGTCCACCATATAACCGCCGTATCTCTTGACGTCGATAATATGCGAACTTCCGATAACTCCGTTTTCGTCACGGTTGATAACGTTGTACTTCGGCATTTCAGCTGGGTTTAAATCTGTTGTCTTTGCTACAGCGTGAACAGATGCAGGGCTTGAACCGAGTTCATTGACTCCTATAACATAAACTTCATACTCCGTGACAGAATCAAGGTCGCTGATAGTATAGCTTGTGCCTTTTATATCGGAAATCTTCTTGTATTCGTCTTCACTGTTTCTTACTTTATAGTAAACTTCATAATATTCCGTAGCACCTTCAAAGTCCTGCCAGCTTACCTTAACACCCTTGAAAATGCCTGTAGCCTTTACGCCGTCCGGTTTGTCAGGACGTTTTGTCGGTTTCGGTGTTACATCAACAGAATCACAGTAACCGCTTTTCCATGTTCCGTTTACAGACTGCACGCTTACTTTGTAGGTTGTGAAGTTCTTCACATCGCCATTGTTGAAAGAAGTCACGTCAAGTGTATTTGTAGATACAAGTATCGTTTCAACGTTTTTGCCATCTTCGATTTTTACTTCATATCCCGTAACATTCATGCACGGTTTCCAGCTGAGAGAAAACTTCTCACTGCCTGCAACTGTCTTTAACTGTGTCGGTTTGTCAATTTCAGGCTCAGGAATACGGCTTGCCATATCGTTTACAAATTTAACTTCACTGATTTTTGCGATATTTGCCTTGTCTGCCATAGATGTTACGGTAATGGCAACTTTCTTTACTGCCACCTTTCCGCCGAGATGTACCTGAATATTTCCGTGGCTGTCGATTGAAGCGTATGCTTCACTTTCTTTCAGAAGAAAATGAATGTCTTTTTTTACGGGAATCTGTATGGTATTTTCTTCGCCGTCCTCAATGTATGTAACGTCAATTTCGCCCTCTTCAATCTTTGTTTCCTCGCCTGTTGCAAGCGTAATGCCGTCAACTGCCACATCGGCATTTACTTCAAACTCAAGACCTATCGGATTTTCTGCCGAAATCGGAGCGTCAGGATTTGCAGGCGAAAGCGTAATTTCTTCCGTACCGCAGAGCATTTTTTCAACACTGCCCTCTAATTTTGTATTATTCATAACTGTTGCGGTAACTGTTGCAGGAGAAACAGACTCTTCAATTGTAGCAAGTGTGTGTTTGTCCGATTTGTAGCCTTTTGAAAAGAAATCAAGGTCGAGCAGGTCGGTTTTACCGTCACGGTTGAGGTCTGTTGTAAGTTCGTCGCTTTCCGTCTGTGTACGGATAGCGTATAAAATTTTATCTTTATCGTCATCATCAATATCGCCGTCCCTGTCAACGTCGCCTATCAGCATCGCACCGTTGTGGAGGTCGCCTTCCTTGTATGACGTATTACTTGCCAGTCCTGTAGTTATAGTCAGCGAATACATATTTCCTGCCACACTGATGTTCTGAACGTAGTCGGCGAAACCGTCTGCCTTTGCGGTAAGCGTATACTCGCCGTCGGGAAGACTGCTGAATCTTGCTTTTCCTGTATCCGCACCGGCTCTTGCTGTTCTTTTTTCACTGAATCCGTCCGCACCAGTAAGCTCGAATGTAATTTCAACTGCGTTCATATAAAGTGCCGAGCCTACTGTAATATCAATTTCACCGGTATACTTTATATCTGCACTTCTTTCAGTCGAATTACTGTTGTTGTCAGTAAGAACTTCTGCAGCAAAGCCTGTAATTCCTGTGTAACCTGATGTCAACGACAGTGCCATTAAAAAAGCTGTTTTTTTCTTTAAATTAAGTTTTTTCATAATTATAGTCCTTTCTAACTCCAGACAGTCAATTGTTTTCATG
>CAMWQJ010000007.1 GCA_947176415.1 uncultured Ruminococcus sp. | reverse complement strand
CTTCCCCATGCGTCCGCAATCGCCTGTGAATCGGCAATTTCCGATATTTCATCACAAAAAATCATATCAGGTGAAAGAGTACGCACAGCCGATATAATCCCAGCCGACCTCCGACAGCCGATAAGCACGTCCGTCAGCACACCGACATCATTTTCAGGAACTCCACCGAAAGAAGACGAAATTTCATTGCGTTCATCAATAAGTGAAACTTTTAAATTATTACCGCATAGTCTGCACAAATCACGGAGAACAGTGGTTTTTCCCGAATTTACGCCACCGCATATAAGCACACTACCCTGTGTTGAAAAAATCTTCTCAAAAATACGCTCCGCACAGCCGTCAATGCAACGGGAAACACGGAAATTAAGCGAATTATAGTCCGTCAGCATTTTATCGGAAGTATCGGCATAAGTCCCTGCAACTCCGACACGAATACCGCCCCTGAGTGTAAAATAACCCTCCTGTAATTCCCGTGTGCGACTGTGCATGGAAAAATGACAGAGTTTTTCGACTGTCCGCCTGATGTCCTGTGCTGTAACTTTCACGCACTCGCCGTCCAAATAACTGTTTATAAGTTCTCCCGTTCGTGTAAGATATTTTACTTTATCGGGATATATGTATGAGACAGCCCGTCCGCTTCTTAGTCGTATTTCGGTGGCATTTCTCTTTTCATTTGCGACTTTCTGCATAGCGTTGCGGACGTGTTCCACAACATATTCCGAAATTATCCCATAGCTTGTACATTCCGCCATTGTCAACACTCCTTTCACTTAATCATATTCACGAAGCGTGGAAAATATTACAGGGCATAAAAAAACAGCACACCGAAGTGTGCCGTAATTTTTATGAATTATTCCTTTACACCACCGAGTGCAACACCGGCAATAATGAACTTTGAGAGACAGATGTAAGCAATGATAACAGGAATGATACCGAGAGCAATACATGTGTAAATCATACCGTAGTCAGCAGTTTTCTGTGAAGACTGAAGAATACCAAGCATCATAGGAAGTGTACGGAGGTTTGTCGTACCGCCCTTGTTGGGGTCGATAAGAATCATATTAGGTGTATAGAAGTTATTCCAGCTTGCGATAAATGCAAAGATGGACTGTACACCGATAGCGGGCTTCATAAGGGGAAGAGCTATCTGAATGAATGTTCTGAACTCACTGCAACCGTCAATACGTGCTGCCTCAACAATTGAGTTTGAGAATGACGACTTAAGGTAGGAAACCATGAAGAATACTACCGAAGGTGCGGCAACAGCAGGAATTATAAGCGGAATGAATGAGTTTGTAAGATGCAGGTTAATCATGAATTTTACGAAACCTGCGGAAGTAACCTGTACAGGAACCATCATAACAAGGAGGATAGCCGTATAAGCTGCGTCCTTGATTTTGAAGTCATATACACGTATACCATAAGCTGTCATAGCCGAGAAGAAAACAGTGAGGATAGTGGAGCAACCTGTGATAATCAAGCTGTTCTTGTAACCTATCAGTATACTGAAGTCTTCTGACGTTTTGGTACTGAGATTTTTGATGTTCTCAGAAAGGTGGCTACTCGGCACGAAAAGTTCTCCGAAACCGTGCATACTGATAATCTCATTATGCGACCTCGTAGCGTTGATAATAAGAATGTAAATCGGGAGCAGGCAGACAATTGTAAGAATAATACACCAACCAAAGAGTACCCATGATTTTATTTTCAGACTCCTTGTGTAGTTATCATCAGCATCTCCGTAAGTTTTTTTCATCTTGCTCATATGCTGAGACCTCCAAACTGTTTATTCTTTTGTTTCTGCTGTTTGATAAGTTCCTTACGCTGTTTCTTCTTTCTTGCCTCGTCTTCATCACGGTTGAAACGGAAGATAATAGCACCGAGAACAGCAGTAATAATGAAGAGAACAACAGAAGCCGCACCGGAATAGCCATAAGAAGGCTCAATAGCACCGCTGTGGAACTTGTCATAGATGTAAACAGCGATTGTTTCGATATTATTGATACGCTGACCTTCTTTAGATGTTGTGAAGAGGTAAGGCATATCGAACATCTGGAGACCACCAATCATAGATGTAACGACTGTGTAAACAAGAATCGGGCTAAGGAGCGGAATAGTAATCTTTACGAAAACCTGACCGCTGGAAGCACCGTCGATATTTGCAGCCTCGAAGAGTGACGGGTTGATACCCATAATACCTGACATAAGCATAATCATAGTATTACCGAACCACATCCATGTCTGGATAAACATGACAATTATACGTGGAGGCCAAACGACATCAGGAACATTTTTCGTCATATTGAAAAATTCGCCGTCCTTGAGAAGACCGAGAGACCTACCGAGGATAGTAGCTGCCGAATAGTTTGTATCAGCACAGAGCTGAAGGAAAAGTACAGCTATAGAAGCAGCAGTTATAATATTAGGCATATACATGATTACCTTGAAGAAACCTGTTCCCGGAATCTTGAGTTTGGAATCTGTAAACCATACAGCGAGTGAGAGAGAAAGTGCAATCTGCGGAATGAAGTTGCCAAACCACAGAACGATAGTATTTTTCAGACATCTTACAAAGTTCTGATGCTGAACATCAATAGCCATAAGAGCCTTAGCTGCTGCCTTTGTTTCGGCATTTGAGCTGAGGAGGTCTGACTTGTTGTAGGGGTGACTGAAGAGAAGGTCATTGAAATTCTGGAAACCTACCCATGAGTCTCCGGCACTCTGATTTCCCTTGAAAGCAAGGATAAATGTATAAATCAAAGGCCATAACTGGAAAAAGCAATAAACAATAAAAAATGGTAAAATAAATATGTAGCCATATTTGGCATAGCTGATTGATTTTATTCTGCTCTGAGCAGATGATGCCATACACACACACACCCTTTCGTAATATTTAAATAAGTGCCGATGGAACGCACCGTCCCACCGGCGGAAAATTAGGACTTACTAAATATTAGCTAAGGTCAGGAATATCAGATGCAACCTTTTCCATGAATGCAATCTGTGTATCTTCCCATGAAGCACCTGATTCAAGGAACTGTGCCTGAACTGTGTCGATGAAGTCAGCCTTGATTGTTGAGTCATAAGGAGTGATAAGACCGTTGAGGTTTATCTTCTGAGCGTTCTTGTGGAGAACTTCAAAGTAGTTCTGACCGTCGAGGAGGTCTGTAACGTAGTCATTCGGGTTTTCGCCAGAATCAACGATATCCTGCATTACAGCCATGTTGTTGCAGTATTCAGGCTTGCTGAGGGCGTATTCCTTGATAGTTACAGGGTCAACTGTAAATGTCTTGATGAATGACTGAGCCTCTTCAGCGTTGTCAGTACCAGGATTAACAACAATCCATGTACCGCCCCAGAAGTAAGGTGAAGGACCCTGACAAACATTCCACTTACCGTATGTTGCACCGTCTTTACCGCCTGCTGCCTGAGCAAGAATAGCGTCGCCGAAGCCCCATGTTGATACGAAGAAGCCCATTGCACTGTCGTCCTGACCTGATGCATACCATGAAGCGTCCCACTGCGGGTTCTTTGTTACGCCGCCGCAATCCCAGAGTCTCTTAGCATAGTTAGCGAACTCTTCACAAGAAGCGTCGATTTCGAGAGCGTTGTCCTTAACCCACGGAGTTGTACGGCTTGCTGCGAATACCTGCCACATACCGCCGAGTGTATCAGCAAGAGCTGTCTTGCCGCCTGACTGTTCAGCGATATCCTCAGCAGTTGAAACGAAATCTTCCCAGTTGCCGATTTTAGACTGCATCTCGTCAGGAGATGTTACGCCGAGATACTGTTCAGCGAGGTCAGTTCTGTAAGCAAAACCACCTGCTGCTGCCTGCCATGATACGCCCTTACGAACGCCGTTTGAATCCTTACCGATTTCGTCTGTGTAATCATAGATATCAGCGAAATTATCATCTGAGAAACCGAGCTGTTCGAGAGGAGCTGTCTTAGTATCATCGTTGATGTACTTGAGAGCCCAGTCAGCTTCGCAGAAGTAAACGTCGAGGTCTGCACCGTCATTGAAGAGAGCGTCATACTTTTCAGAAGCAGAACCGCCGCCTACATCGAAGTTGATGAAGTTTACCTTGTCGTCGGAAGTGCCTGTAGCTTCCTGCCACTGTTTGAGCATAGCCGGAACGTCGTCAGCATTCCATGCAGCAACTGTAAACTTGTCACCGCCTGTAGCAAGTGAGATTTCGCCGAGTTCCTGTGAAGCTGAGCTTTCAGCACTCGGAGCGTCAACGTCGTCCTCTACATCGCTTTCTTCTTCGTCTGTGTCTTCGTCGCCTTCTTCTTCAGACTCTTCTTCTGATTCCTCTTCTGAAGATTCTTCTTCTTCAGATTCTTCTGCACTGCTTTCGGGAGCTGCTGAAGATGTCGGTGTTGATGTTGAAGGTTCATCACCGCCACAGCTTGCGAATGCACCAGTAGCCATAGCAAGAGTAGCTACTAAAGCCAGTGTTCTTTTAAGTGTGTTCATTAGATTTTTCCTCCTTAAATATGTATATTATATTCCTTAATAAATATAATATGTATGAATAAAATTATGTGGTTTTTCACGGTACAGTCTGCGGACGAATGTACTCGCCTGCTTTTCTCCCCGAAACCACAGCCATATACAAAAAGCAGATACAGCACCGCAAAAGTCGGACATACATAATCCGCATATCACGAACGTGCGTGATTCAGCACAAGCACCGGTACTCCTCTCATACATCAGCACACACTGCGGACTAATTGCTTTTATACTTAAAATATACATTATTTTTTGTTTAAAGTCAATGCTTTATAGCATTCTTTAATATTTTTTGTTCATTCTGTATATTTTCAACATTGATTTTTTGTCAGAAATAACATAAATAACAGGACAAATTTCAAAAAGTTACAAAACGGTAAAAAACATTTGTGCTTATGCACTATTATATAGGCGGTCTTTTATAGCTATTCACCAACCGTGACAAATTCTGTCAACTCCGCCACCTGTTTTTGAGTAAGAATGTCAATATACAGCAATTCATACACATGAGAATAACCGCCTATATCCTCACGGAGCTTTATAATAGCCTTTGCAACCTCCTCGTCAACCTGCGGAATAAGCATTAAAATTTCAATATCCGCCGTGTTTATATTTATGGGAATATAGTCCTCCAATTTCGGAATATAATCCGTCGGCTGTACGTCTGCGGTCGGCGGTGTCTCCTCATAGACTTCAATAACAGGTTGTTCATATATTTCCTCATTCTCCGTAACAGGCTCTTCCTCATAGAAATATACAGGGTTTTCAACAAATATGAAATCACGGATATTTTCAAATTTAACCGCCCCGATTCCCTTTACATTCATAATCTCCTCTATATTGTTAAAACCCCCGTGCAAATCCCTGTAATCAACAATCGCCTGTGCCGTGACTTCTCCTATTCCGTCCAGTAAAATTAATTCCTCAACGCCAGCCGTATTGATGTCAATAAAAATAACTTCCGTAATATTCTCGGCTATAACTTCTTCAGGAATTACTTCTTCTGTCTGTGCGGTTGTTTCAGTTGTTACGGCGGTTGTCGTTGTCGGCACTGCGTTAGTATAAGTATAAGTCATGCCCCTGTCTGATGTTGTTTTTGTAATTGTTTTTACTTCTGAATTTTCAGCCGAGGTCTGCACGGCTTTAAAAGACGACATTTCCGTATAGCTTTCCATAACTGTAATTGTTGTGTCACCGTCATTTTCATGCTCTGGGGAAATTACTAAAAAAGCCATGCATACCAGTGCAAATAAAGAAAAAATTATAACAATCAGAACATTTCTGTTCATTTTCGGATTTCTGACATCTCCGAATAATATTTAAGTATCTGTGAAGCATCAACAGAATCAATAAAGCCGTTTCCGTTATAGTCAGCAGAATAAAGGCTTTTTTCTGGGAGAGTTCCCGCACCGCCCGTGGATTTGTCTGAATAGTGTTGAAGAACCTGCGAGGCATCAACCGAGTCAATAAGTCCGTCAAAATTCACATCACCCCGTCTTGCAACCGTCACAAACTTGCAACATGAAGCAAATGAGCTATCCGTTGATGCATATCTTATTGCAAATTTCTGCGTGTCTGAAACAGGCTCACTAACACCCCATGACGACTCAATAATTGTTGCCAGTTCGTCGGAACTTGCCACGCCGAAACGCCTTTTTATAGTCTCTGCATACTGTTCCGAATCTGCATAGCCCCACTTTTCCGCCTGACTTTCTATTGTGTCCGACGTTGTTTCACTTGTGGTTGCTATTTCATACGTATAGTCCTTAAGATACCACTTGCCGTCCTCTTTTGTGAATTTAGGCAGTGTTTCTGGTGCGGACGGTGCGGACGGAATTTCATACAAAACAGGCTCACTTGCAAATTTATTGTTTCCTGCGAGAATTTTAAGGGTGATTTTTTCAGACGGAATAATTTTAAAAGCCTTGTTCATAATCATTCCAGAGCTGACCCATGTGCCGTCAATAAGCCTGTTTTTTGCGGAAATAAAGTCGCTGTCCGTCGGATTGTCCTTTACAGAGTAAACGAGTTTTTCAGCGGTTTCATTCGGAATAAAGCCAAGAGTTTCGGAATAATACTCAATTTCCAAATCAGGAAGCACAGCCCTTTCGGGAACGGCACTTGTAACAACACTTCCGTCACTGCTTGTTATTGTAATGTTCTGTCCTGCGTATGCACTAACAATATCGCCGTTTTTCAAAACCGTGCCGTCCTCTGCGGTAACCGTTAAATTTTCTGAAAAATGTATCGTCTCATCGTCGAGACTGAAAGTAACGGGATTTTTCGTTATTGTGACTTTAACTGTATCGGATTCCTTGCCGTACTCGGAAAGCTCAAACACAAAAGTATTGTCGCCGTATTCAATAGGAAGTTTCTTTGTGTGAGAATATGTATCTATCTTCTCGCCGTTCATTGTTACATCAGAAGCCGTCACGGGATAAAAGTCAATATAATTATCAGACTCGGTTATATTTATTATATACTCGCTGTCTCCTATTTTTTCCGCTTTTCCTCTTTTCTGCGGTAAGGTCGCAGTGCTGTCATTGTAAAGGTAATAGCATAAATCATTGAAAACTGCCTTTTCGGGTGTATATGTTTTCTCCATAAACTCTCCGCCCTTTGTATATGCAGATATTGTGGTTTTTTCCGTTATTTTAAACGGCTCTGTATACGGAACATATTCTCCGCCGTTTACCGAAACAAAAATATCTCCGCCGTTTTCCGCCGAAAGCGAGACAGTCTCGTCAGCAGGTACAGCCCCCGACATATGCGAAAATTTAACTTTTCCTGTCGGGTTTCCGAAAGCCTTTAAAGAAATATTCCCAGGGTTAAGATACAAATCACCGGTTGCGAACACCTCCGTATACATCTGTGCGAGAGCATCGGCTTTTGCCCATTCTTCCGTATCGCTTTCCGAAAGTCCCTCGTAAAAATCTTCAATCATGGATTCGAGAACTACTTGTTTTTCGTCGTCTGAGAATACCATTCCCGAATCCTTGACATCGTACCATGATTCACCGTCGGGACTGAAAAAACTTTCATTTTCGCCCGTGTATGTTTCAATCTGTTCGTTTGTCGAGTAACTGCACAAATCATATATATTTTCCGTGCCGTCTTCTTTTATGTATAAACTCGCCTCAACAGGTATTACAAAACGACTTGCGTCGCAATCAAGTTCAACGACAACGCCGAATTTCTCACCCGACTTTACATTTACACTTTCGTCAAGTTCAACCGTTGTATAGCCTGTATATATGGAAGTACCATAAGTTATAGCGGACGGCATACCTGACGAGGGGTCTGTTTCGTCCTGAAGATTTGTATAAATCTGTACTTTGTAGTAGGTATCATAATTCTGAAAATAAGTTGAAATAGCCTCAATCTGCATATCCGATTCCGCTGTAAATACGTTAGCCATATATGAAGAATTACTTTCGCCTGCGGAAAGAAGCTGTGTAGGTACAAAGGTATCGTTCTGATAGTTGACGGCGTAATTGTCTTTTTCGCCCATTTCATAAACCGCAAACAGACAAAGGCTTGCATCGTCATATGAAATCCACATATAGCCGTCCTCACCCGAACCATATCCCCAGCTGTTTTTTATAAGCCATGCACCGTCGTGGCTCGGTCTTGTATTGAAGTTTGAAGCGGGAAAATTGTCGTCCCAGCCTGCAATTGTAACGGCATGATTTGCGAATTTCGGGAGTCTCTTAGTGTAGCTCGAATGATATTTATAGCTATAGCTTTTGTCGTCATGATAAAAAGAAACGTCAACAGCGTGTCCGTCCATGATAAACTGCTTTATAGTTTCGTTTACCGCCTCGGTATTTCCTCTGTTTTTGGTGTAGCTGAACATATAGGCATTTTCAAGATGATAGTCTGCCTGATACTTCATTTCCGCAACTGCCGTTGAATCATCGAAAAAATCCGTGTTGCTGTACGGCAGACGGCTTTCATAAACAGGACCTATCCACTGCGACCAGAGATTTGCGACAACGTTTGTATTACCGCCGTGGTCAAGAATTTCAGCCGTCGTCTCCGCACCTGACTGAATTTGTTCATCACCGCTGTATGCGTAATAAGCTGTATGGAGTTCAGAAAGGTCTACAGTCGGGTCTGATTTTATAACGTCCGACTCGGCACTGCATATTGAAGAGTGTGCCCAGCAACAGCCATATTGCCCCTGGTCTTTTACAGATGACATAGTGCCTTGTTCCCTCATGTCAAATTTTGACGGAAGAATTGCCATGGCTGAACGGCTTTTAAGTGAAGCATTTCCGTCTATCTGCTCGCCGACCGCCATTGGCACAAACACGTCAAAAGGCTGTCCGACAACGTGCGTAAACTGTGGCATTGCAAATCTTCCCTTGCTCTCTGTATCATCTTCCGCCGAAAATACGACAGATTCCGACAACGGACAAAGTGATAGTGCCGTAATCACGGCAAGAATATTTCTTATATAATTTTTCATATTAAATCTCCGTTCTTAAAAATATATGTCAATTATATCATATATCCGTGAATTTGTAAACAACAAAAAACTGCCTGTAAATTTATACAGACAGTCATTTATAAATCATGCCGTGACTATGCTTTCAGCTTCGCCGAGATTAAGTTTTTCAACAGCCTGCTCCCTCATCTTGTACTTGAGAATTTTTCCTGCTGCATTCATAGGGAATCCCTCGACAAAATCTATATATTTCGGACATTTGTGCCTTGCCATTCTTTCAAGACAGAATTTCTTTATTTCAAGCGGAGTAGCTTTTTCGTCCTCTTTCAGAACTATGCAAGCCATTATCTCCTCGCCGTAATCCTTTGACGGAACGCCTATAACCTGAACGTCCTTTACCTTCGGGTGCGTGTAGAGAAAATCTTCGATTTCTTTCGGATAGATATTCTCACCGCCACGTATAATCATATCTTTTATACGCCCTGTTATTTTATAGTAACCGTCCGATGAGCGTCGCCTTGCGAGGTCTCCTGTATGTAGCCAGCCTTGTGAGTCAATGGCAGTAGCTGTTGCCTCAGGCATTTTATAGTAGCCTTTCATGATGTTATAGCCCCTTGCGACAAATTCGCCGTCCGTATCATCGGGGAGTTCCTCGTTTGTTTCGGGGTCTACTATACGGCATTCAACGCCGAAAATCGCACCGCCTACCGTGTTAACACGCTGTTCTACCGTGTCCGTCGTCTTGCTCATAGTCGTTGCAGGTGAAGCCTCTGTCTGTCCGTAAGTTATGCAGATTTCTTTCATATTCATTTTTTCGATAACTTCTTCCATCGTCTTTATCGGACAAGGCGACCCTGCCATTATTCCCGTCCTCATGTAAGAAAAATCCGTCTTTTTAAAATCGGCATGACCGAGCATAGCTATGAACATAGTCGGCACTCCGTGGAAACAGGTTATTTTTTCCCTGTTTATACATTCAAGGCTTTTTCTCGGTGAAAATCTCGTTATCGGCGACATAGTTGTGCCGTGGGTCATGGAAGCAGTCATGGCAAGAACCATGCCGAAGCAATGGAACATAGGTACTTGTATCATCATTCTGTCAGCTGTTGACAAATCCATACAGTCTCCTATCGCCTTGCCGTTGTTTACAACATTATAGTGAGTCAGCATAACGCCTTTCGGAAATCCTGTCGTTCCTGACGTATACTGCATATTGCAGACGTCATGAATATCAATAGTCCGCCTTACTTTCTCAACCTCGCTGTAGTGGACGTTTTTTGAAAGTGCCACAGCCTCTTCCCATGTATAGCAACCGTCATTTTTTGAATCAACAGTTATTACATTCTTGAGAAAAGGCAACCTCTCGGACTTCAATTCTCCTGCCTTGCAGTCTGCGAGTTCGGGACAGAGTTCTTTTATTATGTCAACATATTTAATGTCTTTTATTCCGTCTATCATTACGAGCGTGCTTGTATCTGACTGCTTTAAAAGATATTCCGCCTCATGTATTCTGTATTCGCTGTTCATGGTTACAAGCACCGCACCTATTTTTGTAGTAGCCCAGAAAGTTATATACCACTGCGGAACGTTTGTAGCCCATATAGCGACGTGGTCGCCTTTTTTGACTCCCATTGCAATAAGAGACCTTGCAAAAGTATCAACATCATCTCGGAACTCCGTATAAGTCCTTGTATAGTCAAGCTCAGTATACCTGAAAGCGTACTGATTCGGAAACTCTTCGCATATCCTGTCAAGAACATCAGGAAAAGTATAGTGTATAATTCTTTCTTTAGGCCACGGATATTTTCCGTCTTTTCTTATACTGTCCTGCAAAGAATGCTTGTGGCGTGTCTGAAAAGGCTTCATATACTCCGAAAACTCAGGTATGACTATTCCGGCATCAACAAGGCTGTCCCCTCTGTGCTTTGTCCATTCAAGCGAAATATAGCCGTTATAGTTTATCATGCCGAGGGACTGAATCATTTCTTTTATCGGAATATCGCCCTTGCCTGTTATCCTGTATTCAACCTTGCCGTTCCTGTCAACAACGCTGTCCTTGACCTGAACAAACTTTATATACTCGCCAAGATTTGATACTGTCGTTTCGGGAAGTTCGCCATTGAATCTGTACGGGTGATGCATATCCCACAGCACCGCAACTTTACGGCTGTTTACGCTGTCAATTACTTTTGCGAGACGTGCCGTATTGCTGTATGCTCCGATAGTTTCAACAAGAAGTGTCACATTATACTCCTCGGCAAGCGGTACCAGTTTTTTCAGTGACTCAATAACCGTATTATCGTCCGTATCGCTGTCTGGGCTGAATCCCTTATCCGCAAAAATTCTTATATAGGGAGTGTTAAGTTTCTGTGCGAGTTTCATGTAGTCAATTATTTCACTCTCTGCCCTGTCATAATTTTCAGGTCTGCTGAGACAAGCTCCCGACGAAAGACAAGGTATTTCAAGATTAAGGGACTTAAGCTTTTCAACCGTCTCCGAAAGCCTCAGTTCCGAAAAACTCTTGTCTCTTATATTTCTTACTTCTATGCCGTTGAATCTGAAATCCTTTGCGAGTGAATATATATCCGCCCATGACCATTCAGGACAGGCAAATGTTGAGAAACTTATTTTCAAATACATCATTCCTTTTTTTATTTTTTTATTTTATAATACGCTATGCCGAATAATTCTCTGAGCCAGTAAGTCGGCGTGATATACCACGAGGTATAGCCTGAAAGATTTTTTATATTTTCCCTGTCAAAGCCTGTCCGCACGGCAATAAGTTCAGCTCGGTACTGGTGAAAACCGTCTGTTATAAGGGTTATTTCCGTCGGAAGATTACGGCTTTTTATAATTTCCCTTGAAAATTTAAGATTTTCTTCAGTGCTTGACGAACTGTCTTCCATTAATATACGCTCTTCGGAAATACCCTTTTCAACAAGCCAGTCACGCATACATTGTGCTTCGCTTATCATTTCGTCCGAACCCTGTCCGCCAGAAACAATGGCTTTAACGCCTTTGTGTTCTGATAAATATTCATAAGCCTTTTCAAGACGGCGTTTCAGCATAAGACTTGGTCTGCCGTCCTTGACTTTACAGCCAAGTACTATAACCGTAGTATTTTCATTTTTCGGCGTGTCGGTTATTTCCCTTGCCATGCAGACGCTTATAATCACCGCATAGGCAAAAAATACAGCCGTAAGGACTGAAAGCACACACAATCCCGCTCTGCCCGTCGGATATTTCCAGAGTGCCGAAACAAGACTTTTAAAGCGTCCGAAAAATATAAATATAACCGTAAGTATTCCCGAAACTGCCATGCCGAAAAAATTTCCGATATTTAATATACCCATCGGCATGGGCAGAAAAAACAGCAGAAACACAGCAAAAGACATCACGGCAGGTATTATTTTTACTTCCATTCAGGCAGACCCCTTTTTTTGTTATTTCATTTTTGCGGAGAGTTTTAAAATCCTGTCAAGATTTTCCTTTGTTGTCGTTTCACTGCCGAGGTGCGTGGGTACGTTGTTGTAAAGTCCGTGGAAATCCGAACCGCCTGTTTCTATCAGTTCGTATCTTGAAACTATGGCGGAAAGTTCTTTCCTGTAGTTTTCGTCAGCGGAATAATGTCCGACCTCTACGCCGTCTATCTTGCCTTTTCCGGCGAGTTCCTCGAGTAGTTCTATATTATCATATTGAGCAGGGTGTGCCATTACGGCAACTCCCTTTGCAGTATGAATCAGGTCAATAACAAAATTGACATCAGGATATTCTCTTTCGACATAACAGCTTCCTGTTTTCGGATTGAAAAGCTCCCTGTCGAGTTCGCCGTAAAATTCAAGTGCATATCCATGTTCAATAATAGCACGCATTATGTGCTGTTTAAAAATACTCTTTGAGGCTGTCGTGTGTTTGAGAATGCTTTCGAGTTTTATGGGATATTTTTCCATAACTTTTTCTATCATTTCTTTGGAGCATTCTTTTCTTATCTCGCATGATTTGAGACAAAGCCCCTCCAGCCTGTCGGGTTTTCTCGGAGCGTAGCAAAGAATATGTACTTTGCTGTTTCTCTTCCTGTCCCATGCCGAAAGCTCGACACCACGCAGAATATTTACCCCTGCACGCTCGCCGAGGATACTTGCACGGGAGAATGAAGCCATTGTGTCGTGGTCTGTAATAGACAGCCACTCTATGCCTGTCCTTGCACACTGGTCTATGATGTCTTCGATACCCATAGAGCCGTCAGACAGTTTTGTGTGACAATGCAAATCGCAAATCATAAAATCCTTCTTTCTGCACAGATATTATATATATTATAACATATTACTATGCATATTTCAAGGGCTTTATGTATATTTTTATTTTAATGTTGACAATATCCGTAAAGCGTGATATACTGATAAAAACACCTGTTCAGGTATCTTCGGCAACATACGTTGCTGACTGTCGGACTGAAAATCCAGCGAGCCTGAACAGGTGTTTGTTTTCATGTATTGCAGAAAGCGGAATAAATTTCCCCCTTTTTGAAACCCGTTTCCTTTGCAACCGCCTTGCACGCCTCTGTGGGTTTTTCGCCCATTTCAACAAGTCCCCTGACCTGCTCCACAGCCTCTCCGAGAGTTACGGAAATTTTCTCTTTGTTTTTATTTCCATCAAGCACAAGAACAAATTCCCCCCTCGGCTCGTTTATGGAATAATACTCCACAGCCTCGCCGAGAGTAAACCGCAGAACTTCTTCATGAATTTTAGTAAGTTCACGGCAAAGAGAGATTTTCCTGTCTTTTCCGAAAAAATCCGCCATATCGCCGAGAGTATTTTTCAGTTTGTGCGGTGCTTCATAGAAAACCATTAAAGCAGTTTCGTTTTTCAGCATTTCAAGGCGTGCGGAACGTTCTTTTCTGCCGACGGGCAAAAATCCCTCAAACGTAAAACGTCCGCCGTCAAGTCCCGAAACAGCCACAGCCGAAACCACAGCACTCGCCCCCGGAACGACTTTAACGTCTATGCCGTTTTCCGCACACAGCTTTACAAGGACTTCCCCCGGGTCTGATATGCAGGGCATTCCCGCATCAGTAACTATACCGCAGTTTTCGCCGTTGAGTATTCTTTCTATAATCCGCATTGCCTCCGCCTTTGTGGAATGCTCGTGAAAACTCACAAGCGTATTTTTTATATCAAACCTGTTAAGCAGTTTAAGCGTCACTCTCGTATCTTCCGCACAGATAAAGTCCACGCTTTTCAGCATTTCAAGCTGTCTGACGGTTATATCGCCGAGATTGCCTATAGGCGTTCCTATAACGTAAAAAGTTCCTTTCATGCCTGTTCCTTTCCTGTTGAATAGATTTTTTCGAGTTCTTCCGAAAAACCCTCTCCGTCCCTGATATAAAGATGATTTTCAACCGTCATAAAAGGTTTAGCCCCTTTTTTCCCCTCTATCAGAAAAAGCCACGGCGGTGTTTCGGGATTCTTTGAAACAAATCTTATCCGTTTCGGCTCTATATTGTTTTTCTTCATTGCCGTTATAACGTCGCTGAGTCTTTCGGGACGATTGCAGACACAAAGTCTTCCGCCGAATTTAAGCAGTTTTTCCCCTGCCCTGCACACATCATCTATATTGCACATTATTTCATGTCTTGCTATTTTCTGTGCCGTTATTGCACTCTCAAAGCCTGTATTTACTGCCTTATACGGCGGATTACAGGTAACAAGGTCAAGCTGTCCGAGGGGAGCGTTTTCCCACAGCGTTTTCATATCCGCACATAACGGCACTATCCCCGAAACTCCGCTTTTTTCTACGCCGAGTCTTGTCTGTTCTATTGCACCTTCCTGAATGTCCACAGCGTATATTATCTGAGGTGGCATTTTTTTCTGCATTATGAGGGGAATTATTCCACAGCCCGTCCCTAAATCGCATACCCTGTCTTTCTGACGGTAATGCGAGAAGTCCGCCAATAAAAAAGCGTCCGTCCCGAAACGGTGTTCCCTGCTCGCACAGACGTATATTTTTTCAGTAAGTTTTTCGTATCTGTATTCCGTCACTTTATAGTCCCTCCGCCTACAACAACGTCTCCGTCGTAAAAGACAACCGCCTGTCCGCTTGTAACTGCCCTCTGCGGTTTCTCAAAATCAACTACATATTCGCCGTTTCCTATGTAAGAAACAACAGCGTTCTGCTCTTTCTGGCTGTATCTCGTCTTTGCGGTTACTTTCATAGGCTCTGAAATCTCCGCCACGGATATTAAATTCACATCAACAGCAATCAGCGAATCAGTATATAAATCCACCTCGTCGCCGAGCATTACAGTATTTTTTTCAATATTCTTCTCAACTACATACATAGGTCTGCCGAGTGCTATTCCAAGCCCTTTCCGCTGTCCGATAGTGTAGTTTATAATTCCCCTGTGCCTGCCGAGAGTTTTTCCGTCCGTGCCGATAAAATCCCCCTCGTCTGATTCCAGACCCGTAAACCGCTTTATAAAAGAAACATAATCTCCATCGGGAACAAAGCAAATATCCTGACTGTCGGGCTTATCTGAATTTACAAGCCCTGCGTTCTCCGCAAGTCTGCGGACTTCCGATTTTTCGAGAACACCGAGCGGAAAAATCGTATGTGCGAGTTGTTCCTGCGTAAGCGAATACAATACATAAGTCTGGTCTTTGGTGCGGTCTTTCGGTCTTTTCAGAATGTACCGCCCCGACTTTTCGTCATACTCATTAACCGCATAATGCCCTGTCGCTATATAATCATAGCCAAGCTCCATTGCCCTCCTCAGCATTTTATCAAATTTCACGTGCCTGTTGCACTCGATACACGGATTAGGCGTGTTTCCGCTCAGATAGCTGTCCGCAAAGTTTTTCATGACGCACTCACGGAAATTATCCCTGAAATTAAAAACAACATGTTCAAATCCGAGTTTTCTTGCAACGCTCCTTGCGTCCTCAACGTCTGACAACGCACAGCACGTTTTTCCGTCCTTTTCAGCTGTTATAATATCATCATCGGAAAAAAGTTTAAGCGTGACTCCCATTACCTCATAGCCCTGCTCCCTCAGAATCATAGCAGTTACGGAGCTGTCTACTCCTCCGCTCATTCCAACCATTACCCTTTTCATTTTCTCACTGTCCTTTACATAAAAATTCAGGCGAACAATGTTCGCCTTAAAATATACTTACAATTTCTGAAAGATTTTTAAAATAATAATCAGCGGTGATTTTTATTTCCTCTCCGTCATCTGCCGACATCTCGTCATATACCCCTGCCGTTACGAATCCGCCAGCCCTTGCGGTCTGTATGCAGTGCAGGGAATCTTCAATCACAAGCGAATTTTCGGGACTTAATCCGAGAATATCCGCACCGCCTTTATAAATATCATAATTTTTCTTGCCGAGCGGATACTCGTCAACAGTCAGCATAAAATCAAGCCTTTTGTATATGTCATGCCTTTTCAGAACAGCCTCCGCAAGACTTTTATATGTCACGGTCGCCACGCCGTAATGCAAACCTTTTGAATCAAGAAAATCAAGCAGTTCATTCACATACGGCTTTAAAGGTATATTCTCTTCGTATTCCTTTTTAACAATTTCTTCTATCCGTTTTATTATATACGGCACGTCACATTTCAGATTAAAAGTATTTATGAAAAACTCCGAGGACTTCTCTATTGTCATTTTTTTTACCTTTTCGGAAATATCCTCTGGCGGATTTTCTATACCCTGTTCCCTGAGAAAAATTCTGTCCACCTCATACCATACAGGCATTGAGTCTATCAGCGTTCCGTCAAGGTCGAATATTATTCCCCTAATCATTTGTTATCTGTAGTTATTGCGGACGTTGTTTCGGTCTTTTCACTTGTCGTAATCTCCGCCGTCTCCTCACTTCTTGTAACGGGCTTCTGCTCGGCATCAAGTCCGTTTTCCGCATCTCCGCATATCACAACCGCCTGTTTGCCGAGTATATCGTAAATATCTTCAAACCTGTCAAGCGGATAAGTCGTATTGCCTACGAGTGGGTCGGCGAGATATACAATTCTCTGTTTCAGGTCGTACCCATAGAGTGTCAGGCAGTGCTGATAAGTACAAAACCACATTTCTTCACCGTTCTTGGCAGTATAGACATATTCAGGCTTTGTGTCCATGAGATACATAGTCGCCCACACAATAACGGGGCGTCCCTGGTCTATCTGATAAAAAAGCTCCTGAAAATCAGTTCCCGTAAGATTTTCTGCATAGCATTCCGACTTTTCCACACGGAAGTAACGCTTTGCAGACTTGCATATAACAGGCGCACTGCAACCAAAGCCCGTCACGGATTTCGGGTCGCCGATATAGCACTGATTCATTGTATATTTGCCCTCATAGTCCGTCGACATATATTTGTCGCACATTGTCACCTTATCTATATCAAATCCGAGAAAATTAAGAGTCTGCGTAAGTGCAGTAATCTCGCAACCCGTCGGGAGTTCGGGATTCTGCATAACCGTCCTGAAATCGTCAATTATACACGATTCGGGAAGTGCATAGTCCGTATAGTGTATATCAATTGTCGGCGGTTCTGTTGCGGGTTCTGTTTCTTCTTCCGTTGTTATCTCTTTTTCTATGCACTGCTCTTCGGCTTGTGGTTCTTTGTTTTTATAGCCCTCACGTTCAACATAGCTTCCCTCAGCTGACATTTCAATTCCGACAGCGTCGGCTTCCGTAGAGTTGTTCATAAGTCTAACCCTGTTTCCGCAAGAGGTCAGTGTAATCATTAAGGCTGTCGCAACAACAGCGGTTTTCAGAAATTCGGATATCATTTTTTACTCCATATCTATCATAATTTTTGCCCTGTAGTCCTTCTGGGCTGAAGTCACCGTCTCAAGTGAAAGACCATATACATCAGATGCACGTATCTCAATATCGGCAAACCTCTTTGCAGTTCCGCCGAGCTGAGAGAGTTTCGCAATTGAAGAGGCGTACGGAATAGCCGTCCTGCCCTTAGCCTTTGCGAGAATTTCGTGTCCGTGTTCGTTAAACGCAAGTATTCTGCCGAAAGGTGAAAGATGTTTCATGTCATCTTTTGTAATGCCAAGCAGAATTGAAAGCATAATGCGTCGTATGCGTGCCATGGTATAACGTTTTGTCTTGACTGTGAAGAAAAGCTCGTCAAAAGACCCTGCTTTTCTTGCCTCGTATATTCTGTTTTCAAGCCCTTGTCCGACATCGTTTATATTGGCTATCTCTTCGGGTGAAGAGGTGCGGAGTTTATAAAGCATTACCCTTTCAAGACGGCTGAGCGAGGAAATCTCCCCTCTGTATACTGCATTTTCAACCGCATCTGCCCATATCGTTGGCATATAATGTCTTATATGCGATATATCGCCCCTTAAAATAATCTGCCTTATATCAGACGCACTTGTTATGCCGTTTAGATAGCCTGCCCTGTCATGTTCCGCCCCTGTACGCTTTACCGTAAACGGCTTTATCTTTGAGGAAAACTTGTTCAGCGAGCGGAGATATTCTATGGCAAGCAGATTATTCGGCTCTGCAATAACAGATGCTGTCTGAGGGTCTGTGCCTTTTATGACGGAATTAAGTGCCTTAGGATAAGTATAACCCTTTTCCATGATATTTATTATATCATCATGACAGGAAACCGCCACGTCCTGAATTTTTCCGAGGGCGTTGTACAGTCTCCGCAAATCACCGCATTCACTGCCGAAAGACAGTTCGTCAACAACGCCGAGGGAGTTAAGTAGCCATACTGCCCCCGTGGCGAAATTCTCAGCCGAGGAAAGACAATACTGAACAGGAAGTTCGATAACCAAATCAACTCCCGATTTAACCGCAAGTCTTGCCCTTTCGAGCTTGTCTATTACGGCAACATCGCCTCTCTGGACAAAATTACCGCTCATGACGGCGACGATATGCGTCGCACCGTTCCGCCTTGTTTCTCGTATGTGGTGAAGGTGTCCGTTGTGGAACGGATTATATTCACAGATTATACCACTGATTTTCATTTTACTACCTCTTCTCACAAATTTCAATGTTTAACGGAAAAATTTCATTTATTGTACATAATATTTCAGATTTTTTCATCTTCCTTTGTTTACTTTTCTGCTGTTTTAAAAGTTTAATAAGATAATTTTTTCAAAAAGGCTTGCAATTTACGGAAAAAAGTATATAATTATATATGCAAATATATTTCTGAAAGGATTGTGAATATAGAAATGATTATCTTGGTTGTAAACGCAGGAAGTTCATCGCTGAAATATCAGCTTATCAATATGGACGACGAAAGCGTAATTGCAAAAGGAAACTGCGACCGTATAGGCATTGACGGTCATATCTCACACAAGACAGGCGACGGAAGAAAGTTTGAGGCTGACTGT
Source organism: uncultured Ruminococcus sp. (assembly GCA_947176415.1). GTDB lineage: Bacteria > Bacillota > Clostridia > Oscillospirales > Ruminococcaceae > Ruminococcus. The sequence continues at coordinate 38,879 of CAMWQJ010000007.1, read as the reverse complement.
TCTTTCCCGACCCACACGGAAGCATTTATGAAGCTCGTCGAGGCTCTCACAACAGGCGACGCAAAAGTTATTGACAGCATGGACGAAATTTCGGCAGTAGGTCACAGAATAGTACAGGGTGCTGATATATTTGACAAGTCCGTACTCGTGACAGACGAAATCATCGACAAGATAGACGAACTCCGTGAACTCGCACCCGTACACAACCACGCCCACGCTCTCGCACTCCGTGCCTGCAAAAAGGTTATTCCCGAAAACGTTCCTCAGGTTGCTGTATTTGATACGGCATTCCACCAGACAATGCCACCAAAGGCATATATGTTCGGTCTGCCGTATGATGACTATGAGAATCTCCACGTAAGAAAATACGGTTTCCATGGTACGTCTCACAGATTTGTTTCTTCCGCACTCGCTGAGGCTATGGGAAAAGACATAAAGGATTTGAAAATCGTTTCATGCCATCTCGGCAATGGCTCTTCAATAACTGCTGTTGACGGCGGTAAGTCTGTTGATACCTCAATGGGATTCACCCCCCTTGACGGTGTTGTAATGGGTACACGTACCGGCTCGGTCGACCCCTCCGCCGTAACTTTCGTTGCAGACAAGCACGGCTTTACTCCTGCTGAAATGAGCGACTATATGAATAAGAAGTCCGGCTTCCTCGGCGTATCCGGTGTTGGTTCTGACAACCGTGACATAACAGACGCTGCGGAACACGGCAACGCAAGGGCAAAACTCGTATCTGATATGCTCGTTTATGAGATTAAGAAATACATCGGCTCTTACAGTGCTGTAATGAATGGTCTTGACGCTGTTCTGTTTACTGGCGGTATCGGTGAAAATGCCTACGACGTAAGGGAAAAAGTCTGCGAGGATATGGAATTTTTCGGCATCAAGCTCGACAAGTCCGCAAACGACGGCATGAGAGGTCAGCTTAAAAAGATTTCATCTGAGGACTCAAAGGTTGAAGTATGGGTTGTACCGACAAATGAAGAACTTCTCATAGCAAGAGATACCCTCGCACTCATCTCAAAGTAATAATATTATTATACAGTAATATTATCTGAAAATCAATATGTTTTTTCAAATACGCTTTCTTTTATGACGGGAAAGCGTATTTTTTGGCATAAAAAGCAATATTATGAAAAATACTATTGACAAAGACAAAAAACTGATATATAATCATATTACTGTTATAATTCAGAAGGAGTTGTTTTCTATGGTCAAGACTATTGTCAAAATTGAAGGCATGATGTGTGGTAACTGCGAAAAGCACGTTAATAATGCCGTAAGCCGTGCATTTGTTACGGAAAATATTACCTCGTCAAGCAAAAAAGGCGAAACGGAAATAATTTCAGAAACAGTACCCGACGAATCAAAACTCCGTGAAGTCGTTGAGGAAGCGGGCTATACGTTCGTATCAATGACAAGCGAAACGTACGAAAAGAAAAAGTTTGGTTTATTTGGTAAAAAATAAACTGTTTTTTCTGCTGTATTCTGAAAAGGTACAGCAGTTTTTTATTTTTTATGAAAGGACTTATTACATATGAATATTCAGATTTCAGAACATTTCACAATGAAAAAACTTATAAAATTCTGTCTGCCGTCGATAATAATGATGGTGTTCACATCGGTATACGGCGTTGTTGACGGACTTTTCGTCTCAAACTATGCGGGCGAGACTGCTTTTTCCGCTGTAAACTTCATAATGCCGTTGCTTATGGCTTTAGGGTGTTTCGGTTTCATGTTCGGTACGGGCGGAAGTGCTATAGTCGCAAAGACTATGGGCGAGGGTAAAAAAAGTCTCGCCGACGAATACTTCACAATGATTACGGTGACAAATATAATAACGGGCGTGATTCTCGCCGTTCTCGGACTTGTTTTTCTCAGACCCGTTGCCGTTCTCATGGGTGCTTCGGGAGATATGCTTGACTACTGCATAAAATACGGCAGAATACAGATATTCACAATACCCTTTTTTATGGTACAGAATGTTTTCCAGAGTTTTTTTGTCACGGCTGGCAAGCCAAATATAGGTCTCGGAATATCCGTTCTCGCAGGCGTTACAAATATGATTTTTGACTTTCTTTTCATAGGCGTATTCGGGTGGGGTGTTCAGGGTGCTTCTTTTGCCACAAGTCTTTCGCAGATTGTCGGAGCAATTATTCCCATTTTCTACTTTGCAAGGAAAAATTCAAGTCTTCTGCATTTCGTAAAGTTCAGATTCGACAGGCATATAATCTTCCGTACCTGCACAAACGGCTCTTCCGAACTCATGACAAACCTTTCAATGTCGTTTGTAAATATGCTTTATAACGGTCAGCTTATGAAATATGCAGGACAGGACGGCGTTGCGACATATGGCGTAATCATGTATGTTAGCTTTATATTTGTATCAATATTCATAGGATTCTCAATCGGCTCTGCTCCCGTTGTAAGCTACAACTACGGTGCGAAAAATTCCGACGAACTGAAAAACATCTTCCGCAAAAGCATTTCGGTAATTTCTTTCACCGCCGTTGCCATGATGTTGCTTTCACAGGTTATCGCCAATCCGCTGGCTGAAATATTCGTCGGCTACAAACCTCAACTCTTCGACCTGACTATACACGCATTCCGCATATACGCAATATCTTATCTTATATCAGGATTCAATATCTATGGTTCGTCATTTTTTACGGCTCTTAACAATGGTTTTGTATCGGCGGTTATATCATTCCTGAGAACTCTTGTTTTTCCGATAATCATGGTTATATTTATTCCAATGATTTTCGGATTCAACGGTATATGGGTATCAATAATTTTTTCAGAACTCCTCGCACTGTCGGTAACACTGTTCTTTGTTTTCCGCAACAAATCAAAATACGGCTATATGTAAAAAAATTTCATTCGCCTATCACACTTTCCCGATTGAAAACAGAAAACATATATGATATAATATTAGGTATCATAACAGGAAAGGTGTGTAAATATTGGTAAAAAAATCCGAAAACACCACAAAGCCGACAGCAGTCAGAATAAATCCACAAGTTGATTACGGACTTACTGCGGAACAGGTTAAAAAAAGAACAGAGGAAGGATTTATAAATAATCCCGTCGAGCCACCCTCCAAAACAGTTCAGGAAATTATCAGCGAAAATGTATTCACTTATTTTAACTTCATTTTCTTCATTCTCGCCGGTCTGCTTTTCTTTGTCGGTTCTTATCGTGACCTGACTTTTCTGCCGATTATCATAGCCAATACCCTTATAGGAATCGTTCAGGAATTACGTTCCAAACGCACCCTTGATAAACTCACTATGCTTAATGCTCCCGTAACAACCGCCATACGTGACGGAAAAAAAGTAAACATGCCGTCAGGTGATTTGGTTCTTGACGATATAGTAATATTCAGTGCAGGAAGTCAGATTAGTGCAGACGCTGTTATAATTGACGGCAACGTCTCCGTAAATGAGTCACTCCTTACGGGAGAATCAGACGAAATTTCAAAAACAAGCGGTGACTTTCTGATGTCGGGAAGTTTTGTAGTATCGGGGGCTTGCCGTGCAAAACTTGAAAAAGTCGGCAGTGAGTCATATATATCACAGCTTACAATAAAGGCTAAACGCTCAAAAAAAGGCGAGCAGTCCGAAATGATACGCTCGCTTAACAGAATCGTAAAGATTGCAGGAATTATTATAATTCCCGTCGGCATATTTATGTTTTATCAACAGCACATAACAAACCATATGCCGATGAAAGACAGCGTACAGGCTATGGTTGCTTCCGTTATCGGAATGATACCAGAGGGGCTTTTTCTGATTGCAAGCACAACTCTTGTTATAAGTGCAATGAGACTTGCACGGAAAAAAGTTCTTGTCCATGACATGAAGTGTATCGAAACCCTCGCACGTGTGGACGTTCTCTGCGTTGACAAGACTGGTACTATAACCGAAAACGCAATGAGTGTGAAAGAGGTTGTACCGCTTGCCGACGATATTTCGGCAGACGAGCTTAACGGGCTTATAAGCGACTTTACTTCCGCACAGGACTCAGACAATGAGACTATGACAACCCTTAAAAATCATTTCATGACACCAGCAGGACGTAAAGCTGTCGGCAAAACAGGTTTTTCCTCAAAGTACAAATACAGCAGTGTTACTTTTGAGAACGGCTCTTATATAGTCGGAGCTCCCGATTTTGTTATAAAAGATATGACTGACAGTCTGCGAAAAATAATTGATTCAAACAGCCGTAAAGGATACCGTGTGCTTGCTTTCGGAAGATACGGCGGTACTCCCGACGGAAAAGAACTTGCGGACGATTTTTTGCCCGTATGCTTTATAATCCTTTCAAATCAAATCCGTGAAAATGCCCCCGAGACTTTTAAATTTTTTGCAGAACAGGGCGTTGAAATAAAAGTAATTTCAGGCGATAATCCCGTTACGGTATCGGAAGTTGCAAAACAGGCAGGCATAGCAAACGCACAGCATTATGTTGACGCTTCTACCCTCACCAACGACACGGCAATTTACGATGCTGTACAGCGGTATACAGTTTTCGGACGTGTAACACCCGACCAGAAGAGAAAGTTTGTAAAGGCTCTTAAACTTCAGGGGCGTACAGTTGCAATGACAGGCGACGGTGTAAACGATGTTCTCGCTCTCAAGGAGGCAGACTGTTCCGTTGCCATGGCTTCAGGAAGTGAGGCAGCGGCACAGGTCTCACAGCTTGTCCTTCTTGAATCGGACTTCTCCAAAATGCCCGATGTTGTAACTGAGGGTCGCCGTGTTGTAAACAATCTTGAACGCTCGGGAAGTCTTTTCCTTGTAAAAAATATCTTCTCGCTTATAATGTCCGTTTGTGCCATATGTTTCGGAATAACTTATCCTCTCAAACCCTCGCAGATTTCACTGATAAGTATGTTTACAATAGGAATCCCTGGGGTATTGCTCTCGCAGATGCCAAACAAGGATATTATACGTGGAAATTTCATGACAAATGTTATACTAAAAGCTCTTCCGGCAGGTCTTACGGATACTATAATAGTCGGTGCTATGGTGTTTTTCGGCAACACCTACAACGTCGACCAGATAGATATTGCCACTGCCTCCACAATTCTTCTCTGCGTCGTCGGACTTATGATTCTTATTGAAATAAGCCGTCCGCTGAATCTCTATAAAATGGCTCTGTGGACTTTCTGCCTTATCGGCATGATTTTCTGTATGATTTTTGCAAGCGACCTTTTCGGCATTTCGGGAATGTCCACAAAGGCTATACTTCTTTGTATAAACTTCTCAATTATTGCAGAGCCTTTTATGCGGTATCTGACTTTGCTTTTCAATAAGATAAAAGAAACACTTACAAAAAATCCCCTCGACAACAAAAAAGAAATTGAACTCTAAAAAAACCAACACCACAGCTTTAAAAGCTATGGTGTTTTTTATACGGAAAATCATAAGTTTCCTCTGCATAATGGAGTTTTTTATTATACGGAATTTTTTTAAGTGCAGTAATAATTTCACCAAGCTGTCCGTTTATATTTTTTACAGGAATACGTATTATAATATATCTTAATACGCAATCAGTCAGCGTTATTTTATATTCACTGCTGTTTATGATTCTCAGAATATAAATATCCGACTTATCGTCCATGTAAAAATCTGCTTCCTGTTCGGACTGCCATTCATTTTCAGGCATGGCATGAACGGAATTAAGTATAATATCACCTATAAAAATGTCATCTTCACCAAAATGTACACCATACTTTTTCTTTTTAAGTTTATATTTAAGACTATCAAACATATCTGAAAATTATCTGACAAATTTTTTTACTCTTCCCGAAATCAGAAAAGCAAGTGCCATTTTTGCGAGGTCAAACGGTATAAACGGCACAACGCACGCACCGAGGGAGTATTTTAAGTCAGACTTCGTGATGTACATAAACCACATTGTGCCGAAAGCATACATCACCGCAACCCCGACAAGCATTGATATAATTTTTATACAGAGCTTTTCACCGAGGAGTTTTTCCGCAGTCAGAAAAACAAGTGCAAGAAAAATAAATCCCGTTATATATCCGCCAGAATATGATAAAAGTGCTGTTATACCGCCTTTGAATCCCGAAAACACAGGAAGTCCGACAAGTCCGAGAAAAATATATACAAGCACCGAAAACAAGCCTTTTTTTCCGCCGAGCGTGAATAAGGCACAGAAAACCGCAAAAGTCTGCAATGTAAACGGAACTATAGTGGGAATTGTAATCCACGAACAGACAGCCATTAAAGCCGAAAACAAGGCTATAAATGACATATCACGGACGGTAAGGATTTCAGGTCGGTGCGAAAAAGTATCTGACATAAAAAGTCCTCCTTTTATTTTTTTCATATATATTATATCAGATATAATTTCCATTGTCAACCTTTTTTAAAAATTAAGTTGACAATTATATCAGGAAACAAAATCTCCCCGCAAATGCAGATTTGCAGGGAGATATATATTAAGGAGGTTTGTGTTGTAGATATCGTTTATTTAATTAACCATTCCAGCCCAGACGGTTTTATTATAAAAAGTCTGTGTCGTGCCGTCATTCCACTTTACAATAAAAGACTCTTTGTCCGCATCGTTCTGAATTTCGCCCTCTTTTGTGGTTACATTGCCGTTTTCCGTTACGAATGACATTACAAAATAAAAAGAGTCTCCGAACTCATATTCAAAACGTGTTACTTCCGCACCGTCCGGAGATATAAAAATTCCTGTGCGGTTATCGTAAAATTCATATACAAACTCGCCCGTATCGGTTTGGCAAACCCACTTTTCGCCCACAAATACCGAATCAAAAGCACTGCTGTTTATAACTGCTTCCGTTGTCGGTTCTTCATCTGTTATATCTTCCGTTTTCATTTCCATATACTCTGCCTCTATGGAAATTTCCTCCGTCGACTCGGTTTCGGTGCTGACAATATCAGTAGATAAAGTTGTTTCTGTCGCTTTGGTCGGAGTTTCCGCCTGTGACTGTGTTGTGCGTTTCGGAGTACTGCTTTTTTCCGTTGATTTTTCGGTTGTCTTTTCTGTTTTTTCCGCACTGCTTTCAGCTGTCGTTTCCGTAACTTCCTCTGCCGTCTGTGCTGTTGTGATTGCAGTGCCAGCCATATATCCCTCAAAAGTTTTTCCGTTGAATGCAGTGGTTGAAGTTGCAACAGCCGTGGAATTGTCGTCGGACTCTTCCGTAAATACAGGCGTGTTCTTCATGTCAAAAGTATCAACAGTATTCATATTTCTGTGGAGCATTGCAACACTGCCAACGCCGACCACCGCAACAACAGCTACCGCCACATACGACGCATATTTATACCATTTCGGTCTTGTGTACGGCTCTGTACCGCTTACTGTAAGTTCTTCTCCGCTCTCTTCCGATTTACCGCCGTATGCAGAAATGCACTTTTTAAGTATACGTTCCTTTGTCTCCTCGTCAAGTGCGGGATAACTTCCGGCTATTTCCTCAACTATATCATCATCAAAATCTTTCAGCCGGTTTACAAAATCTTTCTCTTCATCAGTCATAATAATCACCACTTTTAAGAATTGTGCCTATTTTTTTTCTGGCACGTATGCTTCTCTTCTGCACCGCATCAGATGTCATATCAAGCCTTTGTGCCGTCTCCTGAACAGTATGGTTATAGAAATACTGATAGACAATTATTGAGCAGTCAGGCTCGCCGAGCGATTTAACTATATTCCACAGTTCACGGCTGAAAATGTGCTTTTCGGCTTCGCCTGCGGTATCATTATCCGAGGGCGGTAAAACTATATTGTCGTCGTCCATATCGTAAACAATACCATTACGCCCCGTTATTTCACGGAAAGCGTCGATAGCACGGCGTTTTGCGATGATACTTATGTAGGACTTGAGGCTTCCGCTGTCAGCAGAAAACCGCTCGGCATTCTTAAAAAACTCAACCATAATATCGCTTACGCAGTCCTCAACATCTTCCTTTGTACCGCAACCGCCTATTTTATTTATAACTATTGCATAAATCAAGTTGCCGTATTCTTCAATAAAAAGTCCGTAAGCCTGCGAGGGAGATTCACGGAACATATTCTCCCATTCAGTATCTGTCATTTTTTCACCTCCGACAGCTTTATAACAGGCGTAATTATATCTTATAATATACATTCGCCGTAAACAGAAAAAAAGGACATATGATAATATATTTTATTCATTTAAGCAAAAAAGCCCTGTACTGTCCTTCTGTTATATTTTAGCACTTTTCAGAGGATTTTGCAGGCAATTCATATAAAGTTTACAGAAAATTAATAATTTATCAATAAAAATCATGTCACATCATATGTCCCAGATGTGTTATATTATACAGGACGTCCGAAAATGAGGTGAGGTTATATGACAAGCGAAGAGTCTGAAAAACTGGAAAGACTTTATGAAATTTACGAACAGCCGATGTACAGGATAGCTTTTGCGGTGCTTCACAGAAGTGACCTTGCGGAAGATGCAGTGTCAGATGCGTTCATGCGTATAATCGGCAGGCTTAAAAAACTAAATGCTCCCGAAAGCGAAAAGACAAAGGCATATATTGTCAAGGTTATAAGGAGTACGTCAATAAATATCTACAGAAAAAACAAACGCATTATTGTCCGTGAGCGACCTGTTGACGATGAGGTTATGCAGATTCCCGACAGCGTTCAGAATGTCGAGGAAGAAGTTGACAGCCGTATGGACAGGCAGAACAGGAGAAATTTATTTAACAGGCTTAACGAGACAGACCGCAGTATAATTGCAATGCGGTACGGCAACGGGCTTTCGTGGAAAGAAGTTGCCCAGAGGACTTCAATAAGCGAATCAACCGCACGGAAAAGATTTGAACGTGCAAAAAAAAGTCTTATAAGCATGAAAGGAGAAACGACTGATGAAGAATAAAATTCCTGACGGCAGAGAGTGGGAGAAAATAGTTGACGAGGCTTTTTCATCTGACAGGATACACGTTTTCTCCGAAGAATACAACACACAGAAGCGTTTTATGCGGAAAGGAGTAACCATGAAAAAAAATAACATTCTAATGAATATGACCGTTGCGGTCGCAACTCTTGCTGTTGTAGCATTTCCGACTGCTATCTATCTGAATACACGTTCCGACGAAACTTCACAGCTACAGTCAGCACAGTTCGCCGAAGATACAGAGGAAGCCACCGCTCCGCCTGTTGAGACAATAAATACAGAGACATATTATTCTCTCAACATTGGCTGGCTACCCGACGGAATGTCATTTCAGGCGGAGGACAACAAAGCGTCAGTAAAAAGTTACGGCTACAGCAGTGACGAAATAAAGCTGACAGTACTTTTTCTTAAAAATACGAGCGAAACTCCGGTTGAAAACATATGCTATCATGACAATATAGTCGAAACGTACAGTTTTGAAGAAAATGAAAAAAGATTTGTAATGAACTGCAACGGTTCATATGATGAGGAAACAGCAGACCCGAAGAATTTCGGACGTGAAATATTCGTTGCTTTTAACGGTACTGACTACATGGTGCATATATTTGTAACAGACGATGTATCAGAGGACGACCTGAAAAATATCCTCAACGGTCTCAGTCTCTCCGTATCCGATACTGAAACGGCAAGAGAGTATACACCAAATGAAAATGAACTTGTAAAAGACGGCGAAGACGACGGACAGGTAAACGGAGAAGTTCATCAGTTCACAAAGGACGATATTGACTATGACACAATCTATGATGTTGAATACGGCTGGTTGCCGAAGGGTCTCGAATATCAGGGGCAGGATAGTCCCTATGGAGGAAAATTCCATAACTGGACTACTGATGACGGCATGACACCGGATTTTACGAAAGTTCAGAAAGGTTCAGAATATTATGAAGACACAGGAAATCCGGAAATAGCAACTACAAAGGACGAATTGTTACTTGACGGCAAAACCGTTTCAATGTATTACCGTAGCACTTATATCCCTGACAATCCGGAACATAATTTCGGACGTATAGCATTTATATATTTCGACAATACGCCATATGTTCTTAAATTATACGTAACCGACGGCATTTCGGAAGAAGATTTCAGAAAGATTATTGATAACGTAAAGCTCGTGCCGTCAGAAGAAGAAACAGCCGGAATATATACACCACGTCAGTACGAACAGGAAAACACAGCATTTACAGTAGGTTCTTATGCAGATGTAGGCATACTGGTTGAGGAAAGTAATATAGTACAGGTCGGCGAGGAAGTCCGTGAAAAAAATCCGGACGTATGGGGCGATATATCAGCTACAATAACCGGTGTGCGTTTCGCCGACGACTTCAACGGACTGACAACCGACCAGATAGGCAACCATACTGATTTCAGTAAATATCTCAACGAAGACGGCACGCTTGCTGAAAATTTACGCAAATGGGTTAAGTTTGAAAACGGTACTGAAATTGAATTCGGAACTGAAACAGTACCTTTCAGCGTCATGACGGTATCTGTTACCTACACAAACAACGGCACAACACCTACTGGTTTCGGCGGATATTGCATATGCCCGACTTTGCAGACACAATGTGATGGATATTTCTTTGGCGTATATGACTATAATGTAATGGAAATGGAGACACAGCTTGAAGAAACAATGATAAATTTTATTGATAATATGCCATGTGGCGGAGCATTCTCGTTCAGCAGTCCGAATCAGGAAGGCAAAAACGAAATTCACCTTGATGCAGGAGAATCAACCGAAGTAACGCTTGCATTTATTGTTGAAGACAAATTCCGTGACAATCTCTATCTTTGCATGAACAACAACGGCTTTGTTGATTTATCCAATCTTAAATAAACCTCCTTAAATAAAAAAGCTCCCTGTTAAAAAGGGAGCATTTTTTTATTATAATTCAAGTCCGTTGAAACTGTCCTCAAGTACCTGTCTGGAGTTCTGGAATTTTTCCTTTTCACTGTCCGTAAGCGATAATTCAACAATTTCCTTTACGCCGTTTCTGCCGATAATACACGGAACGCCTATAAATACGTTCTTGCTTTCATATTCACCGCAAAGTTTTGCCGAAACGGTAAGCACGCTGTTTTCGTCGCCGAGAATAGCCTTTACAATACGTGTTATCGCCATGCCGATTCCATAGTAGGTTGCTCTTTTTGCGGAAATAATCTTGTAGGCAGAAGTCCGCACCTGTTCTTCTATAGACTCCATGTCCTCAATTTTATAATCGTTCTTGTCGTCCTCGAGTATTTCGGTAACTGACTTTGTGGCAAGCATTACCTGTGAAAGCGGTACAAATTCGCTGTCGCCGTGTTCGCCGATAACGTATGCGTGAATATTTTTGGGGTCTACCGTGAAATAATCGCCGAGAAGATAACGGAGACGTGCCGTGTCAAGCGAAGTACCCGTACCGATAACACGTGAAGCACCGAAGCGTGAAAGCTCGTAAGTAACTCTTGTCATAATGTCAACGGGATTCGTTGCAACGAGGAATATTCCGTCAAAACCCGACTTTACAACAGGTGAGATAATTGAGCGGAAAACCTCCGTATTACGCTGTAAAAGGTCAAGCCTTGTTTCGCCGTCCTTCTGTGCAACACCCGCTGCTATAACAACAATGTCAGCGTCTTTGCAGTCCTTATATTCGCCTGCATATATTCTCATATTCGACTTTGCAAATGCAAGACCGTGATTCAGGTCCATAGCCTCGCCGTTAGCTCTTTCCTTGTTCACGTCAATAAGCACAAGTTCATTGCAGATACCGCCCTGATTTACAACAGCATATGCAAAACTCATGCCCACCATGCCAGTACCGATAAGCACAACTTTTCTTTTATCCGTATTCATAATTAACCTCCTGAGATTTAAAGCTATAATCATTATACACTGTATTTCTCAACAAGTCAATAGCAATTTCATATAAATTACAAAAAAATCCGCATACAGCCAGCCGACCGTATGCAGAAACAGTTATTTATTATATTTCAATGCCGTTGAATTTAAGAAGAGTCCTTGCAGTCTCCACCGAATCAACGCCATCTGCATTCTTTACGGGTGCGAACTCCTCACTCCTCACAACCTCATAAGGCAGACAGCTGTCCTGAAGATGTACCATGTCAAGCACGAGAGTTTCAAATTTATATCCGTTGTTCTTTTCGGGGATTACATATTTTCCCTCGCCGTCCATGTAGGGTATTTTCTTTTCAACCACATGAACAGGCATTTTCTCTTCAACGATTTCTTCGAGCCTGTCCACGCTGAAAAGATAATTTAAAATAACACCGTATTTATAGGCAAGTTCTCCGTCCGCCGTCATGAGTGTACGCATTTCGTCCGTCATCTCGTAATACTCAACTATAGAGGGCTTGCCGTCCTCAAGACAAAGTACGCCTACACGCTCTTCCGCCGACACCTTGCTTACTACCTTACTGCCTGCCTGACTTCCCGACTCTATGACAGCACCGATAAAGCAAGGGTCTGCCATTTTCTGAAGAACGTTGTCAACCGCAAAGACGTTAATCCATTCCACGCCTTTTTTCTTTATATCCCTTAGAAGTCCGGCTCTCACGACAGACGAAAACCAACCGCCGTTGCCGTTAGGTGAAATCGAAATATCCGACCTGCTTTCCATATAGATTTTGCCGTTGAAATCAGCAGACGGCGACATATCCTGAATAAAAAACTTCACGTATTTCTTGTTATATCCAAAATAATTCTTTTCCTCGAAAAAATTCACCGTGTCGTCATGATTCTTTTCGCTTGTCATGATATAAAGCGGAATTTCCGCCCCTGTGTCGTCAGCTACTTTTTTAAGATTATTCATAAGGCACTCGAAAATATAAAGTTCTCTTGTAACGCCTATATTGAACATACCCTTTGGCTTGTCAAATCCGAGGCGTGTACCCTGACCGCCTGCGAGGAGGACTGTTGCGACCTTGCCTTTTTTCAAAGCCTCCGCACCTGTTGTATAATATTTCTCTCTGTTTTTTTCTATATCCTCAATGGTTACAGCTCCGAGCGGAGAAAATTTCCCTCTCTTTGAGGAGTGCCTGTTTTCTGCAACAAGGTTTTCAAGTACGGAAAAATCAGTAAGTTCAATCTGTGAAAGAAGTTTTTCCTTTTCCTGTCCGTCAAGTGCGTCATAGTAAGCAAGAATATGCTCCTGTCCGTATTTTTCAAGTATTTCCTTTGCCGTGTCGAATGTAATCACCAGATACAACCCCCTGTTATATATATATATATTTGTATATGATATTATAACACGCTATTACTTTGCAGTCAAGCGAAAATTTAAATCATGTGGCAAACTGACTATTGTAGAGTTCGGAATAAAAACCGCCTTTTTTCATAAGCTGTAAATGATTTCCCTGCTCTATGACGTTTCCGTTTTTCATGACAAGTATCATGTCTGAGTTTTTTATTGTGGAAAGTCTGTGTGCTATAATAAAGCTCGTCCGCCCGTCCATGAGCTTTGTAAAAGCCCTTTGTATACGGTGCTCGGTACGGAGGTCTATAGAACTTGTCGCCTCGTCAAGAATAAGCATTGGCGGATTCATAAGCATTATGCGTGCTATACATATAAGTTGTTTCTGCCCCTGAGAAAGACCGCTGTCATCGCTGATTACAGTATCATAGCCCTGAGGAAGTCTCTTTATAAAGCTGTGTGCATGGACTTCTTTTGCAGACTGTATAATCTCCTCTCTGCTTGCCGTCGGTACTCCGTATGATATATTATCGGCAACAGTCCCCGTAAAAATCCATGTCTCCTGCAAAACCATACCGAACTGACTTCTCAGGCTGTCCCTTGTTATATCGTTTATATTGCTTCCCGATACGATTATATTTCCGCTGTCTATGTCATAAAAACGCAACAGCAGATTTATTATTGTGGACTTTCCACACCCCGTAGGACCTACTATCGCTATCTTACTGCCTGACTTTACATCAAGGCTGAAATTCTTTATCAGCTCCGTATCAGGATTGTACGAAAAGCATACGTTATCAAAAGTCAGATTGCCCGTGCAGTCTGATATTTCCGCCTTACCCGAATCGTCCGAAACTTCCTCTTCTGCGAGTACGTCAAATACTCTTTGTGCTGAAGCCACTGCATTCTGCAACTCTGCAAACACACCCGAAATTTCATTGAAAGGCTTTGTGTACTGATTTGAAAATGAAAGAAAACTTGTCAGCTTACCGACTGTCATCTTTCCGATAAATCCGACTTTTCCCGTTACTCCGAGAGAACCGAGGAGACCGACACAGGCATAAATCATGCCGTTTACAAAACGTGTTGACGGATTGGTTATAGAACTTAAAAAAGTAGCTTTTGTGCCGATTTTTCCGTATTCCCTGTTGATTCTGTCAAATCTTTCTTCTGCTCTTTCCTGATATGAAAAAGCATTTACTATCTTCTGATTGCCTGCCATTTCCTCCGCAAGTCCTACCATATCGCCACGCAATTTTGACTGCTTCATATAGGAATCATGCGAGGCTTTTGTGATTTTCGAGGCAACTATAAAAGACAACGGAGTCATGATTACAACAACAACTGCTATCTTCAGATTTATGAACATCATAAAAGCAAGCGTTCCGATTATAGTCATGATACTGCTGAAAAACTGTGTGAAGCCCTGCAAAAGACCGTCCGAGACAATTTCAATATCATTGATTACACGGCTTGTAAGCTCGCCTTTTGTATGTCCGTCAATATATTTAAGCGGTACTCTTTCCAGCTTGTTGAAAATATCTGCCCTAAGGTCACGGACGGTAAGAAAAGCGAGTTTGTTTGTAAAAAGACTCATAAGCCATTGGAAAATACCGCTTGCAACAACCATAACGGCAAGCAGGATTACAATTTTTTTCAGTTCGTCAAAATCAACTTTCCCCTTGCCGATACAACAGTCAACGGCATTGCCGATAAACACAGGCACAAACAACGAAAGTCCCACGCCGAGAAGTGCGAAAATCACCGAAAATCCGAAATAAGCTATATAAGGTCTGGCATAGGCTATAACCTTTTTTAAAGTATCGGTCATTTCTTATGCACCCTCCTTTTCGTTTATCTGCGATTTATAGATATCTCTGTATACCTCACAACTGCCGAGTAATTCCCCGTGCGTGCCTGTTCCAACCGCCTCGCCGTCGTCCATGACAATAATCTTGTCCGCATCTTTTATTGACGTTGTACGCTGTGAAATCATTATAACAGTCGTGTCAGGCATATCATTTTTCAGCGACTGTCTCAGTGCAAGGTCTGTAACATAGTCCAACGCACTTGTCGAATCGTCAAGAATAATTATATCAGGACTTCCGACCAAAGCCCTCGCAATTGAAATTCTCTGCTTCTGTCCGCCTGAAAGATTCTTACCGCCCTGTGAAATTTTAGTATCAAGACCCTCAGGCATACGACTTATAAATTCCCATGCCTGTGCGGTTTTCAGTGCCGAAATTATCTCCTCGTCCGTTGCATCAGCTTTGCGTAACTTCATATTGTCACGTACTGTCCCCGTAAAAAGCACTGCCCTCTGCGGAACTATTCCTATAGTTTTTCTAAGCGTTTTCAGGTTGCATTTATTTATATTCACGTCCCCAACAAAAATTTCACCCTCCGTTGCCTTATAAAAACAGGGTATGAGATTTGCAAGTGTAGACTTTCCGCTTCCTGTACCGCCTATAATTCCGAGCATTTCGCCCCTCCTGAGTGTAAACGAAATATTCTTTACAGACCTGTCGCCAGCTGTTTCATAGGCAAACGAAACGTTTTTAAATTCAAGAATATTAACACTGTCGGAATGCTCTGAAATATCC
This sequence comes from uncultured Ruminococcus sp., assembly GCA_947176415.1. Taxonomy (GTDB): domain Bacteria; phylum Bacillota; class Clostridia; order Oscillospirales; family Ruminococcaceae; genus Ruminococcus. The sequence goes on along the minus strand of CAMWQJ010000007.1, from coordinate 23,088 downwards.
TTGTCACCGCCTGATTTTTCCGGCTGAATGTCAAAAACTTCACTTATTCTGTTGGCTGAGGCAAGGGCTTTTGTGAATGTAACAATAAGATTAGCAAGGACAATCAAGGCAAGCAGAATCTGTGACATATAATTTACAAAAGCCGTGAGTTCGCCCTGTGTGAGATTTCCTCCGTCTATACGCACTCCGCCGAACCATGTTATAGCAACTATGCCGAGATTCATAACCATGAATGAAAACGGGTTGAGGACAGCCGAGATTTTACCGACCGCAATTGAACTCTCCGCTATATCGTCAACTGATTTTTTAAATTCTTCCATTTCCTCATTCTGCCTTGAAAATGCACGTATAACCCTCACACCCTCAAGATTTTCCCTTGTAAGCATTGACGCCCTGTCAAGATTCTTCTGCGTAGTCTTATACATAGGAACAGTCTTTTTCATTATCATAACTATAACCGCCGTTATTATAACAGCCGAAATAAAGAATATCAGTGACAGTTTAAAATCTATCCGCACCGCCATTACAGACGCACCGATTACAAGAAAAGGCGAGCGTGTGGCAAGGCGTATGAACATATTAACACCGTTCTGCACAGTGTTTGAGTCATTTGTAAGACGATTCACAAGCGAAGCAGTACCCATCTTGTCAATACTGCTGTAGGAAAGTGAATTTATATGCTTATATAAAGCCGTCCGTAGCTCCGTTCCGAAACCGTATGCACACTTTGAGGCGAGAATCTGACAGGTCAGTGCAAAACCCAGTCCGCAGAAACCGAGAAGGACTATGATTATTGACATTTTTATTATATAGTCTGTGTCATTGTCTGCTATGCCCTTGTCAATAATCTTTGCCATTACATATGGTACTATGAGTTCAAATATAGCCTCAAGCAACTTGAAAAAAGGACCGAATACAAGTTCTTTTTTATAATTTTTAAGATATTTAAGTAATTTTCTCATAATGTCACTCCTGATATAAAATTCACCTTAAAACTCTATATCCATAAATTCAATAAGTCTGTCAAAAGCCGTGCTGTAGCTTATATACCAGCCACCGTCAATCATAAGAACCGTTGCAGGCTCGGCAACGAATATTTCATTGTTGGTGCTGTTGGTATAAAAAGGAATCTCACAGAAATAGCCGTCCGTGGCGTTTATTCCGAGTTTTGTATTTATATCGGCGAGTTCCTCGGCTGTATAGTGTTCAACTGTCGTTTCGTCAATATTCATGGACCATACGTCACGGGCGGACGTGCTGTAGCTGTCCATTATGCTGTGGATATTCTTTACAGACTTGTCCAGTGCAGAAACAACGTTTTCCCTTTTGAAGATACTTTCAAGCACTTTGTCGTCCTCGCCGAGATTGTCCTTGAGATACGCTTTCATATACTTTTCAAAAGCCGTTATCTCATTCGGATTGAAAAGCGAATAAACAGTATTTACATCGCTGTTTATATAGGCGTTGTGGTAAGCATAAAGAACGGTTTTGTATGCACTGTCAATAACGTCTGTCATCGGCTCTGTAGGTGGCTGTGTTTCCGTCGGAATCTCCGTAGGTGGCATTGTCAATGCCTCTGTCGTGACTTCTGCAACGGTTGTTTCCTCCGTGCTTACCTGAATGTTGTCCGCCGTCTGAGTAGTATTTGCTTCACAGCCAGCCGTGACAAGTACCAAAAGGCACATAACAGGCAACAACGAATATTTTAAAAATCTTTTCATTTAAAAAGTTTCCTCCGTTTTTAATTTTTCCGCCCTTGAATATATGGCGAATAAGTCTATTATACTATTATATTGCTTTTCAGTCAACCGATATTAAAGTCTAAAAACTCAAAAACCTGATTTTTTGTATACATTCTACAATTTTTTCTCAAAAAAATATACCGTCGGATACAGGAAATATCCGACAGTAATGTAATTATATTTCTGTTATGTCAACAAGTTCAACGTCGTTTATAGTACGTCCCGATTCAAGAACCTTAGCCAGCGACTTGGCTGTGTCTATGGCTGTAAGACTGCATATAGACCTCTCTATAGACTTTCTCCGCATTTTTACGCTGTCACGCTCTGGAAGTCTTCCCTTTGCGGAAGTTGAAATAACATAGTTTACTTTACCGCTTTCAAGCAGTGTGACAACATTCGGCTCGCCGTCCGAAATTTTTCTTACAAGATTTGAAGCTATCATGTTTCTTGTTAAAACGCTCTGCGTGCCTGATGTTGCATAAAGTTCAAATCCCATACGCTCGAATCTGTCCGCAACGGGAAGTATTTCCTGTTTGTCGCTGTCTCTTACGGAAATAAGCACACCGCCGGAACGTTTCAGGTCAAAACCTGCTCCGATAAGCCCCTTTAACAGTGCGTCCTCCAGATTGCGACCTATTCCGAGACATTCGCCCGTTGACTTCATTTCAGGTCCTAACATTGTATCAACGTCCGTCAGCTTTTCAAAGCTGAATACAGGTACTTTTACCGCCACATAGTCGCCTGCGGGATAAAGTCCGCTCTGATAGCCCATATCTTTCAGCTTAGCACCAAACATTATTTTTGTAGCTATGTCAACCATGGGTATTCCCGTAACCTTGCTTATATACGGCACGGTACGTGAAGAACGTGGGTTTACCTCTATTACATAGACTTCATGATTATAAACAACATACTGTATATTGACAAGTCCGATAACATGAAGTTCCTTTGCGAGTTTTCTCGTATACTCAACGATAATCTTCTTTATTCTCTCGGAAAGATGTTGAGCAGGATATATGGAAATAGAGTCTCCGGAATGAACGCCTGCCCTCTCGATATGCTCCATTATTCCGGGGATTAAAAAGTCCTCGCCGTCGCATATGGCATCTACTTCAACTTCCGTACCCATCATATACTTATCTATAAGCACGGGGTTTTCTATCATGTGACTTGTGATTATTCCCATATACTCGATAACGTCTGCCTTTGAGTGTGCAATAATCATATTCTGTCCGCCGAGTACATAGGAGGGTCGGAGCAGAACAGGATAGCCTAAATCTTCGGCAGACCTGACAGCTTCTTCAGTCGTCATGACTGTATGTCCCTGCGGACGTGGTATACCGCACTTTTCAAGCACTTCGTCAAAACGCTCCCTGTCCTCCGCACAGTCAATCATATCGGCAGAAGTTCCGAGAATATTTACGCCCATGTCAGACAAGTATCTTGTCAGCTTTATAGCCGTCTGTCCGCCAAACTGTACAACAACACCATACGGCTTTTCGGTCTCGATTATAGATTCAACGTCCTCTTTCGTAAGCGGGTCAAAATAAAGCCTGTCCCCTGTATCAAAATCCGTTGAAACCGTTTCGGGATTGTTATTGCAGATTACTGCTTCATATCCCAGTTCTTTCAGAGTCCATACACAATGCACCGAGCAATAGTCAAACTCTATACCCTGTCCTATTCTGATAGGTCCTGAACCGAAAACTATTACTTTTTTCTTGCCTGTATTCTGTCTTTCGATAAACTGCAAAGCCTCGTTTTCCTCATCGAAAGTAGAGTAGAAATATGGCGTTTCCGCTTTGAACTCTCCTGCACACGTGTCAACCATTTTATAGACTGCGTGTCGCTTTATCGGACATTTCTGTCCTGAAATTCTCTCTATCGTGCTGTCAAGATAACCATACTGCTTTGCGGTATTGTACTTATCTTCTGTCAGTTCACCGTCGGCAAGCCATTTTTCAAGCTCAACGAGATTAAGCAGTTTATACAGAAACCAGTTGTCTATCATGGTTATTGCGTGAATCTCTTCAGGAGTTATGCCACGTTTAAGAGCCTCGAACACCACGAAAGAGCGTTCGTCGTCAACAACGTGAAGCCTTTCACGTATTTCCTCAGTGGAATACTTTTCCAGCTTTTTAAGATTCATGGTATCTAAACCGAGTTCAACAGAACGGACAGCTTTCATAATAGCCTGTTCAAAACTCGTACCGATAGCCATAACCTCGCCCGTGGCTTTCATCTGCGTGCCGAGAGTTCTTTTTGCATAGACGAACTTATCAAATGCCCACTTCGGAAACTTAACGACAACATAGTCAAGTGCAGGCTCAAAACAGGCATAAGTCTTGCCCGTAACCTGATTTACTATCTCATCAAGCGTATAGCCGACAGCAATAAGCGAGGCGGTCTTTGCTATCGGATAGCCCGTAGCCTTTGAAGCAAGGGCAGAAGAGCGAGATACTCTCGGATTGACTTCAATAACTGCATACTCAAAACTCGTCGGGTGAAGTGCAAACTGGCAGTTACAGCCACCTTCAACTTTTAATTCTTTTATGATATTTATTGCGGAGGTACGCAACATCTGATATTCTCTGTCTGTCAGTGTGACGGCTGGGGCGATTACAATGCTGTCTCCTGTATGAACGCCCACGGGGTCGAAATTCTCCATTGAACATACAGTTATTACATTGCCCTTTGCATCACGGATAACTTCAAACTCTATTTCTTTCCAGCCACTTATGCACTTCTCGACAAGTATCTGCGTAATCGGTGAAAGTCTTAAACCGTTCGTAGCTATTTCATGGAGTTCTTCCTCATTCTGTGCAATTCCTCCGCCTGTACCGCCGAGTGTGAAAGCGGGTCGCACTATTACGGGATAGTCAATTATCTTTGCAAAATCAAGTGCGTCTTCAACCGTTTCAACGACTTTCGACGGAATACAAGGCTCGCCGATTTTTTCCATAGTGTCCTTGAATGCCTGTCTGTCCTCTGCCTTGTGGATTGTTTCAGGGTCTGCACCAAGAAGTTTTACATTGTGAGACTCAAGGAATCCCTCCTCCGCAAGTTGCATCGAAAGTGTAAGACCTGTCTGTCCGCCGAGTGTCGAAAGAACGCCGTCAGGTTTTTCGGTTTCTATAATTCTCTTTACAACGTCAAGTGTAAGCGGTTCGATATAAACCTTGTCCGCCATTGCCTTGTCCGTCATGATTGTTGCAGGGTTTGAATTTACAAGAATAACTTCGAGTCCCTCCTGTTTCAACGCCCTGCAAGCCTGTGTGCCTGCATAGTCAAATTCCGCAGCCTGTCCGATTACAATAGGTCCTGAGCCTATGACAAGTACCCTCTTTATATCTTTTCTGAGTGGCATATTATTCTACCTCCCTTTTCATAGTGCTGACAAACTCATCAAACAGATAAGACGTATCAAGCGGACCGCCGTGTGCTTCGGGGTGAAACTGCACCGTAAAGGCGTTCACAGCCGTATAGCGTATGCCCTCGCAAGTCTTGTCATTGGCGTTGATGTGCGAAACGTGTCCGACCTCTGACGGAATGCTGTCACCGATTACCGCATAGCCGTGATTCTGGCTTGTAACGTATGTCAGACCGCTTTCAAGGTCGATTACAGGCTGATTTGCCCCCCTGTGTCCGTATTTGAGTTTTTCAGTACGTCCGCCGTTGGCGAGTGCCATAAGCTGATGACCGAGACAGATTCCGAAAATTGATATTCCGAGTTTCTGAATTTCTCTTATATTCTCTATAATCTCAGCATTTTCCGCAGGATTCCCCGGACCGTTGGAAAACATTATTCCGTCAGGATTAAGTGCCTTTACCTCTTCGGCTGTCGTATGGGCAGGCACTATAATGACTTCGCACCCTCTTTTAACAAGCTCCTGTCTGATGTTTCTTTTATAGCCGAAATCAAAAAGCACTACCCTGTATTTCGGATTTTCTTCTGAATATGTCCTTATCTCGCTGTCCGTCACGGACTTTACAGCATTTTTCACCTCAAAGGCTCTTACCTGTTCAAGAAGTTCTTCTTTTTTTGAATATACGTCCTCTGTGGTAATTACGCCGTTCATTACGCCTGTTTCTCTGATTGTCCTTGTCAGACGGCGTGTATCTATGTTGCAGATACCTATTATATTATGCTCCGTCAGAAAGTCCCTTATATTGCCCTCGCTCCTGAAATTAGACGGCATATCGCACGCCTCTCTCACGATATATCCGCTTACATATGACTTTGCAGACTCGTTGTCCTCATGGTTTACGCCATAGTTGCCGATAAGCGGAAAAGTCTGCGTTACAATCTGTCCGTAGTAACTGGGGTCTGTAAGCGTTTCCTGATAGCCTGTCAGACCTGTGGTAAACACCACTTCACCTACTGCCGTTCCCTCTTTGCCGAGACTTTTTCCCTCAAAAATCTGCCCGTCTGCGAGCATAAGATAAGCCTTAGCCGATTGATTTAAAAAAGACATTTTATCAGCCCTTTCAGTTAGTTTGAAGATTTATAAAACACCGCCACGCCATTGTGGCGGTGAGTCAGGTATAGTTATATTATTTAAGGTTTATATACTGGGTTATGTCGTCCCTCATTCTTATTGCCTCACGTCTCGCAGACTTTGCAAAATCCCTTTCGTCGCAACCCTCTTTCTTGTATGCACACATTACTGCACGGCTGGAATTTACAATTGCTCCGAGACCGTTTTCATCAAATGCACCTTTCAGCCCTTCAGCTCCGCCCCCCTGAGCTCCGTAACCGGGGACAAGAAACATCGTGTGAGGAAGTCTTTTTCTGAGTTCGGTTAGCATTTCGGGATAAGTCGCACCCACAACAGCACCGACAGCGGAATAGCCGTATTTTCCGATTGTATCAGCTCCCCACTTCTCGCACATATCGCCCATGAGTGCATAAATCGGCGTGCCGTCTTCAAGTTTCATGTCCTGAATCTCTCCGCTTGATTTGTTTGAAGTCTTTACAAGAACATATATTCCCTTGTCTTTCTCACGGCAGATATTGAGAAGCGGTTCTATTCCGTCCGTTCCGAGATAACCATTAACCGTAAGTGCGTCCGAGGCAAAAGGCTCTATTTCGTTTCCACAGACGTTCACAGTGCCGAGATGTGCATTTGTGTAAGCCTCCATCGTCGCACCTATGTCATTACGCTTACCGTCCGTTATAACAAACATACCATTGAGTTTTGCATAGCGGATTGTCTTCTGCAATGCTTTTATTCCATAACTTCCGTACATTTCATAGTACGCACACTGTGGCTTGATTGCGGGGACTATATCGTGAATCTCATCTATAATCGCCTGATTGAAGTCGAATATAGCTTTTGCGGCTGCCCTGAGAGTACCGCCGTCCTTGTCCATGTATCTCCTCTGGATATACTGAGGAACATATTCAAGTTTAGGGTCGAGACCGACAACCGTCGGGTTTTTAAGTTCAATAATTCTTTCGATAAGTCTGTCAAATGACATAAAAAATCTATCCTTTCATTATAAATTTTCGTATACTATTTTTCCCTTTGAGATTGTAACGAGAGGTTTTCCCGTCAGTTCCATTCCCTTGAAAACGCTGTTATGAGACTTTGAATGAAGTTTTTCGGGTTCTACAGTCCACTTCCTGCCGAGGTCTGCAATAACAAGGTCTGCGGTTTTTCCGACTGAAATTTCAGGCACTTCAAGACCCAGTATCTTTCTCGGATTTACGCACATAAGTTCAATTACTTTCTGCAAAGAAATTTCGCCCGTGTGATAAAGAGCCGTGAGAGTTGCCGACAAAGATGTCTCCAGTCCCACAACGCCGTTAGGAGCTTTCTCAAAATCGGACTTTTCTTCGGCTGTATGCGGTGCATGGTCGGTAATAATGCAGTCAATCGTGCCGTCCTTTATCGCCTCGATTATTGCCTTAACATCGTCCTGAGTCCTTAGCGGAGGATTCATTCTGTAGTCCGCATCACGATTTTCAAGCAACTTTTCCGTCAGCATGAAATAATGCGGTGCAGTCTCGCAGGTTACTTTAACTCCCCTCGATTTCGCAAACCTTATTATCGCCGTACTGCCCTCCGTGCTGACGTGGCATATATGAATGCGTGCGTCCGCAGACGAGGCAAGAATAATTTCCCTCGCTGTTATATAGTCCTCCGACGACCTGTCCATGCCCTTTACGCCCAGTTTTTCCGAAATTTCGCCCTTGTTCATTATTCCGCCGTCTATGATGTTCAAATCCTCGCAGTGAGAGGCAACGAGCAAACCGTTTTCCTTTGAAATTTCAAGTGCTTTACGCATATTTTCGGCATTTTCAACAGGTCTGCCGTCGTCCGAAATACATATACAACCAGCATTTTTCAGTGCCTCGTAATCGCAGAGACCATCTCCGTTCATGCCGTTTGTGATACAGCCGACGGGGTAAACGTCAACGCCCGTCCCCTTTGATTTTTCGATTATATATTTAATTATCTCAGGGCTGTCGCACGGCGGTTTTGTGTTCGGCATTGCAAGCACTCCCGTAACTCCCCCAGCAAGTGCGGATTTACAGCCTGTAATAATATCTTCCTTGTGCGTCTGTCCGGGGTCTCTGAAATGTACGTGCATATCAAACAGCGACGGCATAAGCAAAAGCCCTTCACCGTTGATAACCCTGTCCGCCTGTACATTGAGTTTTTCGCCTGTTTCAGCTATTTTCCCGTCCTTTATGAAAACATCTCCCGTGAAGTCCCTTTCCGTATCAACCGCACGGATATTTTTTATAAGTATCGTTTCAGCCATTCTATCACTCCTTGTTTTTTATTACTTTTCGTATAATTATAAACACACCTATCTGTGTACCTGCTGTCAGAATTTTTCTGAAAATCTTCTTTTTCGTCGGTTTTGCTGTTGCGGTCTTCGGAATTTTTCCACTGCCTGCAACCCTGTTGCTCCCAAATCCAAAGGAAAATTTTTCGCCTGTTTTTTCGTATTCCATGTCTACTTCTCCATAATCGGCTCTGCTATGAGAAACTTAATTTTTTTGCCCTCTTCCGTAAACATTTTTTCATGTTCCGTCTCGAAATTTTCTATTCCCGTCTCGCTGTGCAGGTCGTAAGTTTTGAATTTAACCCTGAACCCTGCCTCCTCAAAATATCCGAGCGATTCTTCAAAAAGTTCGTCATCGTCAGTCTTGAACCATATTTCACCTTTCAGGAATTTTTTATAGTTCAGTAGCTGTCTTGTGTGTGTCAAACGGCGTTTATTATGCTTTTTTTTAGGCCACGGATTGCAGAAATTTATATAAATCCTGTCCGCACGGTCGTTTTCGTCCCACGCAATATCGAGCCTTTCGATATTCTGAATTGCTATTCTGACGTTTGAAAAATCCTCGCACGTCGTTTCTATTTTCCGCTTTGCAAGCACAAGCATTTCATTTTTGATGTCCATTGCTACAAAATTTATTTCAGGGTGTTCAGGGACAATCTGCGAAATAAATCCGCCCTTTCCGCAACCCAGTTCAACATAAAGCGGTCTGTCAGGCTGGCTGAAAAGCTCTGTCCACTGCCCTTTCTGGCTGACGATATCAGTCACAAAAAACGAACAGCTTTCGAGTTCTGGCTTTGCCCATGGTTTGTGGCGTATTCTCATAATCTACCTCCAAATTTTATACTTATATTAATTATAGCACAAAATGCATAATATGCCAATAGTTATAAGAAAAAATCCGAAAAAAACTCTCCGCCACAAACGGAGAGTTAAATTTTTTATCAATATCCGAGGTCTTTCATACGCTTTTTGAAATCTGCGTTGACCTTTGCCATTTTTTTCTTGTCACGAGCCTGTTTTCTGATTTCGCTTTTTGAGAGTACTTCTTCATTGGCAGGTTTCTGCGGTACGCTCGGAGCAGTAATGTCATTGTCCATAAATTTGCTGAGTCTCTGCCTGAATTTAGACTTTCCTTCGCCCGAAAGAGTAACCGACTGGCTCGCACCGCTGTTTATATAACGGCTTGACACAGATGCCTGCGGATATGCGTTGTTGACTGGCTGGCTGTTCACATATGGATTTGACTGCATCATCTGCTGGCTGTACTGCGACTGTACAGGCTGTACGGGCTGTTGCGGATAGCCCTGATTTACTGGCTGACCGTAAATCTGCTGTCCCGACGGCACAGACGGCTGAGGAGTAAAAATCTGATTTCCCGACTGTGTAAACTGGGCATTCGGCTGTATAAACTGTCCGACCATTCCCTGCATTGCAGGATTTATATAGCCCTGCTGATTCGGATACATCGGCTGTGGCTGTGGATAGCCTGTCTGCACGGGTTGCTGATAGCTCGGCATATTGACAAACTGCCCACTCATGTCCGTATATCCCTGCTGTTGCTGTGAGTAGACGTTCTGCACGGGCTGACTGATGTTATTCTCCTGCTGAGGAATTTTGGCACTATGCGAATCGCTATCCAAAGTCGGCACGGGCGTTGACGGCGTATCGTCAAAATCAAATCCGAACTTCTCCTCAAAACTCATGCTGTCGCTTATCGGTTCTTTTGCAAACTCAATTGTATCGGCAATTACAGGCACTTCATGACGTACTGTCTCCGCTGTATTTTCGGCAGAAACTCCCTCGCTCTTTGCAGACTGCTGTGTGCTGATTTCGCACATTCTGAGCGATTTGTCTGGAGAAACAGCGACTTCACAAACTACATTTTCGGAGTTTGCATTCACAAGCATTTCTATAACCTCACTGCACGGCGGACAGATATTTCCGTCAGCAGATATATTAATCATCATGCCTGCAACCGTATTTCCGTCCGCAAGCATGGAAATCACTGCATTATATTCGGGAGTGGCTTTTGAAACGATGCCGTCAGCGATTTTAATTCCGTCCGTTCCGGCATATATTTTGCCCGAATTATTGGCAATAACACAAATCCCTGAGCAGTCTGCCGTCTGTCCGACTGCTTTTTTCACTTCTTCAATAAGCTGGACGGCTTTATTATACAATTCGGTTAATTCCATTATGTATCATTCCTTTCATTACTTATTTTCAGAATATATATTCAGTCAGACAACAGGGCTGTAGAAACAAAGCTGATTTTTACCGTTTGCCTTAGCCATAAACATTGAAGTCTCGGCACATCTGAACCAGTTCTCAACATTTTTCACTTCAATCTTCAGTCGTTGTCTTCTATTGCGTTCTGACGGTTAATCTGATTTTTAAAACGCTGTTTCTCCATGCGTGCTTTATGCTCGGCTTTACGCATGGAGGCGTGAATTTTATTCACTTCAACCTGTTCTTTGAGTTCTTCCTGTTTTTCGGGAAGAATACTTTCATCAAAGACACAGGCAAGCGACGTGTCGTCCTCTGTTCCGCTTCTTGACCTTTTGGAAAGATTCTTGCGGATAGACGGCTTGAATTTTTCAATATTTATAAGCTGGCTTGCGAGAATGCTGTGATAGTCAAGAAAATCTTCGTCAGTCTTGAAAGACGTATACAGACCGTCAGTAGACACAAAGACGGCTATCGGCTTTTCGTCGGTGGTGTAGAAACTGTTGAAATAATTGATAGCCTGACTGTTGCACATTGAGGCAGTCAGATTGGCGGGGGCTGATTCTTCGTATCCTATAGGCATTTCCGCCGCTGCGTCCTCGCATATGAGAACAAGGCTTCCGTCGCCTATCTGAGTTCCGAAAGTAAATTTTCTTCCCATAACTGCAACTATCAGCGTTGTTCCGTATACGGTTTCAACCTTGAGGCGTTTAAACTCCTTTTCGGTAAAACGTTCCTTTTCCTCGTCGGTGTATGGGTTGTGGGTATAATGATGTATAACAAGCCTGTTCCAGCGAGAAATAATATTCTTTTCTATTTTCTTTATTATTGTTTCGGGGTCTCTCAGAAAACTTTCTTCAAAAGCGTCAGGGTCTTTATAGAATTCTTCAACCGCATCGAGTGCTGCCGCCACAGCCATTTCCGAGCCTTTGTCACTCCTGAAATGCCTTTTACTGCCATGACCGTCAGCAACAACAGCTATTCCGTAATTGTCATATGTTCTGAAAACAGACGAATCCTGACAGACTGTGCCACCTTTGATATGGCTTGCCCCGATAACTGTATGGCAGAAACCATTCAACATTTAAAAGCACTCCTTTCGGACAGACATAGGCGGATTACCAGCCCGTATCGAAAGGAACGGTATCCGAATAATCCTGCGACTTGACAAGCTCCTGAATCTGCTGACCGAGCATTTTCTGCTTTGCCGCATAAACGTCCTGAGAGCTTAACTCGTGGTTTGTATCGTCCGAAAGAGTCATGCTCTTGCTTCCTATCTGGGAAGAAGTAACGGCAATAATTTTAATCATCTGTGCAAGCTGACCACCTGAATATGCGTGTACAACAGTATCTCTTGTGCCTGTAAATTCAGCGAGCATATCGTCATTTGCTTCCTTGCCGATACCGAGAGCCGCCTTTAGACCGAATTTATACCAGCTGTTTTTCTGGAGTGCCTCAAGACCTGCCTTATAATCGTCCGACGGGTAGCCGTCTGTCATAAGAAATATAACAGGTGCAAAGGAAAGTGACGGAGAACTTAAAAAACTGTTTCTTGACATTCTGATAGACAATTCCCTGAAAGCCTCGCCCATGCTTGTAACGCCGTCGGCACGCAGACGTGTCCACTCGAAATCCTCGATAGAGATAGGCTCGGAATACATCCACATAACGCTGTTTGAGAAAGTAAGTACAGCAACTTTTACGTCCGTATCAGCCTCGCCGACTCTTCTTATTTCGGGAATAAGCTCTTCCATAACCGTATTAAGCTCGCCCATTTTTGTGCCTTTCATACTTCCCGATGTATCTATCAGGAAAAATATTACAAGGCTTTTTTTAGATACGCTTGTTGCACTTAACGGGTCGTCGTCGTCAAAGTCAAGAAGGCTGTCGAAATCCTCGCCGATACCTGTCTTTACTTTATTTTCCATATCATTACTCATAATTTACATACTCCCTTTCTAATCATTGGCAACATAAAAAATCAGATATGTGCATTGACATTTCCGAAATCTATTTCAAGACCTTTCCACAGCGGAAATCCCCTTGTCGGTGCTATATCATAAAAAACGCCGTCGGGCATTTTAACACGCCATGTTTTGTCTGAACAGTTCTTTATGCCGAGCATTCCGGGCTTCAGCTTGTTTTCAACGAGTTCGCCCGCAACCGTCTGAAAATCATCTGACCGTGGGTCTATCTCGCATTTATAGAATTTACTTCCGACGTAAAGCGGTATGCGGTAATCTCTGTTGCTGAATGCAAGCGTTGCAAACTCTGCACCGCATTTGGGACATTTATACATTGCGTTGTCGAGTTTTTCAAACATGGACGTGAAATTTGTACGTCCGCAGGTACACATAATAATCTCAGAACGGAGACGGATAAATAACTTCTGCCATTCGTTCTCGATAATACGCTTGTTAGGCTCTCTTATACCTGTTGTGAAAGAACGTATAAAAGCGTCACGGATATACGAGGGGTATATTCTCCAGAACTTTATAACATTGTCGTGAATGCCACGGACGGGTCTGTTTGTATTGTTTTCGGGGTCGTAGACAAAAACAGCCTGCTGACCGTAATGTTTAAGCTCGGAAGTTTCTGTAAGGCAGACGTCCTTTACAACCTTTTCGCCTTCCATCGGGTCGCCTCTGAAAAGAAGTTTGAAAAGCACAACAGCAAGCGAATATTTATCCGTCTGAACATTTGGCTTTGCAATTCCCCTTACAACCTCAGGAGCCATATAGCCAGGCTTACCGCCTATTCCGAAATTGCTTCCGTCGGGTGCTATGTTATCGCAGTCACAGACGAGAATATCGCCCGTATTCACATTGATAAAGAAACCGCCGTCATTCAGGTCCTGATAGCTTTTTCCTGCACGGTGAAGCTGACGGAAAGCGTTTACTATATTTATTACAGCCGTAACCATTGAGTAGAGGCTTGAAAACTGTACGGTGGACTTTGTAGCTCGTCCTGTAAGTTCATCAATATCGAGCCTGTAGGTATTAAGAATATCGACGAAAGAGTCATACCCCTGCGGACGCAAATCCATTATATAGCCAAAAGTGCCGTTGGCGTTTTCCTTTGTAAGATATTTAGGCCACAGAAACTTGTCGCTCGGCGCACCGTCCTTTATATTCGTTTCAATGTTCTTGCGGAAAGAACGTGCGTTTTTTATCCTGTCAACGTCGTACCACTTCAAAGCATAGTCTATGCCATTGAAATCAACGAGATAAACTATACCCTGACCACCACTGCCGAGTATCTTTTTTACTGTTGCAGAACCGCCGTATTCCATTTCGACCTGTTCGCCGATTTTAAGTTCTACCATTTAATTCATTCCCTTCACTAATTGATTTTCTTGAATTTATCTGCCGAACGGCGTACCCTTTGCCACTGTTTCAACTTTTATGCCCATGTTGAGACAGAATTTATGTACATATGAATTTTCGTAACAGCGTATTGTCAGGGACTGGCAGTAAGAAAAAGCCGTATCAGCTATATATTTGACATTTTCCGAAAGATAGAGTTTGCGGAGACTTTCACAGCCTGAAAAAGCCTCAGCACCTATACTGCTTACACTTTCGGGAATATCCACTATTTCAAGGCTGTGACAGAACGAAAAAGTATTGTCCCCGATTTCAAAGACGCCGTTAGGGAGCTTTACTATATTGAGTTTACCGCACTGGAAGAAAGCACCTCGTTTAAGGATACGCAGAGTAGGCGGAATTTCTATGCTTTTCAGCCTCTTGCACTCGGAAAAAGCGTATTCGCCTATAGATACAATACCGTCAGGGAGCGTTGCGGTTTTCATGAAACCGAATCCGTCAAATGTGAAACTTTCGATAGCTGTATAGCCCTCTGGGATTTTAACATTGCCTTTCAGCCTGTATCTTCCGGCGTCCATAGGTCTGAAAACTTTACCGACGTCAAACGGCATACCGGTCGGCATTGCAGGAGCGGAATTTTTCTTTTCAGCCGTGGCACTTCCGCTTTTTGCATTTTCAGGCGGTGCGGTCTGTTTCGGCTGTTCAACGAGTTTAGGGGTATAATTCCAGCCGAGCATATATGTAAAGCATACTATCGTAAATTCCACTGCTTTTTCTGACAGGAACATTTCGGATAGCATAAATTCCTTTGCTTTCATTATTCCTATATTCTGTTGTTCTTTTTCACGGAGCATAATATTCAGCACATCAGCCTGTAGCATATTTTTAAGAAGTCTGCGTTCTTTTTCGTATTCAGGTATAAAATCATTAAGTAAAGAAATAAACTTGTTTTTATCAACAATCAAATCCTGCCCATACTGTTCCATCATGGATTTAAGGGCTTTTTTTATTTCCATAGTATTTTCAAAACCCGCAACATTACGTGATACAGGTGTACCGCACCTTGCACATACTTCGGCATTCGGGTTAAGTTCATTACGGCACTTTTCACATAGCATAAATAAATCAATCCTCCTGTATTAATTCAGGGCAAAATATAATTTTATCTTTTAACATTATTTCAAGCAATATTACCTTAATTTATTATTGTCCATTATTGAAGTATATCATGTATTTGACAAAAAGTCAAGAGTTAGAAAAAAATTTACACAGAATTATATATTTGTTACAAAAAAAAGCCTGTTTATATATGCACAACACTGAAAAATTTATGGTATTACTGCATAAAAACTGTGAAATATGTAATATTGCAATAATAACAACATGAAAATTCAGTAAGTTTTTGTATTGAAATTTACATTTATATATGTTATAATCAATAAAAGGGAAAACAAAAAGGATTTTCGTGACGAAAATTATAACAAGGAGGTCTGCAAAGACAATGAAAATGAATACACACAGGAGAATTATAAGCACGGCACTTTCGGGTGCGGTGATTCTGTCACTCGCCACGGCTACCGGTTGCGGAAAAAAAGACGAGGAAACATATGTTGCAGTAATCGTAAAAAGCCAGAGTCAGTACTGGGAAGCGACGAAAAAGGGCGTTGAAGATGCAGGAAAAGAAATGAAAATAAAGGTAACATATGACGCTCCCGAAAAAGAAGATACCTCCGCACAGATTGAGTTTGTGAAGAATGCAGTTGCAAACAAGGCGGACGCAATAGTTATCGCTCCTGTTGAAGATACGGACGAACTCGCCGAAACACTGAAAAATGCACGCAACAGCGGAATATCGGTTATTGCAATTGATACGGCACTAAGGGAAGAATCCATAGATTCATGTATAAGCACCAACAGCGAATACGCAGGGGCTATCTCGGCGAGAAAAGCCTATGAACTGCTTGGCGGTACGGGCGAAATCGGAATAGTAACTCACCAGCCGACGTCTCCGCTTGCAATAGCGAGAAAGGGCGGATTTGAAAGGCAGATTGAAGAATATCAGGGAGATGTGAAAGTCGACGACGACGGACAGGAGTTACCGCCTACCCTCAGCATAGTTGCAACCGAAACCGGTGAGGGCGACCTCGAAAAAACAAGGATAGCAACGCAGAAACTTCTTAAGGACAATCCCGATGTAAGATTTATATTTGCGACAAATCAGACGACGACAAGAGGAGTATGCCTCGCCATAGATGAGTTTGATATGGCTGATGAGGTTGATGTGATAGGATTTGACAGCTTTACGGCAAAGGACGGTGCGAAAAGCTCCGACGAATATATAGAAAGCGGTGTGCTTGACGGATTTATACTTCAGAATCCCTACAACATGGGCTATCTCGGCATAAGATATGCGAGGAATCTCATCAACGGTCAGACAATTGCAACAAATATCGATACCGGTGCAACCCTCGTGACGAAAGACAACATCAATGACAGTGATATAAAGCTCATCATGCACCCTATGGACTATTAACGGAGGTAACGGACAATGGCTATCAGTAATTTTGCAAGAACAAAAAGAAACTTTACATTAGGCGGTATAATAATATTTATAATCATGGTGATTAACATCGCAAACAGTACCATGATATTCATGAACGGTCGAAAGGTTTACGACCACAATATGAACTCCGTACAGCGTATGTCATCGATATGCGAAGAACTTCTCAGCGTAAACCGTGAAGTCCTCATGATTGTAGCCGACACTGGAAATCCGATGGCAAATGTAAACAATATACACAACTCTTTTAATCTCATAAGAGAATGTATGCAGGAATATGAAGAACTCGAACACTCGGATATTGAAAAGAGAAGATACAATCATGCAAAACTGCTTGTTGAATCTTATGACAACAAGTTACTCAACCTTGAGCATTCTTTTGCAAACCTCACTGCCGACGAAATGAAAAGCATATATCTTCAGGAAATCCACCCCACACAGACAGCCGCAGTTGAAATGCTTATGGCTACTCTTGAAATAGGCAAGGAAGATGCCAAAGACAGAATTTCCATGAACTCACTGGCTTTCGGAGTAGGATTTATATTCCTCATTGTTGTACTCATTGTCAGCGAAATAATAGTAGCTGGTATTTACAAGTCCACAAAGAGAAGAACAATGCAGCTTGAAATGCAGGAAAGACAGATTCAGGCGGCAGGACGCAAACTTGAAAGCTCAAACCAGAAAATGTATGACATCGCACTTACAAATATTCTTACGGGCATGAAGAACAGATATGCACTTGAAAACGACCTCGCCGGAAAACTCGAAACAGAACAGTTTAATATAGGTGTTTTTGATATTGATAATTTCCGCCTTATCAATGATACATATGGCTATGAGTTTGGGGACGAGTTTCTTTCTGCTATCGGTGAAAGGCTCGCTGACGAGTTCGGCGACGTTGCCACTATATACAATATAACAAGCAATGAATTTTGCTTTATTTTCAATCCCGATATAGTGGACAGTCAGATTCAGCGTATAGCCGACAAGATAAGGGCTTCCATGTCCGCCCCCGTAACGATAGAAAGTATTATGGTAAGCTGTACAGCGTCGGGAAGTATTTATCACTATCTGCCGAATGATGTTCTGAATGTAAGCTCGCTTCTCGTCAAGATGGATACGGTAATGCATGGCGTAAAGAGAAACGGCGGAAATGCGGTATATATTGTAAACAGTCTTTAATAAAAAATAATATAAAAAAGGGTATGCACAGAAAAATGCGTACCCTTTTTATTAATTAATATTCAGCCCTTGCCCTTATGTAGTTTTCGAGATAGTCTATAGTTTTTTCTATGCCGAGACAGGTGCTGTTTATGCAGAGGTCGTAAAGCCTTGAATCGCCCCAGTGTCCTGAGCAGTGATAGTTGTGATAGCGTTTACGCTTTTTGTCCTTTTTGTTTATAAAGTCCTTTGCCTCCTGCTCGGTGAGGCTGTAAACTTCCATAACCCTCTTGATTTTTGCTGGCATATCAGCGAGAATGAAAACCGAAACAAGCGACGGATTGTATTTTAACTTTGTCTCTGAACATCTTCCGACTACCACAAAAGACTCTCCGCTGTCGGATTTTTCTTTCAGAAAATCAAACTGCATTTCAGCTATAGTGTCCTCTATCGAGTTGCTGTAGCCACGCACACGCCTTGAAATAATTTTTTTCTTCGGGTGTTCGTTATACTTTTCAATCTCCTCAGGTGAAAGACCTGTTTTTTCGGCAATTTCCGTAATAAGATGCCTGTCGTAAATCGGTATGTCAAATCTCTCTGCGAGTGCCTCGGCAATAACACGCCCCCCGCTTCCGAACTCACGACCGACTGAAATTATAAGTTGTGACATAAAATTTCCCTCCGATAAATTCTTGATATTCTCAAGGGGGATAGTCGGGGATAGTTATAAGATATTTATAACTCTTTCGTGTAGAATTAAAAATTATAAAAGGTTTTAAAAAAGGCTCTTACCCTCCCCAAGTCTCCCCCTGCTGAAAATTCAGATTCTTGATATAATATAAGTGGTGGTGCTTGTGGTGCTTAATACTAATTTTATAACCCTTTCGTATAGAATAAAAAAATTTATAAAGGTTTTTACAAAAGCATTTATCCACCACTATCCACCACCCGAAATAATTTTCAGGATATTAAAGGTATCTTACAAATATGTAGACTGTAGATACAGCAAGTACCATAACAGTAGCTGGTGCGAGCTTTGCACAGTATCTTCCCCAGCCTATAGGGTAGCCGTTCTTAGCCGAAACGGAAGTGCCGACTACATTTGCAGACGCACCGATAGGCGTTGCACTTCCGCCTATGTCAGTACCGATTGAAAGAGTCCATGCAAGAGTAGCGAGCGGTACGCCTGAAGTCTCGGCGAGGCTCTGTATTACGGGAACCATAGTAGCCGCAAACGGTATATTGTCAACAAATGCACTTGCTATTGCAGATACCCAGAGAATAATTGCTATCATAAGCATTATATTTCCTCCGCTTATCTTTTCTATAAAGTCTGCTATGAGGACGAGTATGCCCGTTTCCTCAAGACCGCCGACAACGACAAAAAGTCCTATAAAGAAAAACATTGTCTTATAGTCAACTTTTTTCAGCAGTGTAAGCGAGTCCTTGGCAAAAGCTATCAGGGTGATTACTGCAATAAAAAGACCGATTGTTGCAACAGTCAGGTGCGTGATTGAGTGCGTGACAAGAAGAATAACAGCACAGCCGAAAATCACACTGCTGACTATAAAGTCTCTCTTGTTGGTTATCGCCTCGCTCGGATTCGGAATTTTGCTCATGTCAACTTCATTTCCGCCCTCGGTGACGAGTTCTTTTCTGAATGCGAAATAGAAAAAAACTATGGAAAAAATCAGGGAAATACCTGCGACAAGACCCGTATTTGTAAGGAAGTCTCCAAAAGAATAGCCGAGAGAAGTTCCGACGATAATATTAGGAGGGTCTCCGCACATTGTTGCAGAACCGCCGAGATTTGCACAGAAAATTTCCGAGAGAATCATAGGGACGGGATTGAATTTAAGAAGCTGTGAGAGTTCTACCGTAACCGCTGCGAGAAAGAGTATTACTGTTATACTGTCGATAAACATCGAGAGTACAGCCGACATAATCATGAAAGTTATAAAGACGGGTATCGTCCTGCACTTCACGAGAAAAGCAATTTTCATGCAGAGCCAGCGGAAAAACCCTGCCTTTGCCATTCCCTCAACCATAACCATCATACCGGCTATAAAAATAATCGTTGCCCAGTTTATGCCTTTGCTTTCGCTTTCCGTAACCTGATACCAGAAATCTTTTGTTACAAAGCCCTTGAGAGCGAGGGTATCCCATATAGCCTTACCGCTTTTCATGCAGATACCGAAAACAACCACAAGCGTCAGCAGACCTGCACCGAGCGTTACATAGTGCCGTTCTATCTTGTCAATTACTATCATAACAAACATAGCGACGAAGATAATAACGGCGAAAACCTGTGCCGTTGCCATTAAAAAAAACCTCCTGTTATTTATATAGTGCATAATATCGCACCTTTGGAATTATATCACATATGAAAAAATTTGTCAAGAATTAAAATCATTTGTCAGTTTGCTTGACAATATGATAAATATGTGATATTATTTTTATATCTATATTTATTATGAGGTGGCTTTTATGGATAGAAAAAAGGTGGATTTTTCAAGAGAAGATACAAAGGCAGTAAAAGGTATTGCCGTCGCCATGATGCTTTTTCATCATCTCGCCGGATTCGCTGAACAGCGTTCTCCGGTAGGATTCGAGGGATTTAAAAAGGGTTTTCTTTCAAAAATCGATGATAATTATATAACAAATATCGCAGTTCACTGCAAACTATGCGTTGCGATTTTCTTCTTTCTCGGCGGTTACGGAATATATAAGCAGATGTCGGCAAACAAGTTCAGCCTTACCGAATCTATAGTGGGACTTTACAAAAGATACTGGAAAATATTCCTCATATTCGTTCCGATAGCGTTCATATTCTTCAGACGTTCCGAGGACGTTACATATCTTTCAGGACGTTATAATCTGCGTGAAATACCTCAGTATATAACCACAATACTAAGCAATTTTACGATGCTTTCAAATACCATAAACATGGAATGGTGGTTCATGAAAACATACGTATGTGCCATTGTACTCGGAACAGTTTTCAGCCGTCTTCTGAAAAAAAAGAACAACTTTGCTTCTGAGTTGCTTATTGCCTTTGGTACTGACATATTATTCAGAAATCTTCTCCCCAGTCTTGCCTCCAATGTCCCAGCCCTGAAAAGTCTTTTCGGCAACTTCTTTTATACAAGTTTTTTCAGCGAGGCAAGTGCGATAAGTCCGTTTTTTGTCGGAATAGTAATGGCAAAATACAACGGACTTATAAGGCTGAAAGAAATAATCAGCCGAGTTCCTTTCAGGTTTTTAATCGGTCTTGTCGGTATGCCTGCTGTACTCTGGAGCAGGTGCTATATATACGGCGAGGGACTTGACTGTATATATGCCGTATTCTTCACCGTCTTTGTTTCGCTTTTCCTTGACGGCATAAAACCCCTCAGAAAAGCTATATCATTTGTCGGCAAACATAGTACAAATATGTGGCTTATACACGCATTTTACTGTTATTATTTCCTCGAAGCGACAAAAATCGTCTACTGCACAAGAAACGTATGGATTGATTTTCTTATACTTTTCGCAATGTCGCTTGTTTCGTCAATAATTGTTGAACTCTTCTACGGTCTTATTGGTCTGATTACAAGAAAAATAAAAAATATAATTGAAAACTTCAAAGCCAAAAAAGCCGAGTTTCCTTATGTTCCTGCTGACTGTTTCAGTCCTGTTGCCGAAACAGATACGGAAAAAAATATTCCTGCTGACTGTTTCAGTTCTGTTGCCGAAACAGATACGGAAAAAGAAATTTCCGCAGAAGATAATATAACATCTTCCACGAAAAACAATCAGTAATTATATATATCTTGTCGGGTGTTTTTCCTTTCTCGAATACTTTTTCCTGTCGCTTTCGGCTATGCGAGTGACGGGATTAAGTCCCGACCAGTCACGACGCTTTTTAGCGTCGATTTTTTTCTGCTCCTTACGGCTCATCTTATCGTACGGAATAAATTTTTCCATTATTCCTCACCTGCCTTGAAATTGTAAATCGGCTTTATAATGTCATTTACTTCAACTGTATCTCCTATGTTGTTTAAAATATCCTCCATTGACTTATAAGCCATAGGACACTCGTCAAGCGTTGCAGAGCTGACAGATGTTGTATAAATTCCTTTCATCTGCTTTTTATACTCCGATACGGTGAATTTTTCCTTTGCCTGAGACCTCGACATCAGCCGTCCTGCCCCGTGCGGTGCGGAATAATTCCAGTCGGGATTGCCTTTTCCCGTGCATATAAGACTTCCGTCCCTCATGTTAATCGGTATAAGAAGTTTTTCACCGTTCTGTGCCGATACTGCACCCTTGCGGAGTATCATGTTATCAGTGTCAATATAGTTGTGGATTGTCGTAAACTGTTCCTTTACATGAAGATTCATACCCTTGATAATTTCGTCCATCATCGCCTGCCTGTTTAACATTGCAAATTCCTGTATAATCTTCATGTCGTGGACATAACGGCGGAATAATTCCCCCTCAGCATAGGCGAGGTGTTTAGGAATATCCGTTCTTTTTGTGTTTTTGAGTTTTTTTATTTCAGACTCTATATTTTTTGTCTTTCCCTCTGCCCTGAGCCTTGCGATAAGTTCCGCCTGCTCCTTGCCTGAACTTTTGTTCAGCATATTGTAAGCCTCATTCTGATAATACTTTGCCGTCTCAACCCCGAGATGCCGAGAGCCTGAATGTATCACTATATAGATACTTCCGTCACTTCCCTTGTCTGCCTCTATAAAATGATTTCCACCGCCGAGCGTGCCGAGACTGAGTTCCGCACGGTCTAAATTTATATGCTCGATACAATAAAGCTCCGCAAGGTTTATTCTGCTTATATACCTGTGTGGCTTGTTACGCACGGAAAACCCTGACGGTATAGCCCTGTAAATCAGCTTGTCAAGCTGTTGGACTTCTATATGCTTTTCTTTCAGCTTTACAGTCTCCATTCCGCACCCTATATCTACACCCACGAGATTAGGGACTGCCTTATCTTTTATCGTCATTGTCGTGCCTATCGTACAGCCCGCACCTGCGTGAACGTCGGGCATTATGCGTATTTCCGCCCCCTCGCTTACGGGCTGGTTGCATAGTTCAATTATCTGCGACACGGAAGTTTCGTCTATAATATCTGCCCAGACTTTTGCACTGCCGTATCTGCCATTAAGAATCATCATATATTAAAAAAAAGTTTTTTAACTGTGTATTATACAAATATCAGAGACCACGAGACCTCTCTACCTCACGTATGCCGTCTTCTGCTTTAAAAAAAAATGGGGGGGGG
>CAMWQJ010000006.1 GCA_947176415.1 uncultured Ruminococcus sp. | reverse complement strand
GGTCAGCATAGACGGCATAGGCGAAAGCGACGGAAAAGGCTGTAAACCTACACAGATAGGGGTGTTTAAGAAATGCGTATAGAAATACCTGAATTTTCGCTTGTCGCAATGGTGGGTGCAACATCAAGCGGAAAAACAACTTTTGCAAATACTAAATTCAAATCCACGGAGGTTCTTTCGTCAGACTTTTTCCGTGCGATGATTTCAGATGACGAAAACAATCAGGACGTTTCGCACGAGGCTTTTGAACTGCTTTTTTACACCGCAAAAAAACGTCTTGACCTTATGAAACTTACTGTGATAGACGCAACTAATCTTCAGAAAAGTGCAAGACAGCAGATTATAAACCTCGCACGTGAAAATAATGTGCATAGCGTTGCAATAGTGCTTAATATCCCTGAAAAAACATTGCTTGAAAGAAATAATGAACGTGAAAACAGGCGTTTTCCTGAAAGGGTTATCCGCAACCACTGCAACGATTTAAAGCGGAGTATCAGGAATTTAAAACGTGAGGGATTCAGATACGTGTATGTGCTTAACTCACAGGAAGATATCGACAATGCAGAGATTATCCGCACAAAACTCTGGAATAACAAAAGTGACGAACACGGGGGATTTGATATAATCGGCGATATTCACGGCTGTTTTGACGAACTTACGGAACTTCTCGCAAAACTTGGTTACGCCGAAAATCAGGACGGAATATTTTTTCACCCTGACGGACGGAGGGCGGTTTTTCTCGGTGACTTATGCGACAGGGGATATAATAATGTCGGTGTTCTCAGGCTCGTAATGGGCATGGTTAAGTCAGGAAACGCCTTTGCGGTTGTCGGAAACCACGATGTAAAGCTGACAAAATATCTCAAGGGAAAAAATGTTCAGCTTACATACGGTCTTGACAAGACAGTTGCTGAATTATCGCAGGAAAGTGAGGATTTCAGAAATGAAGTCCGAGACTTTATGGACGGTCTTATAAGCCACTATGTTTTTGACGGCGGAAAACTCGTCGTTGCTCACGCAGGCATAAAACAGGAGTATATCGGACGTGGTTCGGGACGTGTGCGTGAATTCTGCATTTACGGCGAAACCACGGGCGAAACGGACAATTTCGGACTGCCTGTCCGTCTCGACTGGGCTTCCGACTACCGTGGGCGTGCTACGATAGTTTATGGACATACGCCGTCCGACGAGGTTAAGACCGTAAACGGCACTTACTGTATTGATACGGGGTGCGTTTTCGGCGGAAAACTGACGGCAATGCGTTATCCAGAAAAGCAGTTTGTCAGCGTTGAATCGCATGAAAAATATTACGAACCAGTCCGACCGCTTGACAGTGAAAAAAAATACGACGATATGGGCGATATGCTTACAATAGGCGATTTTCAGGGAAAAATGCACCTCACAACCGAACTGATTCCATCGATAAGCGTTGATGAGTGCAACGTAAATTCAGCACTTGAAATAATGTCGAGATTTTCCGCCGACCCTCACTGGCTTATCTATCTTCCGCCAACAATGTCTCCGTGCGAAACAAGTGGTCTCGACGGCTGGCTTGAACACCCCCTCGAAGCCTTTGAGTATTACAGGAAAAACGGAATAAAAAACGTCGTCTGTGAGCAAAAGCACATGGGTTCACGTGCTGTCATCGTGCTGTGCAGAACTCCCGAAACAGCGGAAAAACGTTTCGGCATAAAAGATAAAACACGTGGAATAATCTACACAAGGACGGGCAGAAGATTTTTTGAAAATCGTGATACAGAGTCCGCACTCCTTGCAAGGCTTGACAAGGCACTTACCGCAAGTAATTTCTGGGTGGACTTTGAAACGGACTGGATTTGTCTCGATACGGAGCTTATGCCTTGGTCTGAAAAAGCACAGTCACTTATAAAAAGTCAGTACGCAACCGTCGGAAATGCCGGACACAGTGTACTCGGCTCGGCGGTTGAACTTCTTGAAAAAGCCTGTGCAAGACCCGACTATGTATGCGACGGTGGCGAGCATGATACCGACTTAACCGCCGTACTTGAGAAGTTTAAATTCAAGAAAAACGCTGTTGACAAATACATTGACGCATACAGGGAATACTGCTGGACTGTAAAATCAATTGACGATTTCAGAATTGCACCTTTCCACATTCTCGCCTGTGAGGGTAAAACTTTTGACGATAAAAAACACGTCTGGCACATGGAAAACATAAAAAAATACATCTGCGGAAATGACGCAATTTTCATGGCAACACCTTATATCTGCGTTGATACGGAGGACGAAAAAAGCATTGAAAACGGTGTTGAATGGTGGGAAAAACTCACTCTTTCAGGCGGTGAAGGAATGGTTGTAAAACCTGAATTTTACACTGCATTAAACGGCGTGAAACTTCTGCAACCTGCCGTAAAGTGCCGTGGACGTGAGTATCTGCGTATAATTTACGGTGCGGAGTACCTCTATCCCCCGAATCTACAACGTCTGAAAAAACGTTCTCTTTCGAGAAAACGCAATCTTGCACTTAAAGAATTTTCGCTTGGCATGGAGTCGCTGAAAAGATTTGTCAGAAAAGAACCGCTTTACAGGGTGCATGAATGTGCATTCGGCGTGCTTGCGTTTGAGAGCGAGCCTGTCGACCCACGCTTATAAGGAGTGATGAAAAGTGAATTTCAGAGATTTTGGCAACGCTCCTGAAACTAAAAAACGGAATGATTTTTCTTTCCGTGACTACAGAAATTTTAAAAGTGCGGACAAAAAGCGTGAACCCGAAAAAACCGAATCCATAGCGGAAACCGAACAAGACCCTCTCAGCGATATAAAGGGTATGAATCTGCATACGGGCATGAGCCGTTTTATCGGCGTGCCGAATAACAGTGGTTATATACCGTCGCACAATCAGAGCGGTTATATTCCGCCACAGGCAAAAAGCGTCTATATACCGCCGAATGCAAGTGTTTATATGCCTCCGCCGAATCCGCAACGCAATATAAGCGTTTATATGCCACAGTCAGAATATATTCCGCCACATAAGCCGACCGCTCCGCCACCCGTGCCGATACCTGAACCGCCTGAAATTCCGCTTGAGATTCCGCCTGAAACACCGCCTCCGCCTATAGACCCGAATGTTGTACGGGCAATGAATCCGCTTCCGTCTTATATAAAGAAAAAACCTGAAATGCCGAAGATTCAGCCTGATTTAAACAAGGGTTTCGGAGATTTCGGAGGGACTTTTGACAATAATCCTGATAATTTTTCGGCGGACGATAATCCCGTATTTGACTAAATGATTAGCTATAATATGCTTGACTGTAACTTTCTCTGTTCGTATATACCTGAACTTAAAGAGGAAATATATGCGGAAAATGAATATCTCGGCGAAAATCTTCCTCACTGTCTTTTCGGAAATATTCTTAATCCGCTTGTTGTCAGAATGCTAAGAAAGGATAATTTCAGAGAAAATCCTCTTTTGATAAAGATATTTGAAATGTATGAGAATCTGGCAATATACGGCGACATGGAAACACGGAATCTTTTACAGGTGACATTGCTTGAATATCTCTGGGACGAATATCTTATCTACTCACGGGCGGTTGCAATGATGGGCGGAAAAACGCGTGAAATAAACGAATATATTTCGGAATATATCCGCAAACCGAATAAAATATGACATTTTAAGATATTTTATAGCTTTAAATTTTCACGAAAAAAAGCTATAATATACTCATCGGACAAACCGATACATTAAAAAATTTCCTACACAGCAGAAAAGCCGTTCTCCGTAAGGTGAACGGCTCGCTGTTTATTCAGGCAACAACAAACTGACTGTTGTAAAGTTCTGCATAGAAATTTCCGTCGGCTATCAGTTCTTCATGACTGCCCTGCTCGATAATGTCGCCGTCTTTCATGACAAGTATCACATCGGCATTTTTTATGGTTGAAAGCCTATGTGCGATAACGAATGACGTTCTTCCGGTTGTCAGCTTATCCATAGCATTCTGAATAACAAGTTCCGTCCTCGTATCGATTGACGAGGTAGCCTCGTCGAGAATAAGCATAGGTGCGTCTTTAATCATAGCCCTTGCAATTGTCAACTGCTGTTTCTGTCCGTCGGAAAGATTAAGTGCTTCATTAATGGGGGTATCGTAACCGTGCGGAAGAGTTGCAATAAAGTGTTTAAGTCCGACCGCCTCGCACGCCCTGTCAAGTTCGGAATCCGTCACGCCCTTTTTGTTATATATAAGATTTTCACGGATTGTGCCGTCAAAAAGCCATGTATCCTGCAAAATCATGTCAAACATATCGTGGACGTTTTCACGCTTTACGGACTTTGTTGAAATGCCGTCAATGAGAATATCTCCTTCGTCTATCTCGTAGAAACGCATTAAAAGATTTACCATTGTGGTTTTGCCTGCTCCCGTAGGACCTACTATTGCAACTTTCTGTCCTGCTTTCAGCTTTGCGGAAAAATCATGTATAATCGTTTTTTCCTTGCTGTAGCCGAATTTTACGTTTTTAAATTCAACATCGCCCTTTATATTGCCGAGGATTGCGGTCTTTGCGGACTCGTCTTCCTGTTCGTCTGCCTCAAGCATTTCAAAAACACGCTTTGATGCGGCGGAAGCCTGTTGTATAGATGTAAGGGACTGTGCAAATGTTGCCAGAGGCTGTGAAAAAAGTCTTGCATATATCACAAAAGCCATTATCGTGCCGAGCGTTACGGCGTCGTTGTTGTTTATTATAAATATCACGCCAACGATAAAATTAAGTGCATAGCTTAAATTTCCGACCAGTTGCATTATAGGGTGCATCATTCCCGAAAGCCACTGGGACTTCCAGTTTGAGTCATAAAGCCTTTCGTTTATTTCGTCAAATTTTTTCTTTTCCTGTGCCTTTGCACCAAAAGCGTGTACTATGTTATGATTTGTATAAATCTCCTCTATCTGTCCGTTCATTGCACCGAGGTCCGCCTGTTTGCGATTGAAAAACTTCTGCGAATTTTTTGTTATAACACCCATCATCACAAATCCGAAAAGCGAAGTTCCGATAGTGACAAGTGCGAGAATCCAGTTCGTGCAGAACATCTTATATATTACGCCTATAAAAAGTGCGAGCGAGCTTATAAGGTTTGCGGAACTCTGTGAAAGAGTCTGACTTATCGTGTCAACGTCATTCGTCACACGTGAAAGAATATCACCTTTTGTCGTCGTATCAAAATAGCTTAACGGCAGACGGTTTATTTTTGCATCTATATCGGTACGCAGACGTTTTGAAGTTTTCTGTGTTATGGTAGCTGTTATAAACTGCTGTGCATAGTTGAGTACCGCACCCGTCGCATAAATCGCCACAAGAGTAAAACATATCTTCTCAAAAGCCTTTATATCGATTTCCGTGAAAACGCCCTTTGTTATTTCGTTCATGAGGTCGCTTATTTTTTCAGGTCCTATAATTGTTGTGAGAGAACCGCCGACCGCAAAAACAATTGCCACGATAACTGCCGGCAAATACTGCTTACAGTAGGCAAGAATCTTTTTTATTGCTCCAAAATCAGCCTTTTCATTCGGATTCATCGGTTGCATAGGTCTCATAGGTGGCATATCAAGCACGCTCCTTTCCAGACAATTCTTCTTCGGATAACTGTGAAAGTGCAATTTCCCTGTAAATATCGCAGTTCTGCATAAGTTCATCATGTTTTCCGAGACCTGCAATCTCCCCGTCATGAAGCACAAGAATCTTGTCAGCATTTCTTATCGTGCCTATACGCTGTGCGACTATAATAACCGTGGTGTCAGAAAGTTTTTCCCTGAGTTCTTTTCTGACGAGCATATCTGTCTTGTAGTCGAGTGCGGAAAAAGTGTCGTCAAAAATCATAATGGGTGCATTTTTGAATACCGCCCTCGCAATTGAAAGACGTTGTTTTTGTCCTCCTGAGTAGTTAGTACCGCCCTGTGCGACCTTTGAATATATGCCGTCCTTAAGATTATTGACAAAATCGGACTTTGAAATCTCGATAGCCCTTTTTATTCTGTCGTCATTATCGGAGACATTTTCTTTACAGCCATAAGTTATATTGGACTTTATGTCGCCTGAAAACAGAGTTGCTTTCTGAGGTGCAACGGATACTGTTTTTTCAAGACTTTCTTCCGAATAGTCACGTATATTTTTTCCGTCAATTAAAATCTCGCCGTTTTTAACATCGTAATATCTCGGAATGAGATTGACAAGCGTTGACTTTCCTGTACCTGTTGCACCGATAATTGCAAACGTCTCGCCTGAATTTATCTCAAAACTTATATTCTTCAGGCATGGACTTGCGGAGTCTGAATATCCGAAAGATACGTTTCTGAACTCGATTTTTCCACTGCCTTTTTCTGTACTGCCGTCCGCTTTGTAGTCTATGGACGGAACGGTTTCGAGTACTTCGTTTATACGCTTTGCGGAAACCATAGTTCTCGGGAGAATTATAAATATCATTACAAGCATCATAAACGCTCCCATAATCTGCAATGCGTACTGCACAAAAGCCACCATATTTCCGACTACTTCCGCACGGCTCATAAGTTCAGCCTGATTAACGAGATAAGCTCCCACCCAGTAAATAGCGAGCGTAAGACCGTTCATTGCCAGCATCATTATCGGCATCATGAGACCCATTGCACGCATGGTGAAAAGGTGGTTTTTCGTTATCTCGTCATTTACTTTCTCAAACTTTTTTTCCTGATATTCTTCCGCATTGAACGCACGCACAACCCTTACACCGCTTATATTTTCACGTGTAACGTCGTTGAGATTGTCCGTCAGTTTCTGTATAACCCTGAACTTCGGAAAAACAACAAGCAACAGACATACTATCGTACAGACAATTATGCCCACGCATATAAGTACAGCCGTTGTCCATTCTATGCTTGATGAGGAGATTTTCGCAATCGCCCACACAGCCGTTACGGGTGCTTTTATCATCATCTGCATACCCATTGCAATAAGCATCTGCAACTGCACAACGTCGTTTGTCGTTCTTGTGATAAGGCTTGGCGTTGAAAATTTATTTATCTCGGTATTTGAAAATTCAAGTATGTGTCCGAAAAGCCTGTCACGGAGAGTTCGGGCGAAATTCGCACCCACCTGTGAGGCGAAAAATCCGCAGAATATAGCTGAAGTCATGCTACCTAAAGCACACAGAATCATCATTCCGCCGTTTTTGAGCACCTCCGACATCTCTATTTCGCCTGCTGATACCGATTCCGTAAGTTTCTGTGTATAATCCGGCATTGTCAGTTCAAGCCACACCTGCGTCACAACAAGCAACGCACATATCAGTATGAATAATACATCACGTGGCTTAAGGTTCTTGAAAATTTTTATCATAGATTATCTCCTTTCTGACTGCATTTCCTCTTCAACGACTTTCCTTATTTCGTCGGAAATGCTTATAAATTCCTCGATTCGTTCCCTGCCGACCCTGTCAATGACTTTGCAGAAAAAATCAAGCGTTTCATTGCGGTTTCTGAGATTTTTTTCCCTCCCGAAATCCGAAAGCGAAATCATGGACTTTCTCGCATCTTCAACGTCGCTTTCACGTAATATATAGCCTTTTTCCGCCATTTTGCGAAGAATTACCGAAACCCTCGCCGTGCTTACGTTCATGAATGCACTTATCTCGCCTGCCGAAACAGGTCTATCAACCGCCGAAAGATACTTGAGTACACAGAATATCCCCGCATTGTCGTCATCAAAACGCCTGAAAAAATTCCTCGGACGGCTGTTCTGCATTCTCTCCATAATCTGCAACGCCTCTTCACGTGTTGCCAAATATATCCCTCCTCTTTCGCTAACTGGGTTAGATAATACTGCTTTTAAGTGTAAACCATGCGTTAATAATATGACAGACAGATGAAAAAAATAAGCGTTAATTCGTCGTAAAAATAAAATTTAAATAAATATTCCAAAAAATCTTGACGTAATAAATAAAATATGTTAAAATAGTTTATGGCAATAAAAATATCATCGGAGGATTATTATGAAAAAAAGTATAAGTATTTTTTCTGCATTTGTGTTTGCCGTCACCTGCCTGTGCGGTTGCGGTGCGGATAAAAAAGAACCGGTTATTTTATGTGCGGACGACCTGAAAGGCAAGTCCATAGGCACGCAGACGGGAACAACAGGCTATCTGCTCGCAAACGATATTGAGGACGCAAAGGTGGAAAAATACAAGGACGCCGAAACCGCTGTAAAGGCTCTTTCGGACAGAAAAATTGATGCGGTAATCATCGACAGGCTTACGGCACAGGAGCTTGTCGAGGAAAACGGCAAACTTGAAATTCTCCGCCAACCGCTGAGCGAAGAAGAATATGCCATAGCTTATAAAAAGGGAAATGACGAACTCGGCGAAAAACTTAATTCTGCCATTCAGAATCTCAAGGACGACGGCACGCTTGAAATAATCTCTCGCCACTGGATTGGAAAAAATCCCGACCACAAGCCATATCAGCCAGATAATAATATAACACGCAACGGCACTTTGATTATGGCTACAAATGCGGAATTTCCGCCGTACGAAAGCGTTGAAAACGGCGAAATAGTGGGCTTTGATATTGATATGGCTAACGCTATATGCGATGAGCTTGGAATGGAGCTGAAAATTCAGAATATCGACTTCAATGCGGTTATAACGTCAATAAGCCTCGACGAGTCGGACGTCGGCATTGCAGGTATGTCCGTAACTACCGAGCGTTCCGAAATCGTGGATTTTACGCAGTCCTATGCAACGTCAAGTCAGGTTATTATCGTCAGAAGCGAATAAAAAAAGTCCGAGAATTTTTCGGACTTTTTTTATAAATAAACAAGTCACCGTTTTTGGCGGTGACCTGCATGGAGAGGATTTTATCCGTTATATTGAATCCACTGTCCGAGTGGAACGGAGTCAATTATTTATTGAATTTTACCAAATGTTACCCACTGATATTTTGCAGTAAGCGGAGTTTTTCCGTTGAACGCATTAAGCCATTCGTCAACCCCTGTGCCGGGCCATACATTCATCATGATTTTTCCTGCTGTCGAGGGGATATTATCGGTTGCCCTGTAAACTTCTTTTCCGTCAACATACCAAGCGATATAATCTCTCTGCCAGTCAAATCCGTAAGTGTGGAATCCCTCCGAAGCGTCAAATCCAAGGTCGTACATATACTCATGGTTGCCAACGCCGTTGGTATAGTAATTAAACTGCACCTTTGTGGTATCCTTGCCGAGAATTTCAATATCTATCTCGTCCCACGGATTATTGTCCGACGGTCCTGTGTAAGTGAAGAACGAAGAAACAACGCCGTCATTCTTTATAGCCTGCATGGAGGTCTCATAGTAGCCATAGTGATAATAGTCAGCCGTTCTGTACTCAGCACCCGAATAATTATACTTGCCCGACTTATCCTTGTCTATCGTAAGGTTAAGCACACCGCCGTCAAAAGAAGTGTTTTCCTTATACCAGCCACAGTCAAAACAACCGCCGTTTGTCCAGCCGTCAGAAGCGAAGAATACAGAAGTTTCGCCCTTTCTGAAGTCGGCTACAACGGACGCATTTTCATTCATAGGCGTGCCATAGTCTTTTATTGCCGATTCAGACGGTAACGTAACAATAGTTGTGGTAGTAGTTGTGGTTTTATTGTCTGCAACAGTCGATGTGGTAGTAGTTGTTGTAGAGTCTGAGGGATTATATGAACCGTCTTCAAGAGAATCATAGTCAAAATCAGGTCCGAAAGGCAAATCCTTTTCGGAAACACGTCTCGACTCAACAAACTGAATAATAAGAGCGTCGGTATTTGTAACGCCGTCGCCGTGGAAAGCAACGTCCGCATTTTTAAGTCCCTGCTCTGAAAGACTGTACCTGTCAGGATTTGCAATAGACTGCATTATCAGAACTGTATCATTTATATTTACATTTCCGTCACAGTCAGCATCGCCCCAGTGTACATCTTTATCATCACCGCTGTTATTTTCAGTACCTTCCATAAGCGAGAGAAGATAAGTAAGCGGAGAGTTCCAGTAGATAGTTATTTCATTTGTCGAATAGCTTTCGGCATTGTCAACATAGCATTTTGCAGCAGGCTGACCCTTGCAATAAGCCTTTGCGGCACTGTCTTCAAGTGCTGAATTAACACCGCCTACGAGCATTCCACGCATAGCCGTTTCCTTTGCCATGGACGGTCTGTGGTGCGGGTGTTCGGGTGAAACCGTTCCGTAGCCTGTAACAAAACACTCGCCCAGCGGATTAACGCCAAGCAGATAGTCAAGCTGTCCCTGTGCGTTGTTGAGATACTTTGTATCGCCTGTGAGCTGATAAGCGATTCCGAGAATAATACCAGAATTTGCGATAGTCATGTTGCTTCCCCAGTTGTACTTTGTCTGAGATACGCCGTAAGCACTCTGTGCCGAAACATTGGCGAACTTATCTGCCTGAGTGATTATATTTGAAACTGCTTTCTTGTATATATCAGACTCCTTGTCAATGCCTTTCATTGTCACAATAGCGATATTTCCATAGTCGCCGACCGTTGACCAGTCCATGCCCGTAGCATTTGAAATGCCCATGAGATAAGCCGTATCGCCTGTAGCACGGTAAAGCTGTGCAGCTGCCCAGTAACGCTCGTCAACGTCGGACTTGTCGCCGTAATCGCCTGTAACTATATCTTCGGGATTCTTGAATATAAAGTTCGGATTAGCTTTTAAGAAGTCCCATGCCTTGATTGCACAGTCAATGCACTTGTCTGCAAAAGCGCTGTCAACGTCCTTGTAATACTCATAAGCAAGAGCCATTGAAGCACAGAAGTCAGCAGTAGCAGTTGTTGAAATCGGCGTAACAATCAGCGGTTCAACTTCATTTTCAGGCATTACATATCCTGGGAACGTCTCGCACGATACCTTGTGGTAAACACCGCCGTTTTCAGCCTGCATTTTCATCATCCACTCAAGTTCAAAACGTGCCTCGTCGAGAATGTCAGGCGTACCGTTTCCGCTTTCTGCGATTCCTATATTATCGCTGTACAGCGACGGATTAGCACCGTAAGCATAAAGCAAGTCGGCAACAGCCTTTGCTGCGGGGACAACATATCTTCCGTAGTCTCCTGCATCGTGCCAACCGCCTGAAACGTCTATTTTCTGGTCAGTGCCGTAAATTGTAGCCATTGTGTTATGGCAAGCCTTGTGTCCGAAAGTCTCGTCCTGCACCTCAACTCCGCAACGCTGTAAATAAAGCATTCTCACGCTGTCGTCAAGAAGATTGTTATAAATATTCTCGCCTATCTCGAAAGTATATGAGTCGTCAAGTCCGTTGCACTTTATGTAATAACGTCCTGCCTCTTTTACTTCCGAAAAATCGCCCTGTCTGTTTACTTCATCTGCGGACGCATTCTGAATTTCATTTCCGAGTTTTCCCGTGTACACCGTCTGATTCGTATCAGCATTCACAACAGAAAATTCATCAGTTCCCGAAACGCCTTTGAATACGGCAATTTTGCGACCGTCGGTTTTATAGCCGACCTGATTCGTCACAATCTGCGGTTCATATGGACGCATTGCACTGTAGTCAACTCCGCTGTCGTCAATAAGTTCAAGCGAAACGTTGTCAAGGTAAATCGTATGTTCGGGAAGCTCCGTCTCGCCCTCGTTTGGTACACCGCAGTTGAATACCAGTTTAGACATTATGTCTGTATCGTATTCCATTGTAAATTCATAGTCAACCGTCTGTGGCTCGGAAGTAAGTTCAAGACCTTTCCATGTATAAGCGGTATATTTTCCGCCGTTCTGCTGAATCATTCCTTCAACGTATCTGTCAACGCTTGACGAGATGTCATATTTAAGACGATAAACGCCGTTCTGATAAAGCGGTATAATATCGTAGCAGACCTGAACGGAATAATTCTTCTGTCCTGTACTGCTTATTTTAAGTGCGAGCCTGCCGTTTTCCGTGCTGAGTGTACAGCTTCCGCCCGTTTCTTTATAGGTACTCCAGCCTGAAACGCCCGTATCAAAAGTCGAGTTGCTTATAATATTTTCTTCTGCTGAAACAGGCAGACTTGCAAGTGGCATTGCCGATGCCATTACAGCACACATTGCAAGTGTAGCCGTACAGCGTTTAAATAAATTCTTCTTCATATCAGATAAACTCCTCTCAAAAGTATCCGTTTTTCAAATTGTGATATGATTATAGCACATATCTTTACACAAATCTATAATTTTTATGATAAAAATAGTAAAATAATGACATATCAGAACTCAAACCAGCGGTATTGTTTTTTGTACTGTTTCGGAGTAATGCCCATCTGTTTCCTGAAAATCTTTATAAAATAACTCTGCGAACTGAAACCAAGCAGACTGCTTATCTCAATATCCGACCTCTCCGTGAAAAGAAGAAGTGAAGACGCCTCTTCAATTTTGAGTTTGTTTATGTACTCGCTGAACGTCATTCCCGTTTCTTTTTTGAAAAGCCTTGAGAGATACTCGGAGCTTATTTTCAGATAATCCGCCACCTCGGCAAGAGTTATACGGCTGTGTATGTGGCTTGTCATGTAGTCAACCGCACGGACTATCTGTTTTGAATACACGCCGTCGAGTTTCAGACTCCGCATTCTTCGTGTATAACCCTCTATTGCCTCCCTGTGAACTTCCCTTATCTCGCTTTCCGTTCTGCACTTGTCCGCCTTGACAATATAAAAATCGCTCATACTGTAAGACTCTTCAGGCGAAAGACCACCCTTTATACAATAGCGTGCAATAAGTGCGACGAGTACAACCATGTGATATTTCAGATTCTGCAAAGGGTTTTCGCTGAGTATTCCGCACCCCTCGCTGAAAAGCGGTTTCATGAAAACATGGACAAGCTCAATATTTCCCGAGCATATGCTTTCATAGAATGCAACCTCACGGTCGAAAGATGCGTGGCTGAAATTCTCCTCACGCTGTGAAAAAAGATGTTCCGCAAGTATTTTTTCCGTATCTTCACTCATGTTTATGCACCTCCTTGAATAAATAATATCATATTTATTATAAAAATGTCAATATATTATTATTTTTTGGTCAAAATAAAAATTATACAATATTTTCTGCAAAATGTTGACTTTACTATTGAAAAATAACGGCAAATGTGCTATAATTTATGTAACCAATAAAAACAGGAGGATTTTTATGAAAAAATTTGCTATATACAAATCCCCGAACGGCTATTATTACAACAGATATTTTGACAGTCCTGAACAGCTGGCAGGCACGAATCTTGAAAATATCGTAAGCAAAGACAAACTTCCCATTGTCGCTGACGAATGCGGAGGTTATTATAAATTTGAAAAAGATTACCGCTTCGTTGAAATTATCGAAACGGACAATGACTGTCCGCTTACTCTTGAAAAGATGTTCTTCAAAAATCATAATGAATTCAAACTCGGCTGGATTTCGCCTGATGGTGATACATATTCGTGTGACTTCACCAATCACACAAAGCTCGCAAAAATGCTTGCGGAAAAATTTTTCCCCGATTCAAAACTCCCTGAACGCACGCTCGGCAAGGCTGGCTGGATTAAAGTTATTGACTCGTGGGACGGCATAAAGCGTGAACATGGGCAGTTTGTTTACTCAATAAGCGGAAAAATCACCAAGCGACAGGCGGATAAACTTTTTGACATCGGTCTTTATGACAATAAGGAAGTCAGGGAACTTATCGCCGACTGTGAGGAACTATGGTAAGCGGACAGCCTTATTGTAAAATATCAGGAGTTTTTTCAGTGCATTTTCCACAAATAATTATAATATATAAAAAAATATGTTGACATTTTAAAGAAAACAGTGTAAAATATATTTATATAATTTTGCAACATCTTGCCGGTTGAAAAATCTTTCCGGCTATCTTTGAATAACAGGAGGATTTGCCAATGGCTGAAACTACATTCTTAAAAACAGTCACTTTCGGAGGATACGAAAAGCAGGACGTTGAAAAGCGTTTCCGTACCCTGTGCGAGCAGATTTCGGAACTTCAGTGCGAACTCAGAGAGGCGAAACTCTCGCTGACGAAGTTCAGGACGGGTGCAGATGCCGAAAAAACATACGAATCAGTCTTAAAAGAAGAACGTGACCGGCTGAAAAAATTGCAGGCAGAAAATATTACTCTCAACGAAAAACTAAAGGCTTACGAATCTGAATCGGCACAGAAAGACGAGAAGATAAAAACGCTTGAAAATTCCGTTGCCGAACTCGAACATATGTTATCGGAAAGCGATATGAAAATGGCTTCCTTTCAGGCAAAAGACGATGTTACGGCTCTGAGTGTTGTTTTTGCCGAAGCGAAAAAGTCCGCAAAAATCATTACGGAATCTGCAACAAAAAAAGCTGAGGAACTCGCCGAGGATTCAAGAAAACTTGCCGAAAATATAGTTGCGGAGGCAAATAACAAAGCCTCGGAAATCGTTTATGATGCGGAGGTATACGCCAGCGAAATGATGGCAGAAGTCGAAAACCAGACAAGCGAAATGAAAAATTCTTCGGGAAATCTCAAGGCACTTCTGCTTGATGACGCTAATGTCATCAGCAAAAAATTCAACGAACTCAGAAAAGCCCTTGAAAATTCTGAAAAACTCCTTTCAAAAACTATAGACACCCTCACAAAAGACGGCGTTCCTGTATTTGAAAAGGCGGAAAAAGTCGAGCCTGATTTGCCTGAAAAGCCTGTTTACGAAAAGACGGACTATGCATACCATGCAACGAAAAAGTCCGAAACCACGCCGAAAAAAGTCGAAAGACAGGATGATTTCGAACTTGCGCAAGAACGTGTTTACAGCGGAAGCTATAAATATACCGACGACGACGGCGAGCCTATGCCGAATTTTGAGCAGCTTAACGCAGGCATAGTGAATGACTATGAAATCGACGTTTCCGTGCTTGCGAAAACGCAGAGAAGTCCGGCAATGATGAGAGGCGGTATAGACCTCGAAGCCCTTACGAAACAGGCAGAGGAATTTGTCGGAATGAAGAAAAAGGAAAATTCCAAGCCGAGTGCAAGAATAAATCTTGACGACCTCGCAAAAATGGCACGGGAAATCGATGACACGCCGTCCGAGACCGAAAAAACAGGCGGAAGTTTAAATCTCGACGACCTTGCAAAAATGGCACGGGAAATTGACGACACGCCGTCCAAGACTGAAAAAACAGGCAGAAGTTTAAATCTTGACGACCTCGCACGCATGGCATCGGAAATTATTGATTAAGTTTTTTGCCAACCAAGGAGTTTTTTATATATGAATGAAATAATTATTGTAAAACCTGAAAAATGCGTCGGCTGTAATGCCTGCGTCAGAAACTGTCCCGCACCCGAAGCGAACATAACAAAAATGCTTAATGACGGAAGATTTGTGACGACCGTCGACCCTGAACGCTGTATTACGTGCGGTGAGTGCGTGAGAACCTGCAACCACGGTGCGAGGGACTATCTTGACGACACCGAAATTTTCATGTCAAAACTTTCACGTGAAAAAATGATTGTGCTTGCCACGCCAGCTATAAAGTCAGTATTTCCGACACAATGGAAAGGCATTCTCGACTTTTTCAGAAACAAAGGCTGTATAATCATGGACGTATCATTCGGTGCGGACATATGCACATGGGCACATCTGCGTGCCGTCGAAGCGAAAAAGGTCGGAAACCTCATCACACAGCCCTGTGCAGCGATTGTTAAATATATTGAAATCTATCAGCCGAGACTTTTAAGGAATCTTTCACCCATACATAGTCCGATAGCGTGTGCTGTCACGTACATAAAAAAATATATGCACCGCACAAATCCGATAGCCGTTTTATCGCCGTGTATAGCTAAAAAAACAGAGTTCATGGAAACGGGGATTGTTGAGTACAATGTGACTTTCAACAAGCTGAAAGAGTATCTCGAAAGAAATGACATCAATATTCCGTCGAACTCCGTCCATGATTTTGAATATCCTTTTGACGACCAGCAGGGACAGGTCGGTGCAGTGTACCCACGTCCGGGCGGACTCCGTGACAATCTCTGGCTACACAATCCCGATATAAATATTACAACTTCTGAAGGCGTTCACAAGGTTTATCCCGAGCTTGATATGTACGCAAATATGCCTGAATACAAGCACCCTGAAGTCTTTGATGTGCTTTCGTGCGAATTCGGCTGTAATGTCGGACCAGCGTCAGGCACTTCACAAACTGTGTTTGACGTTATGGCGACAATGCGTGAAGTTGAAAAGGAAGCTAAAAAAAGACGTAAAACAGGAATTTTCCGTGGCGGTGAGGACAGGCTTTTCAGAAAATTTGATGAAGAACTGAGGATTTCCGACTTTATGCGAAGTTACAAGCCTATGAATCCGTCCCCTGTGCCGACGGAAAAACAGCTTGATGTTGTGTATAAATCCATGGGCAAGCACTCCGAGGCAGACCGCAATTATAACTGCCACGCCTGCGGTTATCGCTCGTGTCGTGAAATGGCAATCGCTATCTGCCGTGGACTCAATACCCCAGACAACTGCATTGTCCACGCAAAGTCCGTACTCGTGGCACGTCACAGCGAACTCGCAACACAGCACGAAAAACTCGCCGAAATTACCAGCGAATGTCTTTCACTCTCCGACCGTCTCAAAAACGATATAAAGCAGATTACTGAAAGTATGGCGAACATCGACCAGTCAACATCAAAGACAAGCCAGCGTGCAGGACAGGTAAATATGCTTCTCAGCAATATAGTTACTTTCTGCAACAGCAATACGAGCATGGACGAAGCGAGCGTAAAACAAATGGTTTCGATTTTGCAGACCACCATAAAGGCTTTCGGTGCACTCGACGACAACGTAAACACCACCAACGCAAGCACGGAAATTATTAAGAAATCTATTTCCGAGATTACCAAACTTATTGACGAAATAAATGCCACTCTCCACAAAGCTGAAAATAATTAACAAAAAACAAAGTCCGCAGTTTTTTCTGTGGACTTTTTCTGTATAAAAAAGAAGTCCGGAAGAATCCGGACTTTTTTCTGAATTAAAGTGCAGAATGGAACGTTCTTGAAATAACGTCGTCCTGCTGTTCCTTTGTGAGCTTAACGAAGTTTACAGCATAGCCCGAAACTCTAACGGTAAGCTGTGGGTATTTTTCGGGGTGTGCCTGAGCGTCAAGAAGAGTTTCTCTTGTAAATACGTTTACGTTGAGGTGATGACCACCTTTTTCAACGTAGCCGTCGATAAGTTCGATAAGGTTATCAACCTGTTTTGCATTTGCATTTTCCATAATTAATATCCTCCTTAAAAGAATTTTATAGAGGCAGAAGACGGCGGAAAATCCGTCTCCTGTCAGTGACATTATCAGTGGAAATCATTCCTCTTCGTCGGGGTCAATCTCCAGTTCAGTCGGTTGCATACACGCACCTTTAATACCGCAGTCTGTGCTGTTTACAGTATCTATTCTGAGACCGTCGCCGTTATTTGTGGCAACATTCACGTGACCGCTACCCTCCGCCATAAGCCTGTCGATGATGTCGACGAGTTCTTCAGGTGACTGAGTATTTCCAAGCATATCGGGAGTAATCATCAATTACTCTCCCTGACTGAGTTTGTCAATATCTATATCGCCCACAAATACTTCCATATCCTTGCCGAGAGCATTAGGAATGATAGAGAAAGTATTTGAAATACCGTCCTGAGCGTGTCTGAACGGAAGTTTAGCAACAGACGAGAGTGAAGCGGCTGCACCGTGAGTATCTCTGCCGTGCATCGGATTTGCTCCCGGAGCAAGCGGAACGCCTTCTTTACGTCCGTCGGGGGTGTTGCCTGTTTTCTTTCCGTAAACAACATTGGAAGTAATTGTAAGAATAGACATAGTAGGAATACCGTCACGGTATGTATGATGCTTTCTAATCATATCCATGAATGTGCGTACAACCTTAACAGCTATATCGTCAACCCTGTCATCATTGTTTCCGTATTTCGGGAAATCGCCCTCTATCTCGTAGTCAACAACAACGCCGTTTTCGTCACGAATGCACTTAACCTTAGCATACTTGATAGCCGAAAGCGAGTCAGCAACAACCGAGAGACCTGCGATACCTGTAGCAAAATAACGCTTTACTTCCCTGTCGTGAAGAGCCATCTGTATTCTCTCATAGCTGTACTTGTCGTGCATATAGTGAATTATGTTAAGAGTATTTACATAAAGTCCTGCGAGCCATTCCATCATGTCGAGGTACTTAGCCCATACATCGTCAAAGTTGAGAT
This sequence comes from uncultured Ruminococcus sp., assembly GCA_947176415.1. Lineage (GTDB taxonomy): Bacteria > Bacillota > Clostridia > Oscillospirales > Ruminococcaceae > Ruminococcus. Next base: position 43,431 of record CAMWQJ010000006.1, on the reverse strand, counting down.
AATCACCCTCAACAGGTCTGTACTTAGGACCAACCTGCACTTTCATTCTCTCGTCAATACCGCCGTTTATAGCGTAGAGGAGACATTTAGCGAGGTTTGCTCTTGCTCCGAAGAACTGCATTTCCTTGCCGACAACCATTGAAGATACGCAACAAGCGATAGCATAGTCATCGCCGTGTACAGCTCTCATCATATCGTCGTTTTCATACTGGATTGAAGAAGTCTTGATAGAAATCTTAGCACAGTATGCTTTGAAATTTTTCGGGAGTTTCTGCGACCAAAGAACAGTAAGGTTCGGCTCGGGAGCTGTACCGAGGTTTTCGAGAGTATGGAGATAACGGAAACTGTTTTTTGTTACGAGGTGGTGACCGTCAATATCAACACCGCCGATAGACTCGGTTACCCATGTCGGGTCGCCTGAGAAGAGCGAGTTATATTCGGGAGTTCTTGCGAACTTAACGATACGGAGCTTCATAATGAAGTGGTCGATAATTTCCTGTGCCTCTTCTTCAGTGATAACGCCGTTGTCGAGGTCACGCTGAATATAAATATCAAGGAATGTCGAAGTACGTCCGAGTGACATCGCTGCACCATTCTGCTCCTTTACGGCAGCAAGGTAGCCGAAGTAAAGCCACTGTACAGCCTCCTTGGCATTCTTTGCGGGCTTGGAAATATCAAATCCGTAGATTTCGCCAAGTTTCTTGAGTTCGCCGAGAGCTCTCACCTGTTCTGCGAGTTCTTCACGGAGACGGATATTCTTTGAAGTCATTCTCACGAGTGAAGTTTCAATCTGATGTTTCTTGTCCTCGATAAGTGCATCGATACCATAGAGAGCAACTCTTCTGTAGTCGCCTATAATACGACCTCTTCCGTAAGCGTCGGGAAGACCTGTTATAATAGCAGACTTACGAGCCATACGCATTTCGGGAGTATATGCGTCAAAAACGCCCTGATTGTGAGTCTTGCGGTATTCTGTAAAAATCTTTACAACTTCGTCATCAACTTTATAGCCGTTCTGCTCGCAGGCATTCATAGCCATTCTGATACCGCCAAAAGGCTGAAGTGAACGCTTGAAAGGCTTATCAGTCTGAACACCTACGATTTTTTCAAGGTCTTTATCAAGATAGCCAGCACCGTGAGAAGTAATTGTGGAAACAATCTTAGTGTCCATATCGAGAACACCGCCAGCCTCACGCTCCTGTTTTGTAAGCTCCATTACCTTTTCCCAGAGCTTTGTTGTAGCCTCTGTAGGACCGGCAAGGAAGCTCTCGTCGCCGTCATATGGGGTATAATTCTTTCTTATGAAGTCACGGACGTTCACGCCGAGGCTCCATCTTCCGGGAGTAAAACCTTCCCATTCTTTTGCAAAAACCATATTTTATATAACTCCTTTTTACAAGAATTTTTGTCCAACACTATATTAACACAAGACATGGAGAATGTCAATGATAATGTTAACCGAGGTTAACAAAAATCAGGTGTTTTTCTTAAAAATTATAATTAACTATTTTTTTACAGTTCCCTAAATACAGGCAAAAACAGATTTTACGAGTTCACAATTTGTATATTTTTCCAAATAATCTTGTTAAATTCAGCCAAAAACCGAGCAGATATTTTGGTTATAAGGGAGAATTTTTAAAACCGCTTATTCGTTTAAAAAGTGCGTCAATTTCCGCCCTTGTTGCGAGACCGTCCGAAAAAGCCGTGGCACTTCCCGAAGCCGTTCCGAGAAGCAAAGCAATATAAAAATCGCCTGTTTTTTCGAGACCTGCGAGGAATCCCGCAAGCATGGAATCACCTGCTCCGACTGAATTTTTCACTTCTTCGGACGGTGCGGAAATTTCGTATTTATCGCCGTTTTCCGTAAGAAGAACAGCTCCCTCCCCTGCGAGCGAAACGAGAATATTTCTTGCCCCGAGTTTCTGCAAATCCTCCGCACCGCTGAGTGCCTGACTGCGTGTGGAGATTTTTTTCCCGAGAATTTCGCCGAGTTCAAAGTTATTAGGCTTTATCAGAAAAGGACGCAAGGGAAGAATTTCGGCGAGGGGTTTTCCCGAAGAATCGGCAACAATGCGGATATTTCTGTCTGAAAGGCTTTTCATAATCCTTGCGTAAATATCGGACGGAACGGACGAGGGAATGCTCCCTGCGAGGACAAGTATATCATTGTCATTCAGTTTTTTTCCGAGGTCGAAAATAAATTTTTCAAGCATATCATCAGAAATTTCCGCACCCATGCCGTTTATTTCTGTTTCGGCATTATTGTATTTTAATTTTACATTTATGCGTGTAAGCTGATTTTCAAGCCACACAACAGAATAGTCAAGCCCTGTCCTGTCAAGAAGATTACAGAAAAGCCGTCCCGTTTCACCACCGCAGAATCCGAGGGCGAGGGTATCTATTCCGAGATTTTTAAGAATCATGGATATATTTATTCCTTTTCCACCTGCCGTAAGAATCTGTTTTTCCGCACGGTTTACTGAATTTTCCGCATAATTTTCAATATTCATAGTGCAGTCTATGGCTGGGTTAAGCGTAACGGTAACAATCATATTTTAATCGCTCCTGTTTCATAATTTTTAATTATTATATCACTAAAATGATATGCCGTCAATAATTGACATAGTTATTTATATGTATTATAATATAAACTGAAAGGAGAACAGCCATGAAAACCGGAGATATAAAAAAATGCTGTCTCGTCGCCGTGCTTGCACTTGCCGTGTGTGTTGCCGTAAGGAATTTTTCTGTAATATCGGAATTTGTAATGAAAGCCGTCGGGGCGGTAATGCCGTTGGTTACAGGTTGCGTGATTGCCTACGTATTCAATATAATAATGACTTTTTTTGAAAAACACTACTTTCCGAAACGGCAGACGGAGTTTGTCATAAAATCAAGGCGACCCGTCTGTACTGCCCTTGCCTTTGCGAGTGCTTTTTTTATAATAATCGTAGTCGTCAGCATAGTTTACCCCGAAATAGTAAAGGCAGTGAAAATCATAGCCGTTGAAATACCGCCGTTTTTTTCGGAATTGCAGACTTTTGCAAAAACAGCACTCAGGGAATATCCGCAGATTCAGAACTTCATAAACAGCTTTGAACCTGACGTTACGGGCATAACGGAAAAAATCGGAAGCGGTGCTTATGACGTATTCGGCTCGCTTATATCAATTATCGGCTCGGCTTTTTCGGTAATTACAAACGCCGTAATTGCAGTTATTTTTGCGGTGTATCTGCTTATCTGCAAAGACAGGATTTCAGCGGACATCAGAAGATTCCTCAACGCTTACATAGGCGAAAAAGCCAACAGGCGTATAAGTTACGTTATTGAAGTGGCGGACGACTGCTTCAGGAGTTTTTTTGTCGGACAGTTTATAGATGCGTGCATACTCGGTCTTATGTGCTTTATCGGAATGTCATTGCTCCGTCTGCCATACTCGGCAATGGCTGGAACTATTGTTGGCGTAACTGCACTTGTGCCGATTGTGGGGGCGTTGCTCGGTGCTTTTATAAGTGCGTTTCTGATTTTCACGGTAAATCCGATGCAGGCGGTTATATTTCTGATATTTCTTGTAATACTCCAACAGCTCGAAGAAAATCTGATTTATCCGAAAATCGTCGGAGCGTCCGTAGGTCTGCCGAGTATATGGGTTATTGCTTCCGTCGTTGTCGGCGGAGGGCTTTTCGGAGTTGTCGGAATGCTCCTCGGCGTACCGTTTTTTGCGGTATTCTATAAACTGATTTTTGAGATACTCGAAAGGAGGGAAAACCATGCACAACGCTCTGGGATTTCTGAATGAAGATATGTATAATATCGGAAAAGTAATAATAGACAGGAGCTTTCATATGCAGAGGGCGGACGAGGCTTTTTTCCGCTATTTCGGCAACGACGCTATATATTCTATAAAAAGGACGATAGACGAAAGGGATTTTGATAATATAACTTACTGTATGGAAAACGCCGTACAGGGAAGGACAATGAAGACGGTTATCCGAATGAAAGGCACAAACAATCAGCCGAGATGGGTTCTTGCGACGGTTAAACTCCTGAAAGAAAACAGGGGCGAGACTTTGTACAGTATCCTGCTCAGCGATATATTTTCGCTCGAAAACCTCGCATACAGCCGTGAAAGAAAAATATCGGAATACAGGCATATTCTCAGCCTTATAAACGACCTTGTATTTGAATATTGCTTTGAGACAAGACGGATTAAAATATATATGTCCGACTGTTGCCGTGAAATAATAATCATCGACAAGGAGCTTGATGAATGGCAGAAAGAGTCCATAGATTCGGGATATATTCCCTCAAGGTGCATTGAGAATTTCAATAATCTGTGCCACGATATAAAAAACGGCGTGTATCGTTTTGACTATGAATTTGAATCATCACTTCTTACTTTCGGAAAATCAAAAGAACTTTGTCTTTTCAGGGGCATAACAAGGCATGAAGACCCCGACATAAAAAAAGTCAGCGGAATAATTTCCGTAGTGAGTTCGGGGCATAAGTCAAAAGAATTAAACACGGCTATAGAACTTAACAGGGATTCTCTTTCAGGTGTTCTGAATAAGCGTGCCGTTACAGAATATGCAAATGAAATTTTGTCGGAAAAACCCGACTATAATATAAATATAGTTCTACTTGATATAGACAATTTCAGTGAGATAGTCAATAATTACGGTCACCTTTTCGGCGACGAGGCTGTTTTTACGGTTGCGGAGATTATAAAGACGGAAATAGGCGAAAGGGGTATGGCAGGAAGAATAAGCGGAGCAGGATTTCTGATAGTGCTTGAAAATACGAACGACGAAACGGATTTGCGAGGCATTCTCAGGGCTGTACGGACGAGGACGGAGGGGGCATTTGCAGACCGTCCCGAAGACATCAGGATAACCTGTTCAATGGGAGTTTCCACCTATCCTAAGGACAGCACGGACTTCAACGAGCTTTTCATGCAGGCGGACAAGGCACTTTATATAGCAAGGCAGAAAGGGCAGAACAGATATGTTATATATGACATTGAAAAGCACGGTGCTGTTGAAAAAGACATAAAGAATAATATAGCATTCCTCAGTGATAAAAGACAATCCAGCCGTAAACTCGCATTTATAGGACAGCTTAACGAGGGGCTTGTATTCGGACGGATTCCCGATATATCGGTACTTCTTGAACAGATACGTGTGCAGTTCGGACTTGATGATATATGTATATTTTCAGGAAACGAAATGAGTCTGATTCTCAGCTGTGGAAATTCTTCCTCAAAAAACGCCTCGTATCTCTTTTCAAACAGATATACGGAGAGATTTTCAGGCGACGGAATTTTTGCCATTGACAATGTAAATGAACTTGAGGGCAGAGATGACAACGCTTTTTTACAGCTTTCCGAGCAGAATATAGGCGGTGCGGTGCAGTATCTTATAACGGAAAACGACATAATCAGAGGAATGATTTCTTTCTGCTACGTCGGCAGATTCAAAAAATGGTCGGTAAGTGATATGAATTATCTTACTATAATCGGACGGACTGTCTCGGCTATTCTGAAAAAACAGGCTTATATCTGAATCAAGAAAATTATGCTGAATAATCTTGACTTTTCCGCAGAGATGTTATATAATGGTAGAAGCTGAAATGAAAGGAGATTAAAGAAATGAAGTTTTCCAAAATGCACGGCTGTGGTAATGATTATATATATGTCAACTGCTTTGAAGAGAATGTTGAAGAGCCTGAAAAAGTCTCTGTCGTGGTAAGCGACCGCCACAAAGGTATAGGCTCGGACGGACTTGTCCTTATAATGCCGTCTAATAAGGCTGATTTCCGAATGAGGATATTCAATGCCGACGGCTCGGAAGCCATGATGTGCGGTAATGCCACACGCTGTATCGGAAAGTATGTCTATGACATGGGACTTACCGAAAAGACTGATATAACGCTTGAAACAAACTCAGGCATAAAATATCTGACTCTTACTGTCGGCAATGATAATAAAATATCGCTTGTGAGGGTTGACATGGGCAAGGCTATACTCGAGCCGAAAAATATTCCCGTCAAGGCGGACGGAGACAGGTTTATACATCAGCCTGTAGAGGTAGACGGAAAAGTCTGGAATATGACGTGCGTGTCAATGGGTAATCCGCATTCTGTCATATTCACTGATAATATTGATTCTCTCGACCTTGAAAGAAACGGAGAAAAGTTTGAAAACCACGAAATTTTTCCGAACAGAGTAAACACGGAATTTGTTGAAGTCATCGATTCAAAGACCCTTAAAATGCGTGTGTGGGAAAGAGGTAGCGGAGAAACTTTCGCCTGCGGTACGGGTGCTTGTGCAACTGTCGTTGCCTCGGTACTCAACGGCATATGTAAATATGACGAAGAAGTGCTTGTACATCTCAGGGGCGGAGACCTCAGGATAACATACTGCTCCGACGGCACTGTATTCATGACAGGCACTGCCGAATATATCTGTGGCGGAGAAGTTCCTGACGAATATATAAATACAAAAAAGGAGAATGTAATATGCCGAAACTGAATGAAAACTTTCTGAAACTTGAAAAGAACTATCTTTTTATAAACATCGCAAAGAAGATAAACGCCTTTAAAGAGGCAAACCCTGATGCCGATATTATAAGAATGGGTATAGGAGACGTAACACTTCCAATTGCGCCTGTAGTTATAGATGCCATGAAAAAGGGCTGTGACGAAATGGGCGTAAAGGAAACTTTCAAAGGATACGAGGACAGCGGTACGGGATATGACTTTCTCAAGAATGCCATTTCCGATTACTATAAAAGTTTCGGTGCGGACGTTCCGCCCGAGGATATCAGAATAAACGACGGTGCAAAAGCCGACTGCGGAAACATCGTTGATATATTCGGTGACGACAATACCATTATTGTGACAGACCCCGCTTATCCTGTTTATGTTGACTCAAATCTCATGTGCGGACGTAAGATTATCTTTGTCGACTCAAACGAGGAAAACGGTTTTGCAGTTATGCCCGACCATAACGTACACGCTGATATAATATATCTCTGCTCGCCTAATAATCCGACAGGCTCTGTATACACGAGAGAACAGCTCGCCGAATGGGTAAGCTATGCAAAGAAAAACAACGCCGTTATAATTTACGATTCGGCTTACGAGGCTTTTATTACAGACCCTGATGTGCCGAGAAGTATTTTCTGCATAGAGGGAGCAAAGGAAGTTGCGATAGAAATGTGTTCGCTTTCAAAGACGGCAGGATTTACGGGTATGCGTTGCGGATATACGGTTATGTCCGACCAGTTAAAAGTAACTGCCTCGGACGGCACGGAAGTTTCATTGTCTCAGATATGGGGCAGACGACAGGGCAGTAAGTTCAACGGCGTTTCCTATCCTGTACAGTGCGGTGCTTCGGCGGTGTTCACTAAAGAGGGACAGAAGCAGATTAAAGAAAACATTTCCTACTATCAGGAAAATGCAAGGATTATTTCTGAAACTATGGATAAACTCGGAATAAAATTCACAGGCGGTGTAAACTCTCCTTATATATGGTTCAAGTGTCCTAACGATATGAAGAGCTGGGATTTCTTCGACCTTATGCTTGAAAAAATCGCCGTTGTCGGCACTCCTGGAGTGGGATTCGGAAAGAACGGCGAGGGCTGGTTCAGGCTTACGGCATTTGGTGACAGACAGCGGACAATTGAAGCTATGGAACGCTTTGAAAAACTTGTTGCCGAACTCTCATGAAAAATCATATCGGACTTATATTGAGTGGCGGAGGTGCAAAGGGTGCTTACGAAATAGGCGTTTGCAAGGCTCTTGAAAAAATCGGCGTGATGTCTTTTGTTGACATAATAGCAGGTGCTTCAGTCGGTGCAATAAACGCTGTACTTGTCGAAAGTCAGGGGGCGGACTATGCCGAATACGTCTGGCAAAGTCTCAGGCTGTCGGATATGCTTCACGTCGATTTGTCGGGACTCGCAAAACACAATATTTTCTCCGACAATCCGAATTTTATAGATACCATAACTGATACTTCCGTTATAAATGACTTACTGACAAACGGTCTGCCCGTCTCTCAGAAAAAAATTGAAGAACTTATCAACATTCACGTTGACTTCGGCAAAATAAAAAGGAAAATAATTATTCCATGTACCGAATCTGACGGACATCTTGAATATTTCATTCTCAATAACTATCCCGCCGAAATACAAAAGCGGATTATTCTTGCCTCCTCAGCTATGCCCTTGATATACAGGGGACTTGTCGGAGTTGAGATAAACAACAGATACTACTATGACGGCGGTATGACTGACGACGGCAACACTCCCGTTCCGTATCTTTATGAATCAGGCTGTAAAAAAATCATCGCCGTTCACCTCAGATATGACGCTGACATAACAAATCAGTATTTCATGAAAGACGCCGACATAGTGAATATAATCCCCTCGAAAAATCTGGGAAGTTTTCTAAGCGGTACTCTCAACCTCAATCACTTTAAAGTATATTCCGATATTGAAACAGGCTATGAAGATACAATGGCTATGGCGGACGAAATTATTTCCGTGATATAAAAACAGACCGACTGTAAAAAAGTCGGTCTTTTCTGTTCATAATCCCATAATTCCGCATATCTCTCTGTCGAGATTTTCGCCGAATACAAATAAATTTTCGTCAATTGATTTCTTCTTAAGTATGTCATCTTTTGCCGTGCCATGAAGTTCAGCAACTTCCCTTGCGGTATCCTGAATCTCCGAGGGCGTGAAATAACTGAAAGCAAGACGCATTGAAGGGAGAATTTCCATAAAGTCGTTATACTCCATTTCGCTGATAAGACTGTCAGTCATTTTAAGGAATGAATTATCCGAAAGAATAATATCCCTTGCCGTTGAAAAAAGCCCCTTTAAAAATTCAGCACCCTTTTTCTTTATATCGGTGTTTCCCATGAGATAACCCCGCATTGCCTTTTCCGCTTCCTCACGTCTCGCCGAGTCCATAGCATACAAAAGCCCCTCAACCGCACCGAAAACCGACGGTTCTTTTTCGTCAGTCTCCGCCATTGCAAGAAGTGTATGCATAAACAAATCCCTTTCATCAGACAGAACATTTCCAGTCAATCCGTACATACTTTTGAGTATAATAATAAGTTCGTCCGCACGGTCTGTTGCAACGTTCGCCATTGACGGCAGAAAAATTATCAGTTTTCCGAAACACTGCTTTATATAGCCAAGAGACGAGCTATCCTCAAAGCCGTAAAGCTGTTGCAGGCTGTGGAGTGTCTCAAAATATTTCATACCCTTGCCGACGGAAAAAAAGTCTCCGTCCTTTGTCAGTATATCGTCTATAATGTCAAGCTCGGACTTTTTCAGCGTTATACCCATAAGAAAACAGTCAACTGCAATCTGCGACGCACTTTCGCAACGCCGTTCACCGACAAGCCTTTTTACCGCAACTGTCGTGCAAGCCTCTTCAATCGTAAATCCGTCTGTGGTGTGGTCGATAAGCGATGCGTCAACATTCGGATTTCTGCTGTACCGCCATTCTTCACGGACTCGGCTTCTTCCCTTGTTTCCGTGCAGGTCAGGACCTTTTGTCATATATGCGAAGTCCGTATCAAGAAAAGCCATTCTATGCATAAAACGGCTTAACTCCATGCCTTTCTGTGCGGTAAACAACGGCACTTCAACGTTATTCGGCATAACGTCTTTTATATTGAGACGGTGCTTTTCCGCCTGTTCCTCAAAGTCCGTTATAAGAGGAGGTACATGGGACTTATCCCCTATTTTTCCGACTTTTTTGCCTGTTGCGAACTTATTCAGAATATCAAGCGGTAAAGCTGACGAAACTGTCTTTTCACCCTTTATGAAAGTGCTTGTAACACCGTCCGCCAGTTCGTGCATACCGCTTTCCCTTATGCCCCTCAGTGCCGAAAGACCGTCCATCAGAGTCTTTGCGGAAGTAACGTCCGCTATCGAAACGGCTATATCTTTTTTATTGGACTCCTTGGCAGTCTTTACAAGCAGGTCGAGAGTCAGGCGGTTATAAATTCCCTCCGTCGTGTCTGACTTCATAAGCTCTTCCATTACCGAATCGTAGAAAAACGGAAACCGCATTCCCGAGGCATAGCCGTGCAGAGAGTCCGCCGACTCGTAGGAATAAGCCATAGGATAACAGCCGTTGAGTTTTTCGGGAATCTTCCTCAGTCTCGGCGACTTTATCTTTCCGCTTTTTATAAGCCTGTAAATGCCCATGCTGTGAAAACCGCCCGTAACGGCAAGCACCTTGTTATATTTTTCCATTGCCTCGCTGATACGCTTTGCCATATGGCTCTCACGTGCAATGGTTGCATCTGCTTTCATCTCCTCTTCCGTCGTTCCGTCACGCTGTATGATGCAATAAGTGTGCATCTGCATAACAAATTTTTCCGTCGTCATGAAAAGCCCGTTTATTTCAAAATACTTTTCCCAGAACTCGTCCCAGTTACGAGTATTTGTAGCCTCGCAGATTTTTTCTTCAAACTTCCTTGATATAAGGTGCGAATCGTCCGCATAACTGTGCTTTTCAACGTCTTTCCTTAAACCCTTTTTCCCTGCCGTATTTATCAGAATATCGCAGTACGGCAGGTCTATAAACTCCGCAGGTATGCCGAGTTGCCGAGCCTGTTTCATGGCGTTGTACTCAGGCGAGGAGTACAGAAACGGATAGTAACATTTATAGTCCTCCGCCTCTTCACTGACAAGTTTTTTAGTGTCCTTATAATAGTAATATACAGCAGTGGGCATTTCCGACTTTTCGTCCGCAATCACGGGTATAAGAAAATTTGCGTTTTCAGGACCTTCGATTAAAATTATATCGGGCTTATATTCCGTTATCGTCTTTATCAGGTGATAAGAACAGACGGGGCTGTGGTGACGGACGGGAAAAAGCAAGAATTTTTCCGACAAATCGTAAGGAACTATTTTAGTTTTCTGGCTGTTTCCGCATATTTTTTCCATAGTTCCTTGTTTCCTTTCTCTTTGACTGCCGTGCGGAAATAGCTTTTCAGCTTTTCGAGGTCGTCCTTGTTTTCCTTGCATACCGCACCGAGAAGATTTTCAGTCATGACATTCAAATCAACCCGTCCGTCTCCGTAATACCACGCATGGCTGATAGTCTGATAGTACACCGAAACAGCCTCAGCGGTACTCATAACGGCGGACGGCTTGTCAAGACGTGTACCCTTTTCCGTCATGCCCTCCCTGAGTTCATGATAAGTAACTGCCAGAAGCTCCGCAGTATCTGTATCTATCGGCATATCTATATGCCCCGACTCCGCTAAATTTCGAGCCTCACGGATTATAATTTCTTTTTCGAGCCTTACGTCCTTTACAGGCTCGACGGTCTCAAAATTAAAACGTCTCTTCAAAGCACCCGACATTTCATTTACGCCCTTGTCACGTGTATTTGCAGTGCCGATTATATTAAATCCGGGACGTGCGAAAACAAGTCCCTCGTCAGCGAGTTCGGGGATATTAAGAATCTGGTCGCTCATGACTGAAATAAGGCTGTCCTGAATTTCGGCGGGTGTACGGGTTATTTCCTCAAAACGTGCGAAAATTCCCTTTTCCATTCCGACGAGCAAAGGCGACGGCACAAGTGCTTCACGGCACGGACCTTTTGAGAGAAGCAACGCATAATTCCAGCTGTATTTTATCATGTCTTCTGTCGTTCCTGCCGTTCCCTGTACTGTGTTTGTACTCGTTCCGCAACACGATGCCGAAAGAAGTTCCGACAGCATTGTCTTAGCCGTTCCAGGTTCACCTACCAGCATAAGCCCACGATTGCCGGCAAGGGTTATAATGCACCTCTCGACAAGTGCGTCGTTGCCGTAGAATTTTCTTGAAATCTCAACCGTTCCGTCAGCTGTTTTTACTTTACCGCCGAGTATAAAAGTCCTTACGGCTTTCGGTGACAGCTTCCAGTTTTCGGGACGTTTGCCCGTGTCGTATTTTTCCAGTAAAGCGAGTTCGTCCGCATAACGTACCTCAACAGGCGGTTTTATCAGATTTTTTTCCATTTCCAAAAAATTTCCTTTCTTAAATTATTATTCCTCTGGTTTGCTTGCAAAAGAAGAAATCTGAAGAATTATTTCGCTGAAATAACGGGGATTGACGTTTTTTATCTTAAGGGCTTTACGGCTGCCAAGCGAATAGAATTTAACGCTCTTGAGGGTTGCGTTTTCGGTCTCCATGTAATACATCGAAATATCCATACCTGAAAATTCAAGCTCAGCAACCATACCCGAATATAAAATACTTCCGTCAGTGTCACGACTGCACTTTGTAAAGTCACGCCTTACGAACTCATAGAAAAATCCGGCGTCCTGTGCCTCGCCCTTGTCCCAGCCGAGTTTCTGAATACGTCCGACAAGTGAAAAATTATTAACCTCCGCACCGTCAAACCTCGTTATCTCGTCGTCATTAAGTTCACTGTCCGTAGGCTTGTAAAAAGGTCTGCCAATCTGCTGAAACGGCTGTGTTATCTCATAGTCGGCGAGCTGTTCAGCCCATGCGAGACGCTGTTCGTCAGTAAGTTCAACAGGGTGTACAAGTCCGATTTCCGCATTTTCGGGAATCTCAAACTCATCTCCCTCTATGTCGGTAAAACTTCCGTCGTCCATATACCTGAAACTGTCGGAAAGACCGTTTTCGTCATATATGCCCCATATAAGACCTATTGCAAAGCAGTGCATAACAGGATTTTTTACAAAGAGTTTACGCCAGTTCTCAGCCGTCCACTTTCTGTCACACATCAGAACATATTCAAGACGGGCTTTCTGACTGCTGATAACTGTCTTAATCTGCTTTTTCATTTCCTTGAAATCATTATAAGACTTCTCGGCTGTTTCCTTGTCGTCGCTGGCACTCGGCTTAGGCATTGTCTTTACCTTTTTGTCACCGTTGTAAATTTCAAGTTCAAGCGACGGAGTAAGATAGACGCTGAACTGCCTTTTTCCGTAATCGAAAACCCTGCACATATTATCGTCAAAATTCATATCAGGAACTATCCTGTCGGCGAGTTCTTCCTTTGTTATGCCGAGCTGTTCCGCAACGCTTAACAGTGCCTGATTTGCGGAATTACGCACCTGCTTGTTCTTGAATTTCCTTGCCATTGAATCAACGTTCATCAGTGCTTCGGAACTTCCGTTCATAGCGAGGGCATAAACCGCTTCACCTGCAATTGCACTTCTCTGATGTTCCGACCATTCTTTTATATAGTGCATGAAATTCTTAATCATACTGCTGTTGCCATGTACTCCACAGAACCACAAAACCCATTTCGTCTTGGCTGTTGCACCTTTTTCAAGCCAGCGACCGAAAACGTCAAGCACAAAGTTGCCGAGTTCGTCCTTATTGATTTTTTCGGCAATGCTTACTGCGGTTTGGTTTATTCCCGCCGACTGCATATCCGAATAGAGAATAACAAGAGCCTTAAGATGATTTTCGGGAACTTCCGTTCCGTCCTCAAAATGCACTGCCCTGTACGGATTTTCAAAAAGCCATGCAACCTTTTTCAGCTTTGCACCCTTTGCAATATTCGCCACAATGTCCGAACCCGTGCCGAGTTTTTCGGCGGATTTTTCGGAAGCTGTATATTCCATGTTCATAATCTCCGCAATTTTGGTCTTTATCTTGTCGGACTTCTCCGTCTCAAAAGCCTTTCCGAGTTCTTCCCTGTAATTTTCAGCCCCCTGTCTTTTTATAACTTCCGTTGCAATCTCCCTCATGCCGATTTTCTTTGCCGTAAGAAGATTCAATATATCTTCTTTCCAGTCAATGTGCGGAGATATTACGCTTGCGAGTGCTTCCCTGACTTTTTTACTTGTATCGCCTGTGAGAGCAAAAATTTTGTCCTTATACTTTTCAGAATCTGCCTTGCCGAGAGCCATGATATAGATACAGCGTGCATTTACGCTTAAATCCTTTACATTGCAGTCGGCTATTTTCTCCGCATACTTTGCAACCGCACCGTATGCTTTTTCAAGAGTGTGAACAGAATTATATTCCTTTTCAATCTGCATTGCAATCGAGCCGAGGAAAATATCTCCGTCTTTAATCTGCTCGGCGAGAATATCCGTTAAAAGTTCTGTCTTGAAGTTGATGTCAAAATCGATAAAATATCTCATATTCAGATAGCTGTCTATAACCGTGACCGAAAGAAGCGTTATAAGACGTTTTGAAAAGTCGTCAATTCCGTAGGCTGTTATATAGTCCGTCTGAAGCCCGTAAACGCTTCCGCTCACGCCCCTGCGTGCAACAGCCATGATGTCATCAAGCGGAATGTATCCGTGAAGATATTTTCTTATATCTGCCCTGTCACTTCCCTCAAAAATCTTTGCTATTGTTTCCGAAGCCCTGCGTTGTGCCTTTTCTCTGTTTTTGTCAGCCTTTTCCGCATATTCAGGCTTTACAGATATAAGGATTTCTTCCATTTTCTTGACAACGGCTGTCTCATCTGTGACATCAATAGCCTTTAAATATAAGTCGGTATATTTTTCGGCTACCTGTCCGAGAAATCTTTCTACTGCCTTTCCTTTGTAGTTTTTGGCAACACATATTACAAAAGACGTATCTATTGCGGACGGTGTTTCGGCAACGAGGTCTAAAAATCTCACCCAGTCCGCCATGTGATTCGAGACAGTGTTCAGAACCTTTAAATTGTATGTCATGTTGTTTTCAAAAAACTTCCGGCACTTTTCCGAGAAATAAGCTCCCTCGCCCGAAGCCATTACAAGCTCTGTGTAGGGTTTTGAATTTTTGTCGATAAGGTCGTGTATGTAGCCGAGAGCCTTGGCGGTCGTCTCGGTCTGTTCCTTTGCAGACCTGAACCAAGAGCCTAAAATCCCGTGTCTTTCGGGGGTCGGGGTCTGATTGAGAGCCTTTGCACAGAGTATTGAAACAAGCACGGGATTCCTGTCCGCAAACTCAACGGCATCAACGCATATTTTTGGACTGGCACTCTTGTTTTCTCTGAGATTATATGCAACTGTAGTTCCGATTACTGCATTAATCATAATCGCATAAAAACAGGCTTCCGCCTTTTCTCCGAATCTCAGTGCAAGGGCTTTTGTCATTTCTTTAAACATTTTTTCGTCCAGATAGTAAGAACCGTATAAAGCACCGACAGCATATACACAGTCCGAGCCGTAAAGAGCATGGGCAAGGAGGATATACCTGTTTTTGAGTTCGCCTGTCCTGTCGGTGAGAATCTCCCTCTTGATAGCTTTTCTGAGTTCTTCCCATTTCCTGTAATCCCGCACGGAAGAGTGCAGAGGAATCCTTTCAAGAAGACTGTCGTCCCTTTCGTGTTCGATGCTGAGAT
The DNA here is from genome assembly GCA_947176415.1 of uncultured Ruminococcus sp. GTDB lineage: Bacteria > Bacillota > Clostridia > Oscillospirales > Ruminococcaceae > Ruminococcus. Next base: position 28,089 of record CAMWQJ010000006.1, on the reverse strand, counting down.
ACTCGACAGCGATTTTCACAACGCCGTCCGTAATGCCGTACTGATTAAGGGCTTTTGTGAGTTTCGGGAAATCTCCCCTGTTTTCGTTGACATAAAGCATTTTTCAATTACTTCCTTTCATATTGTTTAATGATGTTATTATCTCAAGACGTTTCCGCCCGTGATTTATATATGTGATTATACGGTTCATTTTTTCAAGAACTTCCGTACAGTCCGCCTCTGTGCTGTGACGATAAGCCGACGCACACGCCATAAAATCGCCGATTATTTCGCTGAAACCTTTCAGCCCGTAATTAAAAGCGAGATTTTCAAGTCTATGGTCGTTCTTTATATCCGCCTGTAAACCGCTCCGTATGATATTGCAGACTTTATCTTTAACCTCTCCGAAAAATTCCTGTATGCTCTCGGCATATTCAGCCGAAATCTCCGTGTCGCCGTATTTTTCGGGGAGTTCGTATTCTTCATGTTCAGGCGGTCTGATAAAGTCATAAATTTCTATCGGAAAAAGCGTAAGCTCCCCGTTTTCGATGTATGCACTTGCAAGAAATATATAATTCTTTTCGGGGTGTTTTGTCATCTTCGTGCCGATATTTCCGAGCAGATTTATAAAGTCTTTCGTCTCCGCCCTGTACTTTGCACGGACGGAAATTCTGTTGCCTGCCTTATCCTCAAGCATGATAATCTGTTGCTGACTGTATTTGTCAAATCCGCTTTCCGTACATTTTTCCGCCTGTACAAAACAAAGTTTGTCAAGTTCTCCGTCAGGATTTTTTTCCGAAATATCTGTTGCAAGTTTTCGGAAATCAGTATAGACAAGCTCCCTCACCTCGTCACAGTCAAGAACGGCTTTTCCGGTTGAGACAATCTGTGTTTCCTTTGAAGTAGAGAGCTTCCCTCCGCTTACCTTTGCATTGATAAGTTTCATTTCGGAGTGCATCATTTCCCTCATGTTGACTATACTTCCCCATATAACGCCGTTTCCGCCGTAAAACCTCTTGTTTGTATCGTTATAGAAAGTGGGTCGCAAATCCGACAGCGACATGAATCTTATATCCGCCGAATTGTCCATATTGAGAAAATAATAGATATTTCCCTCATATTCTCCGCCCTTTATACTCCGCATTCCGACGGGCATTATATCAAGAGTACCCTTATAGTCCGTATATGTCTGGCGGAAACTTCCTATGATTTCGGGGTCTGTATCGCCCTCCCCGAGCCTTTTAAGCATATCCGAACATCTGCATAAATCAGCCGTAAAATATTCCATATTGAATGACGCACGCCTTTCCATGCAGTCAGAAAGTTTTCTTCCAAGCGACCTGAGCGACCTTTCCGCTTCTGCCATTTTCAGCGTATGACAGCGTACCGCCATACTTTCGAGCATATCGGGGAGATTTTCGGGAATCCTGACAAGCCCGTATCTCATAATATCGCCCAGCACCTCAAGACATGACAACGCACATGATTTAATCTTTTCCGTGTCTTTGTCCTCGGATTTTTCCTTTTTTTTCACTTTTGCTTCCTGTTTCGGCTCTTCAATAATTAAAGGCTCTGCGACTGTTTCAGGCTCTTTTTTATCTTCACTTATATCAATGTCCGTGTTGTTTTTTAAAATTATAATTGCACCTATTATATGTCTGCATATGCCCCTTGATATGCACGTGCATTTGCTTTCCGCAAGCGGTAATGTTATTGTACAGGTTTCACCACCCGTGCGGACAGTTGCTGAATTATCGCCCGTTTCAAAGTCTGCAACCGCTCCGTCCGTATCTTTCATTGCTCTTTTATATGTACCCTTGTTTGACAGTCCGACAAGAAAATTTTCGTCCGCAAGTGCAAGGGCTTTTTTCAGTTCATTCAAAAAAATCCTCCTCTTCTTTATGTTGACAGTATATAAGGGTGTAGGGTATGTATATTTGTACCGTTTTTCTTACTTCTCTATACAAGAAAAATTTTTTATATATAGTTTTATAAAACCATGCAAACTATACACAACTATACATCACTTATTATGCTGGCAGTTTATAAGTATGTATGATATGTATGATATTTACCATTTCTTACCTTTCTCGTCTAAAGAAAAAATTTCTATATATAGTTTTATAAAACGTGCATTATCATACATCACTGTTCAGAACATTCTGCCTATATAGTCGCCGAGCATATCGGGAGTCATAGCACCTACAAATGCTCCCATATCCGCAAGTCTCTGTCCTAAATTCTTATCATATGAGGGTCTCGCCTCTTCGTCAAGAGCCGTCAGAAAATTAAGTTTCGCACCGCTTCCGATGATATTACGGCTTACATTAAGGAGAATGTTTTCGTCCGCACCTTCATATAAATCAGTCACCACGATAACACAGGTCTGCGAGGGAGTGCCAATAAGAGTCTCACAATAGCCGACAGCCGAGCCTATGTCCGTACCTCCCCCGAGCTGAACGCTCATAAGTACCTGAGCGGGATTGTCCGCCTCTTCCGAAAGGTCGACAATATTAGTATCAAATATAACGAGCTTTACCTCTGCAAACGGAAGATTGGCTATAATCTGAGCCATAACCGCACTATAGATAACAGAACCCATCATAGAACCGCTCTCATCTATTGCAATAATAATACGCTTATTATTATATCTTTTAACTCTGTTGCTGAAATAAATATCCTTAAGCATAAGACGGTTGTTTTCCACGTCATAGTTTTTAAGATTCCGCCTTACTGTCTTGTTTATGTCAAGATTTCTTGCCGAATGCACGGGACTTGACGAATTTCTGTCTATACGTCCGAGAACAGACCGCCTTATGTCGTTCTCAATCTTCTTTCTTATGTCCTCCGCAACCTGTCTTGCAATTCTCTTTGCAGTCTCCAGAACTTCGCCTTTCATAAGGTGCTTTAATTGCAGAACGCTTTTAAGCAGATTCATGTCGGGTTTCATACTTTCAAGAACTTTTTTGTCCGTGAGAAGTTCGGTCATTTCAAACTCTTCGAGTGCGTGCTTTTCGAGTACCTCTGCCGTGCTGTCGGGAAAAAGTTCTCTCACTCTTGTAATCCACTCCGCACCGGTAAGTATGCTGTCACCGAGACCGCCTTTTCTGTCCTCGCTCCTGACATCATCGCCCTGAGCCCTGCCATAGAGATAATCAAGCAACTGCTCCATGTCCTGAAAAGCCCTTATATCGTTCTGTCCTCCGCTGAAATCAAGCTGTCTGTCGGAGAGTCCGCCGAGAACCAGCCTCCAGCGGTTTACAGCTGTCTGAGAAAAATTATCCATAAAAATTTCCCCCTTTCTGAAAAATGAACATTTATTCTTTTTTTATTATATCACATTTATAACCATAAATCAAGGTTTTATAACAAAAAAAATAAGCCGTTGCACAAAACAACAGCTTATTATTATTTTACTGACTTTTCATTATTCCGCATATCTTCGGAATACAAAATTCCAACACAGCACAGTATTTGTCTATCAGGGTTATCACATAACTTTCCCTGTATTTCGGAAGTGGTCTTGTCATCGGAAACATATGCTTTTCTATTATATCTCTTTCAAGGTCGGTTATTTCCGTCAGCTTTTCGGCATTCTCGACAGCCATAAGCGAATGCATCATACTATGCGACATACCGCCCTTTTCCTTATGGGAGTTATATTCCTTGCGGTCGTAGTAAAACAAGTCATGAAGAAGCCCCGCCCTCGCTGCTGAACGGGCATTAAGGCGGAATTTTCTGCAAACCACATAACTATAATATGAGACATTAAGACAATGCTGAAATCTCGTCGTCGAGATATGATGTGTAATATCTTTCAGGGATTCAAGCTCCGCCGAATCCACAATATCGCATATACAGTTATAGTAAGCACACAGCGACAGGTCTTTTTTTGAACATATGGCTTTTAACATACCGCCACCCCTTAAATAATTATATTTTTATTATACAACGGTTTTCCCGATAAGTCAAGGGGAATTTTTTACATCAAGGATATTTTTTATTTTTTCCTTTTCGTCATTGCAGAAACTGATTTTTTTTATACACTCGGCATTCTGAATTATCTGCTCCGGAGAGCTTGCACCTGCGAGAACAGTGGTTACCGCATTGTTTGAAAGAACCCACGAAAGAGCCATCTGTGAAAGTGACTGTCCACGTGACACGGCAATTTCATTGAGAGAATTAAGTTTTTCAATCATCGCACTGTCAAGCTGTTTTTTCAGTTCCGTATTGCTCATTGCCCTTGAATCCTCAGGAATGCCGTTCAGATACCTGTCTGAAAGAAATCCCTGATACAGCGGAGAAAACACAGCAAGTCCGATACCGTTCTTTTCCGCATACTCATCAAGTCCGTCATCTTCAATCCACCTGTTGAGCATGGAATAAGACGGCTGATTTATAATAAAGGGCGTTTTAAGTTCCCTGAAAATCTTCTGTATTTCGGCTGTCTGACTGCTATTGTAATTTGATATGCCTATATAAAGAGCTTTTCCCTGTTTAACGGCATTATCAAGGGCAAGAGCAGTCTCCTCAACAGGTGTTTCAGGGTCGGGTACATGGTGATAAAAAATATCCACATAATCAAGCCTCATTCTTTTAAGACTCTGGTCGAGCGAGGCGGTAAGATACTTTCGTGAGCCATTCCTGTCGCCATATACTCCCTCCCACATCTCATAGCCTGCCTTTGTTGAAATGCACATCTCATCACGGTATCTTCTCATTCCCCTGTCAAGAATCTTTCCGAAATTTTCCTCCGCACTTCCGTTATATGGATTACCGTAATTATTGGCAAGGTCGAAATGGACTATTCCGAGATTAAAAGCCGTATGTATCATATTTTCCATATTGTCAAAACTGTTTTTACTGCCGAAATTCTGCCACAATCCCAGAGAAACAACGGGAAGCCTAAGCCCGCTTTTTCCGCACCTTCTGTAAATCATCTTTTCGTATCTGTACTCATTTGGAATGAACATAATATTTCTCCTGTCTGTTTTATTTGATTATTTCGCATTGATTCGGGAAAAAAATCAGAACCCGATTAGACGAGTTCTGAAAAATATTTTTATTTGTTTTTTCTCGATTGCTTTACGAGTTCCGAAAACTCGATAGCCTTTTCAATACTTCCCTCTACTTTGAGTTTGCCCATTGTAAAGGCGGTTACGGGATTAAGGTTACCTTCGCAGATTTTAATGAAATTCTTTCCTGAGGTAACGAAAGTACAGTCATTGTCCCTGTAGTCGTAAGGCTCTACAAAAATCTCTCCGTCTTTGAGTTCGATATAAAAAATTCCCTCTCCCTCACCTATAATTTTCACCTGTACAGCCATATGACCTTTAAAACTGCTTGCGTCGTTTGCGAGGATAAGTTCCCTTGATTTTGCAAAAATTTCCTCATAAGTCATGAATATTCACAACACCTTTCATAATATACTAAAGACAGTATACCACAAAATCCCGATTCTGTCAATAATTATTTTACAATTCTGCCCTGCTCCGTCTGCTGACACTTGATTTTCTTCGAGGGGGTCTTGTCAAATTCAACATCTCTTATTCTGATACGGCGGATTGCCTTTGCGGTTGATACCGTCTTGTTTATTTCGTCTGTCTTTTCACGGAACTTCTTTTCAAGTCCGATGTCAGTCGTGTCAGGGTACATATCTTTATTCGGGAAAATCTCCGCACAGATAACGCCGTCGTCGCTGTAAACGAGAAGTTCGGTTATAAAGTCAGTTCCTGCAAACTTGTTTTCGAGTTCTTCAGGTGAAACATTCTCACCGTTTGAAAGAATTATAAGATTCTTCTTTCTGCCCGTCAGGAAGAGATGATTTCCGTCAACATAACCGAGGTCGCCCGTATGAAGCCAGCCGTCAGGAGTAAGAGTTTTTGCGGTTTCCTCTTCGTCCTTGTAATATCCTGCCATAACCGACGGACTTTTTACAACAATTTCGCCGTCAATCGTCTTAACCTGACAGCCGTTGACGATTACGCCGACATCGCCCTTACACTCGGTATCAAATCTGTCACCTGTCGATATTCTCGGCGAGCATTCAGTCATGCCGTAACCTTGTGCCATCTGTATTCCCATATCGATATAAGCTCTCTGCAACTCGGGGCGGAGATAAGCTCCACCGCTGAAAATTGTACGGAGATTTCCGCCGAAATACTCTTCTGCAATTTCCTTTTCCGTTCTTTCGGGGTGGGCGTTCTTTATATTCTGAATCTGCCTGTAAAGAGTTTCCGCAATCATCGGCACAACAAGCATCACATGAGGCTTGAAAAGTTTCAGATTCTGCGGTATACGCATCATTGAATCATTGAAACAGAGATTATTTCCGTAACGCATGGCAAGAAGAATATCGCACGTAAAGCAGTAAATATGATGAATCGGCAGAACAGACATTACAATGTTATCCGGCTCGCTCTCGTTATCCTGACACATAGCGTTATCAATGAGATTGCTGTTGCGGAGCATAACGCCCTTGCTCCTGCCTGTCGTTCCCGAAGTATAGGAGATTGTCGCAATAGCCGACGGGTCAACGGGTCTGAAATCGTCTGCACTGTTTTCGTCAAGAACTTTCTGCAAATCGTCTCCGAAAGAAACGTACTCCCTGACACAAGGACATTTTGCCCTGAGTTCAGGTATAATATTCTCAAATCTGCTGTCATAGAAGAAAATTTCCGAATCCGAACGGTTGAGGAGGTCGGCTATATCGTCGCACGAAAGCTGAGCATCAAGCGGAACGGCTGTATTTCCACCGCTGACGATTCCGAAGTAGCACACAAGCCACGCATAGCACGAACCGCCGACAACAGCGGAATTTATATGCTCCTTATCTCCCTGAATCTTCCTGACATACGAAGTCAGTTTTTTAACGTCGTTGCAGAACTCATTAAAAGTTTTTCCGATTACTTCCTTACCCTTTTTTTCGCTGACAAATACCTTGTCACCATATTCCTTTGCAGAAGCCTCGACAAGCTCTTGAAGCGTCTTTATATTTTTCTTATCCATAAATTTTTCCTTTCAGTCTTTCAGCGACTCAAAATAAGCGATTGCCTCGCCTACGGTGCGGATATTGATTATTTCAGCCTCCTCAACAGTAACATCAAGTTCTGCCTCGAGGTCGCCCAGCATACACATGAAGTCATAGGAATTAAGACCCATGTCCTCAATAAAGCGTGTTTCTGCCGTTATGTCGTCTGGATTGTATTCCACATAGTTGCAGACAATTTCCTTGATTTTTTCCAGCATTTTAAATTTCCTCCTCAAATCATTTCAAGTATTTCACCGATAGTCCTGTTTGTGTCCTCTATGCCTCTGAAAATAACACGGCAGAGGTAATAATAGAAATATTCCATTTCCTGTGCCGAAACAGCGTCCGTCCTGTACTCAAAGTTGAAGTTAAGACCATTGTCTTCGGGACGGTGCATTACTGTCAGATACAAAGGCTGTCCCGCAACGCCGTTTGTATACCAGAAACTCTTATAAGGCACGTCAGGCATTTCCTTGCGGTCTCCACTTATTGTAAGTGGCTGATAAGTAAGGCTCATACACTCATAGCTTGCACCCGCCTTGAATTTCCTGTATTCCGCCCTTTTCCTTGTATATTCTATAGGGTCATAGTTGGCATGGCGGAAAATCCTGCTCTGTTCAGCCTGTATCATCTTGAGACCGTCAAGGAATGTCATTTCAGGTTTCATTATGGTACGCATAGGGAAGAAATGTATTCTTGTTCCGCCCGAATATTTTTCGGAAAGAGTGCCACGCCTTGCAATGCACGTCTTTATTGTAACGTCCTCTTCGTTGTCGTTGAATTTTGACAATACCGTCCTCATGCCCATAAGCAGAAGACTTGCCATAGGAACGTGATACTCTTCGCAGAAGTCCATAAGTCTCTTCGAGGGGTCTTTTTCGAGCGAATAAACCGAGATTGAAGCAACAGGGCTCTGCGATATTACCGTTGCCCACCTCTGATTCGGATTATTATTTTCCCTTCGCTGTGTAAGAAGTCTTCCCTGTCCTGCAAAATCCGTATACATCGGCTCGTTTTCGCATTCCATTTCCTCTTTCCAGAATTGCTCGTCACGCTGTTTTGCCTTTGAGTTTTCCTCGTATGCAAGGTCTTTTTCAAGCTGTTTTATATATGAATACATCGGCTTTGGCATTTCTGTTCCGTAACGGAGCGAACAGTAAATTTCAAGCACCATTTTAGTAAAGCCCACAATAGAACTCGAATCCATTGTCATATGGTCGACCTTGAGATAAATTCCGCCGAAACCGTCAGGGAGCTTTACCATTACAACTTCATTCATAGGCTTGTTTAATCTCTCAAACGGCACACTTGTCCATTTTTCCATTTCCTTGTGTGCCTCTTCTTCTTTCCAGTCCGAGAAATCGCAGAAACGCACTTCTCTCTCCTCGAACGGTGAGATATACTGGTATACTTCGCCGTTTTCGTCCTTTGTGAATCTCAGACGCATAGTCTCGAATCTCTCATAGGACTGGCGTATAGCTTCTCTCAGAAGATTGAAGTCTATATCCTGCTGAACATAAAGACCTGTACCGATACACAAAACCTGTGCCGGACAGAAATAAAGAGTGTAATTATGAAGCTTCTGTGCAGGGCAGAGCGGATAGCATTTCATTACCGCCCCGTTAATATTTAATTCTTTCATTTTTCCTCCTGTTTCAAACAATATACTTACCCGTAAAGGCTTTTATTTTTTCCTCATATGCCTGCGGATTCTCAAAATAAGACGCAGCGTGTCCAGCATTTTCAACAAGCATTATGTCTTTTTCAGAATGGCAGTTTTTAAAATTTTTCTCCGTCATCCAGACAGGTACAAATGTATCTTCTTTTCCGTGGATAAAAAGTATCGGAATATCAGTATCCGCCATTGCGTCGAGTGTTGAGTAGTCGTCAAATCCATAGCCTGCTTTTTTACGGCACATGGCATTATTTATATTCATAATCGGAAACTCCGGCAGATGATAGTCTCTTTTAAGAATATGCCTGAAAACATCATAAGGCGATGTAAATGCACAGTCTGCAATAACAGCCTTTACGGAATCCACAACATCAGGAAAAGCCGAAGCCATGAGGACTGTTGTCGCACCCATTGAAACGCCATACAGAAGAATCTGTTTTTTCCTGTCAAAACGTTTCTCAATATATTTAATCCAGCTACGGCAGTCGAAACGGTCAAGAATACCGAATCCGACATAATCACCTCCGCTGTCTCCGTGCGCCCTGTGGTCGACTATGAGGCAGTCATAACCTATTTTATGGAAGAATACTGCAATGGACGTGCAGTCTTTCATGCCTCTTCCCGTATAACCGTGATTGCATATGACAAGCCTGTTACTTTCCGTTTCTGACGGAAAATATTCGGCATGGAGTTCTGTTCCGTCATAAGCCTTTATAACAACGTGTTCAAGTTCCTGAGCTTCAAGCCATTCACGGTTAGGGACAATGAATTTCATATATTCCTGCCATCTGTCCATGTCAGCCATTTCACTCATATCAACCCTCAGTTTATCCTGTCTCGGAATCGTGCGGTTAAAAAGAGTCTTTGCACCCACCATGCAAGCCGTAGCAGTACCGCCTGCGAGAAGCAACGCTCCCGATAATATCTTTGACATAACTACACCTCTTTACATTTTTCGACTGTCGGTCGAATTTCTGTAATATCATTATAACACGTTTTCGACCGTCGGTCAAGTGATTTTTTTTACAACTTTTGCTTGATTTTTTCGTGCATTTATGTTATAATACTACAACAGGAACGAATTTATTTAAAAAGAGGGAAACATTTATGAAAGAAAACAAAGTTGATATTATTCTCAACTCCGCCGAGGAGCTTATGTGTACAATGGAAGAACCGAACAGAGATATAACAGTTGATATGATAGCGAAAAATGCGGGAATAGGCAAGGGCAGTATATATTACTACTTCGAGAGCAAGGACGAAATTATCGACGCTGTTATCGAAAGAAGTTATTCCAACGCCATAAAGGAGTATTTTGCAGCGACGGAAAAAAGCCACGCCACAACGGTAGACAAGCTTAAGGAGCTTTTCCGTTCGATAATCAGAAAGGAATTTACCGACAAAAGTAAAAATGTCATCATTGCACTGCATATGCAAGATGACAATTTTTTGCATTATAAAATGATGATGACGGCTATCCGCACTGTTTCGCCCATTCTCACGAAAATTCTAACCGAAGGCAGAAAAAAAGGCGATGTAAGGACAGATGCACCGAAAGAGAGTGCGGAGATGATTGTTGCAATGCTTACATTTCTGCTTGACAGGTCGCTTTTTCCGTCAGACGACAGAAGTATTTATTTCAAGCTGAAAATCTATGCAAAAGTTCTTGAAACCTCGCTTGAAACGGAAAAGGGGATTTTTGACTTTCTTTTCACACCTGAAAAATAATGAAAAACCGCCCTGAAAAGAGCGGTTTTTACACAAAATATTAAAAAAGTCGAGGTGACAGGATTCGAACCTGCGGCTTCTACGTCCCGAACGTAGCGCTCTACCAAACTGAGCCACACCTCGATTAACAGTGATTATTATAACATATAAAAATACATTTGTCAATAGTTTTCAGTTATATTTTTATTTTTTACCCAATATCCTCATATGTGACATATCCGCCTGCTTTTAAATTTTCCAAATCATAAAGCATCTCTTCTGCTTTTTTATATCTTTTTTCCAAATCAAATGCACACGCTTTCATGATTATTTCAGAAAAACCTGCCGTTGCGTTAAGCGGTCGGGGAAAAAAACTCCCCCTTGTACGCAGTTCAACGGCTTTACGGCTGTCCATTATTTTGTCCTCAAACGGTATATAAAGATTATTTGCAAGCTCATAGAGGCTTATTCCGAGCGAATAAATATCCGCCTGAAAATAATCAACTTTTCTGCCGTCGAGAATTTCGGGGGCGGTATATCGTCTGCTCCCCGACCTGCTTAATTTTCTGTCCGCAAAGTCCGAAACGCTGAAATCGCCGAGCAGAAATTCACCTGAATCACGGCAGAAAAAGTTATCGGATTTTATATCGCAGTGGACAATATTTTTCCCGTGCATATGGCACAAAGCCCTGCATATATCGGTTGCGAGCCTGACAATATTTTTTTCACAAAGAATAAAATTTCCGCTTTTAATCATCTCGGAAAGACAGTTCAGGAAATCCATTTTAATTATAAAAAAATCACCTGTATATTTATTATCTACAATAATTTTTTCAGCACCTCCGCCCCTGTATGCGACGATGTTCGGACAGTCCGCCAGTAACTTCATTATGTTTATTTCAGTCATGGCATAGCTTTTTTCCGCCATATTACAGGCGTTTTCCGAAAAAATAACCGTCTTTATTTTAAGTGCATAATCCGCCGTTCTGTACACCGTGCTGTGCAGTCCCTCGCCGATTTTTCCGACAATATCAAATTTTTTATTCAGCTGATTTAAAATAATTTTTTCAAGTTCATTCTTATTCATATCTTTAATTATTTCCTGAAAAAGCAGTTCCCGAAAAATACGAAAACTGCTTTTTTTCTAAATTCTGCGATTATTTGCGACCGCCCCAGCCACCTTGACTGCCCGAGCCTGAGCCTGCACTGATTTCAGTACCGCCAGAAATAGTTCCGTCTGCAAAAACCGTCTGCGAGCTATCGGAAGTTATGAGGTCTGTACCGTCCAAAACCGTTCCGCCCGTATAGCACTTCAGACCGCTACCGCTTACGAATGAGGGCGAACCCATTCCCTGCATAGTAACGAATGAAATAACTACATTTCCCGAGCCGTCGGCAACCGTAAACTGCGTGTTTGCCGAAACCGTTCCGTTACCCTGCGACGAGCATTCAATAACCGTACCGCCTGTTATGGACTTTGTGCCGTCGCAGTCAAGACATTCCTGACCGTTGGCAATCACAACACCGCCAGTAATATTAATACCACCGTTTGAGTCGAATGCGTCATGGTCTCCGCTTGCGGACTGTACAATGGCAATACCGCCTGTAATACTGAGGGTATTGTTGCCTGATGAACCGCCCATTCCGCCGGGTCTGCCACCCTGATTCCAGCCCATATTGTTTCCGGAACCTGAACCGTCTGCACCGCCTGCCGCATTATAACCGTCGTCGTCTGCTTTTACAACTACTGTTCCGCTGTGCTGATAGATATTCTCGCCCTCTACGCCCTCATAGCACTTTGTAACGTAGATATTGAAGTCGTCGTAAGCACCGCCCTCGTTGCCGAGTGTTAAATTATGGTCTGAATGTAATGCATCGTCAGCACTTGCAAGTCTGAAAGTACCGCCGTTGATGTTAATATTTCCACCGCAGTGAAGTGAATCGTCTGACGAGTCGACTGTAATATTACCGCCGTTTATTGTAATATTTCCGCCACTCTGCCAAGTTGTGCCGGCTGTATCGTAAATGCCGACCGACTTTATTCCCTTTGCAGATATATCGGTTTTGTTGGAATTGCCGTCCTGCATACCTCCGCCGAATCCACCGCCGAAGCCTCCGCCCCAGCCTGTGTTTCCTGAAGAAGACGACGAGCCACTGCCCGTGAATCCCGAACCCTGATATGTGTATATATTAAGGTCTCCGCCGTTCATTACAAAATCCTGCTCCGCCTGTATTCCGTCGGCATAAGACTTTATGTCAACCGTACCGCCATTTATTGTAACAACGCCGTATGACTTCTTTTCCGTTGCACTGTCCGTCGACGTTGACTTTATTCCGTCGCCTGACTGCGTATTTACAGTGAGTTTAAGACCTGCATAGTCAGTGGCGGTATCGTTTCCGACCGTAACGCTGTCCTTGCCCCTGATACCGTCGTCAACAGCGTTTACAGTAATATTTCCGTTGTAGATTTTAAGGTCGTTTTTGGAAACAATTCCGTCTGCCGTATTGCCGTTTACGGTAAGATTTCCCGAGCCTTTGATTTTCAGGTCGTCACGTGAGAATATAGCGGAATCAATCTGATTAACGTTGCCGTCGCTGTCCGTATACGTATCCGTATGGGAAGTGCCGTCCGAAATTACGTTGTTTGTACCTTTTTTTGCAACAATCTGAACTTCGTCGCCTACAGAGGCAACATATATCGATGCTACGCTGTCGTTTGTGAGAGTTGCACCAACGAGGTCGAGTTCAACCACGCCGTCAGGATATGTGGTCTTGTCAACGTCAACTACAATCTGTCCGCCATTGTTTTCTCCTGAAATACTCATAACAGCAGGTTTTTTTATAGTCAGAATATTATTCTCCACGCTTGCGACATCTGAAGGTGCGTCAGTTGTGAAAGTATTTCCTGAAAGTGTAATTGTATAATTTGAATCGGTGGATTCCGCCGGAGGAACTGCACCGCTGGGATTTACGTTATCAAATGCTGTAACGGTATCTGTCATTGTAAATTTAAAATATCCGATTCCGTATTGTACGGCTGAACTGTTGGAATGATTCTGGAATGACTTCTCAAAGCCCTTTTTAAATGACGGGTCGCTCATAAGAACATAGCTGTATTTTTTAGTAAAGCTGAAATCTCCGAAAGAGTTGGCTTTTTTCCACGTGCCGTCAGTTGTTTCGGTGCAGGCAATCGTATTGAAAAGCATAGTACCCTGTGTTGTACCACCCATAAGCGTGCTGTCTGCCTGATTGTCGGTGGCTGTTGCAACAACTTTACCGCCTGTTATATTTATTCCTGTAACGGCTGTCAGTCCCCTGTCACCGCCTGCCACAACCGTACCGTCTGATATGTCAATGGTCGTTTCTGCCTGTATTGCGTCATTTCCTGCCTTTATGCCTGTAGTACCACCTGTTATTGAAACAGAACCCTTTGAGGACTTTATTCCATCGCCCTCCGCATCAATATTAATCGTTCCGTCCTTGACTGTAACAGACTTCTTGCCCTTTACTGCATCTGTCTTGTCGGTGGAATTGAGAGTTGTAATATTTACCACACCGCCGTTGAATTTAATGTCATTGTTACATACAATAGCGTTCTGTGTGTTTGCAGTGAGGTTGAGAATGCCTGTTCCGCTGTCTCCGCCCTTTATTGTAATATCGTCCTTTGCCTCGATTACGGCACTGCCGAGATTGTCGCCGTCATAAGCCGTATCGCCGTCAGAAATAAAGTTTTCCGTTCCGTCGACGAGATTTAAAGATGTATTCTTTGCGTTTGTAACGAGAATTGCAGGGGCGGACTTTCCTGTGATGTTCGCACCATTGAGGAAGATTTTAACTGTTTCGGAGTCTGCGGTTTCGTCAGCAATGTTTATATTAATCTGTCCGTCGTCAAGCGTGCCGTCCACATAGAACAAACCTGAATGGCTTATGGTTATTACAGAACCGTTTACTTCTGCATTTTCGCCCTCAACCGTTGCGGTAGTGCCGTTAAGGTGAATATAAGTCGCATCTGCAACAGGCTTATCTATTGTCTCTCCGTTGCCTATCTGGTCGAGCTGGAGCGACGTTATCGGGAAAATATCTGCTGTTATGGTTTTTGACTCAACATACTGTATAGCGAGTGCGTCGGAATTTGTAACGCCGTCGCCGTTGTCCACAACATCTGCGTTTAATTTGCCCTGTTCCGACAGTACATACTTGTCGGGATTTGCAATTGACTGCATTATCAGCACAGTGTCATTGATGTTTATATCTCCGCTTTCGTCTGCGTCTCCGAAATTAATTCCCGTTGCTTTCTGCTCGACTGCCGAAACACTTACCGGAAGTGCGGAGGCTATTATACAGGCTGAGGAAATGCCTGCGAGGATTCTTTTTATACCTGACTTCTTCATAATAAATCTGCTCCTTAAAAAAATTTTTTCTGTATTTTTCAGACTTGATATTTCTTTTCTATGGCTATGATTATATTATATGTTCCTTAAAATAATCTTAAAGATATGGGAATTTTCAGAAAAATAATAATTTTTTCAGAAAAACAAAAAAGCCTGCGGAAAAAATCCACAGACTTGATTTTTTAATCAAAAGAGATTGAAATGCCCTGCCGTATTGTCGACAACATAATATACCTTTGCATTTCCGTCCTCTTCGTATGGCTTTATATAGAGCTTTACGGACTTCGGAGACTTTACGCCTGAAAGTTCAACAGCCTTTGCCGAAAGTTCGTCAATAGACTTTTCAGCTCCTGCCCCCTGAATGTAAGCCTTGATTTCATGCTTTACAGCTGTCTTTGTAGTTTTTACAGTTTTTTCAGCCTTTGTTGAAACAGCCTTTCTGGTTGTTTTCTTTGTAGCCGATTTATTTGTAACTGCCTTTTCTGCGGTTTCGCTCTTCGGCTTTCTGCCACGCTTTTTACTTTCAGGAACAGCCACAACGATTTCTTCAGGCTTTACTTCTTCAACGGGAGTTTCAACAACAACCTCGCCGAGCTTTACTTCTTCAGTCTTTGCTTCTTCCTTTACAGGTTCAGCGACCGTCTCGGAAACAGTTTCTTCAACTGCCTGAATTATTTCCGTTTTTACTTCCTCATCAACAACGGGATTTTTTTTCGGTCTGCCTCTGCGTTTTGTAACTGTCTGCTCTTCTGGCTTATCCGTTGCATTCTTCTTTGGTCTCGCCATAATGCGACCTCCTTAAAAATTACTTGTTTACAGCGTTCTTGAGAGTCTGACCTGCCTTGAAAGCAGCAGCCTTTGAAGCGGGAGCAATCATCATCTCTTTTGTCTGAGGATTAGTAACCTTCTTTTCCTTGCGGTCACGTACTTCAAAAGTACCGAATCCGACGATAGAAACCTTTTCGCCCTTTACGAGTTCTTCCGTGATTGTAGCAAAAATTGCGTTTACAGCGGACTCTGCGTCTTTCTTCTTCGAGCCTGTCTTGTTGGCAACTGCACTTATTAACTCAGTTTTTGTCATCTTTTTATCCTCCATGAAAATAAATTTTACATTCTGAATTATATATCCTTTGTTGCCGTTTGTCAAGCAATTTATGGAAAAAACCGCAAAATGCCCGACTTTTAGCCATTTTCGGATAGCTTTTTTATTCAAAACATATATAAAAACAAAAAAAATCATATCCGCAATATAACGGATATGATTATAATATGCTTTATTCTGCCGATAATTCACCGTTTTCAAGAGTTATGCAAATAACATCTCCTGCGGAAAGATTTTCGGCGATTATTTTTTTCGCCACGAGCGTTTCAATATTTCGCTGAATAAATCTTCTCAGCGGTCTTGCACCGAAGTTTGCATCATAACCGCACTCGACAATATAATCAACAGCCTCGTCGCTTACGTTTATTTTAATGTGCTTGTCGTCAAGTCTTTTCTGCAAATCGCCGAGCATAAGAGTGACAATATTTTTTATTTCCGTCTTTGCAAGCGGTTTATAGAAAATCATCTCATCAAGCCTGTTCAGAAATTCAGGGCGGAAATGAGTCTTTAAAAGTCCCTCAACCTTTTCACGTGCCTGCTCGGAAATTTCGCCATCGCTGTTTATCCCGTCAAGAATATAATCAGAGCCGAGATTTGAAGTGAGAATAATTACGGTATTTTTAAAATCAACCGTTCTGCCCTGAGAGTCCGTAATTCTTCCGTCATCGAGAACCTGAAGCAAAATATTGAAGACATCGGGGTGTGCCTTTTCGACCTCATCAAAAAGCACAACGGAATAAGGCTTCCGTCTTACTGCCTCGGTAAGCTGTCCGCCCTCGTCGTAGCCGACATATCCAGGAGGAGCTCCGATTAATCTGCTGACACTGAATTTCTCCATATATTCGCTCATATCTATGCGGATAATATTCTTTTCGTCGTCAAAAAGAATTTCAGATAAAGCCTTTGCGAGTTCGGTTTTTCCGACACCCGTAGGTCCTAAAAACATAAACGAGCCTATGGGTCTGTCAGGGGACTGTATTCCCGCACGTGAACGCAGTATAGCCTCACTGACTTTTGTAACTGCCTCGTCCTGTCCGATAACTCTTCTGTGCAGTAATTTTTCAAGATTCAGGATTTTTTCCTTTTCGCCCTCCATTAGTTTGGCAACAGGTATGCCCGTCCACCTGCATACTATCTTTGCTATCTCGTCATCTGTAACCTTGTCACGCAGTAACCGACCGTTTTCAATATCATGTTCCGCCCTGTGTTCCATTTCGGAAATCTCTTTCTGTAGCTGTGGAAGTCTGCCGTATCTGAGTTCAGCGACTTTATTCAAGTCATATTCTCTTTCGGCTTTTTCTATCTGTGCATTAACCTGCTCCATTTCTTCACGGAGTTTCTGCACTGCCGAAATATCGTTTTTTTCGTTCTCCCACTTTGCCTTCATGCCGTTGAATTTCTCTCGGAGTTCGGCAAGTTCTTTCTGAATTTCCCTGAGATGTTCCATAGATATATTGTCGCTTTCCTTTTTGAGTGCCACTTCTTCAATTTCAAGCTGGACTATTTTTCTTGAAATAACATCAAGTTCCGTCGGCATGGAATCCATTTCCGTGCGGATAGTCGCACACGCCTCGTCTATCAGGTCGATAGCCTTATCAGGCAAAAATCTGTCCGTAATATATCTTGCGGACAGCACCGCTGAAGAAATAAGTGCGTTGTCGTGAATCTTTACGCCGTGAAAAACTTCATAGCGTTCTTTAAGTCCTCTGAGAATTGATATTGTATCTTCAACAGTCGGCTCGTCAACCATAACAGGCTGGAAACGCCTTTCAAGTGCGGGGTCTTTCTCTATATACTGCCTGTATTCGTTTAAAGTAGTCGCACCTATACAGTGAAGTTCACCCCTTGCGAGCATAGGTTTAAGAAGATTTCCTGCGTCCATTGCACCGTCCGATTTTCCTGCACCGACTATCGTATGAAGTTCGTCAATAAAGAGCAGAATATTTCCGTTGCTGTTTTTTATTTCGTTAAGAACGGCTTTAAGTCTCTCTTCAAATTCCCCCCTGTATTTAGCACCGGCAACCAATGCACCCATATCAAGTGAGAATACTTTTCTGTCCCTGAGACTGTCGGGAACATCTCCGGCAACAATACGCAGAGCGAGTCCCTCCGCTATTGCCGTCTTTCCTACGCCAGGCTCGCCTATCAGTACGGGATTATTCTTTGTCTTGCGTGACAGAATCCTGATAACATTTCTGATTTCGCTGTCACGTCCGATAACTGGGTCAAGTTTATTCTGCCTTGCAAGTCCGACAAGCTCCTGTCCGTATTTCGTCAGAACGTCATAAGTTTCCTCGGGGTTTTCACTCGTGACTCTTGTATTTCCCCTTACAGTCATAAGTGCATTCAGAAACGCATCACGTGTTATATTGAAAGTCCTGAAAAGCTGTTCGGTCTCTTTGTTTCCGCACCCGATAAGTGCAATCATTAAATGCTCGACGGAGACAAACTCGTCCTTCATGTCGGAGGCGATTTTTTCAGCCGAAATAATAACTTTATCGCACTCAACTGACAGCCCTGTGTTACCGCTACGTCCACTGCCCGTGACTTTTGAAAGACCATTTATTTTCCTGTCGGTTTCACTTTCAAAAATATCTGAGTCGATATTCATTTTCCTCAATAACTGCGGTATAAGCCCGTTTTCCTGCTTTAAAAGCCCTGCCAGAATGTGTATCGGCTCTATCATGGCGTTCGACTGCATAATGGCTATGCTCTGTGCCTTTCTCACTGCCTCCATTGATTTTCGTGTAAGTTTTTCAGCGTTCATAAAAAAATTCCTCCTGTTCTAAATGATAAAATTTTTCAACAATTCCTTGTATTCGTTTTCAACCTCGCATGACGGAAAATCATTCGGTGCTGAAAAACACATCTGTAATGATTTGTTCAGGTGATTGAGATATCCGCCTATGGCTATGGCTGTTTTTTCGCTGTCGGCTGTGCTTCTGACTAACTTTCTCGCAAAGTATCCTGCCGAGAGTGTAAACTGATAGTCAAGTCCGAGCAGTGAAAAATATTTTTTTTCGAGTGTCGTTCTGTACAAAAAAAACTCCTCAAAAAGCGAAATAAGCGGTTGACTCTGCGTCCGTATCTGCACACGGAGCTGTCCGAGAAAATCGTCAGGTTCTCTTTGCAGTTCAATTTTATAATTGACTATCGGTCGGTATTTATATTCAAGAGACGTGCGGAGAGTAATAAGCGAGGAAGAATTTTGTTTCTGAATCTGAAAATTACTGCCTGTTTTTTCAGACAGCAGGTCGAAAATTTCACGCATACGCATTTCAGGAGTAACACAGCAGAAACGTTCCGCAAGAATCTGATTTATAAGATTTGAACGGTTTGTGCCGAGGCGGTAAGCCTGTTCGTCGACGGCTTTTATAACGCTGTCCATAAGAACAAGACTGTAGACACTTTTCTTCATTGGCTTCACTTCCTTTATATAAATAGTATCACGGATTATAGAATTTGTCAAGCATATTATATAAACTTTCACGCAAATTTCACATTATAAAAAAAAGCTCCTCACACGGAGAAGCAAAATCAATAGGCGGTTCAGACGGCAAAAACCGTCAGCACTGTGAACCGTGCCATAGATAATCGTCACAAAAAATCATCAGTTATTAGCCATGAAATAACATAACAAAAAGATAAATGAAAGGGGGTAAAAAAGTTAGGTGTCAACCGACTAATTCTATGGCAAGCAACTGTTGTAATCCAAGTCCTGTGACTGAGGACAGACACTGAATCAATATCAGCATCAAGCACACGAGAGGGAATGTTACTTGATATCAAATACTAATTTCCATTTGCTGTAAATATTATACCGCAGAAATTTCCCGTTGTAAATATATAAAAGTATACAAGACTGTAAAAAAGTATACTTTAGCAATTTTTTTCCATATTTTAATGTTAATCTTTAATTAATAAATTTATAGATATAAAAAAATCAGACCCCCGTCGGAAGCCTGATTTGATTATATCATGATTCATATATCTTGTCGTCATATCTGAACAGCACGAGATTTATAGTCATATTTCCGTTAAGAGTGCGGAGTTCGTCAATAAATTTCTTCTGGTCTGTGCTGTCGGGAACGTCCACACTGTAAATCAGTTCAAAAAGCGTGCCAAAATTAGTTGTCTTAACACGTCTGAGCCTATGAAAATTAGTGTATTTATTGAGGACGGGTTCAAATACTCCCTGATAGTCGAGATTTTCGGGAATAGCTATTTTCAGCGTCATGTGACTGCTTTTGCACGCACCGAAATTAAATGTACTGAAAAGATAGAGAATAATTCCGAGGGCTAAGAAAAAGACAATTGCGAAACCTATATAGCCAAGACCACAAGCCGTGCCGGCAGACATTGCAAAGAATATGTAGGCTATATCTTTCGGGTCGCCTGCCACGCTCCTGAAACGCACAAGCGTAAAAGCACCCGCAAGGCTCAACGCACCTGCCGGTGTGTTTATGAGAAGAAGAATCATTGCGACAATGACAGGCAACATCACCATTGTAAACACATAACTCTGCGAATAGCCTTCTTTTTTGTGGGTCGCCATATAGATAAGACTTATAAAAAATCCGAGAATAACCGCAACCCCTATACAGAGGAAAAACTCCCCTGCTGTTATACCGCTTACGGCATCAGTTGCCGTTGCTCCCGTCTCATAGTACTTTGAAAGCACATTGCCGAAAAAACCGTGTTCAAACATAATTCATACGCTCCTGTTCATTAATATTTTGTTGTTACTGCTTATGCGGATATTCCTGTTCTGTTGTGTAACATTTTCTTTTATGAAGTTCTCGTAAGCCCTGCCGTATTTTGAAAAACTCGTCTTGTAAAGCTGTAGTTCCGACAGTTCGGCAATAAGCCACTCAGGAATTGAATGTCCGACTTTTACTTCCATAAGCCTCTGGTCTGCACCTATTATGAAATTTCCGTAACTTTCATAATCAAGTCCCAAATCGTAACGGCGTTCAGTTATTTTCCTGTCAAAAGTCAGTCGGAAATCGTTATCGTCTTTTCCGAAAAAAGCCTCTCTCTGATAGCTTATGTACTGCTTCGGTACTACAGGGTACGTATTAAGAAATACATCAAGCTCGCTGAAAACCTGTCCTGTTATATACTTCTTTATTTCAGGTTTCTGACGTGTTTTGAAATACTCTTCCGACTCGGCAAGGGTCATCGAAACTCTCCGCTTTGTGACGATTCCGCCTATTTTCTTTTTGATTTCAAGAAATACAAGACTTTCAGGACTTGCTGGAGAATAATAGCTCCTCAGCCTTATTTTTTCCTTGTAATACGGCTTTGCGAGGGATTCCCTTATAAGAAAATCATCGGGCGTATCATAATATATATTGTAAATGCCATATTCCTTACCGCCCACACAGTATTTGTCGGGGTGCATATACTGCGGAATTACTTCCATAAGTGCTTTATACTGATTCATGTCAAGCAGAAATTTAATCTCCTTACGTGCAAACGTGTTTATTGCCATATCTGAAAAACTCCTTTCATGTGATTCATTGTTATTATTATACAATAACAATCTTAAAATAATCTTAATTATTTATGATAAACAAAAGAAAACAATCTTTACATAATTAAAAAAATATGCTATAATCATCTTTGTGAAAATAAAAACGGAGGTATTTTAAAATTGATTACAGTAAATGATTTGAGCGTGCAGTTCGGCGGTTCGGTACTTTTCAAGGGGGTAAATCTCAAGTTCACAAACGGCAACTGTTACGGCGTTATAGGAGCAAACGGAGCAGGAAAGTCCACATTTCTGCGTATTCTCTGCGGAGAACTGGAAGCAACGTCGGGTGAGGTTGTAATTCCGAAAGAGGAACGTTTAAGCGTTCTTAAACAAGACCATTTCGCATATGACGAATATACAGTCCTCGACACCGTTATAATGGGCAATGCCCGTCTCTATGAGATAATGAAAGAAAAAGAAGAACTTTATGCAAAAGAGGATTTTTCCGAAGAAGACGGCGTAAAGGCTTCCGAACTGGAAGGAGAGTTTGCAGAATTAAACGGCTGGGAAGCGGAGTCAGACGCTTCAAAGCTTGTGCAGGGTCTCGGACTGCCTGAAGAAATTCTTTATTCTCAGATGTCGTCGCTGTCAGGCAACGAAAAAGTAAAAATTCTTCTCGCACAGGCACTTTTCGGCAACCCCGACATAATTCTGCTTGACGAGCCTACAAATCACCTCGATATTGACGCTGTAAAGTGGCTTGAAAATTTCCTTGCCGAATATTTCGGCACAGTTATTGTCGTATCGCACGACAGGCATTTTCTCAATAACGTATGCACGCACATAGTTGACATTGACTACAATAAAATAAAGATGTACGTCGGCAACTATGAATTCTGGTACGAGTCAAGCCAGATGATTCAGAGAATGATTAAACAGCAGAACAAAAAGAACGAGGAAAAAATAAAGGAACTCAAGGACTTTATCGCACGGTTCTCCGCAAACAAGTCCAAATCAAATCAGGCTACTTCACGTCGCAAACTCATTGAAAAACTCACTGTTGAGGAACTCCCTGCGTCAAGCCGTCGCTATCCGTTTATTGGATTCGATATGGACAGGGAACTCGGAAAAGATATTCTCACGGTTGACGGTCTGTCAAAAACCGTTGACGGCGTAAAGATTCTTAATAACGTGAGTTTCACGCTCGGACGTAACGACAAGGTGGCTTTTATCGGAGAAAGCGAGCAGGCTATTACCATGCTTTTCAAGATTCTGAACGAAGAGGAAAAAGCCGACGAGGGTACTTTTAAATGGGGAGTTTCGGTTACCAGTTCATATATGCCCGTGGACAACTCCGCATACTTCAACGGCTGTAAACTCTCGATTCTCGAATGGATTAGACAGTATTCCGTAAAGGACGAGACGGAGACTTATTTAAGGGGATTTCTCGGACGAATGCTTTTTTCAGGCGATGACGTTTATAAGCCTGTTGATGTTCTTTCAGGCGGTGAAAAAGTCCGCTGTATGTTTTCGAGAATGATGCTTTTCGGCTCTAATGTCCTCATGCTCGACAAACCGACAAATCATCTTGACCTTGAAAGTATAACGGCAGTCAACAACAGTCTTATAAACTTCAAAGGTGTTGTTCTGCTTGCCTCTCACGACCACGAAATTTTGCAGACTACCGCAAACCGTATTATTGAGATAACGCCTGACGGCTGTATTGACAGACAAGGCACTTATGAGGAGTTTATAGAGTTCAGAAAAAACATGAAATGATTATAACAAAACTGTCGGATATAAGAGCGATACTCGTATAGAAGTTTTTAGCCATAGTAATTTTTGATTATAAGTCAAAAATACTATGGCGTTTCTATTGACATATGACTGCTTTTGATGTATAATTTTAATAAAATAAATTGGAATTTAGAGGTATCAAATTATGTCAAATCATTATAAGGTAATTGATGAAACAAAGTGGGAACGTTCTATGCACTGCATGATTTTCAGAAATAGTATTGAACCAGCTTTTTGTGTTACTTTTGAATCGGAAATAACGAATTTCAAAAGAAAAATTAAAGAACAGGGATTCTCATTTACTATGGCAATGGTCTATGCTGTTTGTAAATGTGCCAATGAGATTGAGGCTTTCAGATACAGATTCCTTAATGGCAAGGTTGTTTTATTCGATAGCATTGATACTGCATTTACTTATCTTAATGCTGAAACTGAATTATTTAAAGTTGTCAATGTTCCTATGGCAGATAACATTAAGGATTATGTAGAGTTAGCAACCAAAACCGCCAAAGAACAGAAAGAATATTTTACTGCTCCGTTAGGAAATGATGTTTTCCAATGTTCGCCTATGCCTTGGGTAACTTATACTCATATCTCCCATACTAATTCCGGAAAAAAGGATAATGCTACCCCTTTGTTTGACTGGGGAAAATATTATGAGAAAGACAGCAAGTTATATATCCCAATTTCAGTACAAGCACATCACTCATTTGTAGATGGGTTGCATATTGGGTTATTCGTTGAAAAGTTGCAAGAGTTTTTTGATGAATACTAAATTCTTGTTTATTTATGCGAATAAACCAATAATTAAAATAAGCCCGAAAGCAGTTGAAAAACTACTTTCGGGCATTACTTCTATATGTATATCTATATTAAGTCTGACGTTTTTTTGTCTGTGTGTTTGTTAATTATTCTGCTGATAACTTGTCGAGTTCAGCACTTGTAATCGGAAAATCTAAATAGCTGATAGTTCTTGACTCAACATACTGAATAGCAAGAGCGTCAGAGTTTGTTACGCCGTCGCCGTCAACAACATCGGCATTCGCTCTGCCCTGCTCGGTAAGTGAATATCGGTCAGGGTTTGCGTTTGACTGCATGATAAGCACAGCGTCGTTGATATTTACTTTGCCGTCCTCGTCAGCATCGCCGTAAAGGGTAGGTAAGATAACATCTCCCAGTCCGGGGAAATTCACCTTATAATTAACCATTTCGCAGTCTTTATCTGTAGAAGTTTCCGTTGCGGAATCCCATACATTTGACCACCAAATCTGAACCTGAGCGTTTGTCACTGATTCGGGAATACGTGTAGCCTTAACTGTAACAGTAAGCTTACCGTCAGCGTCTGTATTGCCTTTCCATTCAATATTTACCCAGTCATCAGGAGTATCACCAGTGCTGTAACCCAAAGCACCGCCGATAGATGCATTTGGTGCGCCCTCAATTTCAATTGTCACTGACTGTCTGAATCCCTTAGGCAGTTCAATATCATAGGATTTAACTTCAAATTTAAAGTCATCGTCGGAATTTGTTGTTGTGGTAGTGGTTGTTGTGGTGTTCTTGTCATCGCTTTCCGTTGTTTTGGTTGTAATTACAATGTCATCACCGTGTTTATAGAGGTTTTCGGGAAGTTCATCAAGAGTAATGCAGTAGTCACTCTGATACATTTCTATAGTATCTTCTTCCGTGTTGAACATCGGATTCGTAAGGAAGTTTATATCATCGCTTCCGCCGTCATACCATGTACAGAAATACAGCCAGCCCGCTTTTTCAGAAGTGAGATTTCCAACGGTCGAGAAACAGTCATTTTCAGCCATTGCAACCATCTTTGCACTGTTGTACTTTTCCATGATTGAGTAAAAAGTGGAACTTATTGCACTGTCATTATGCACAAGCGAGGGAACCCATTTGTTTGGTTCCGCTTCGATATATTCAGTACAGTTGTACTTGTCATATCCGATTATGTCAACATAATCATCACCAGGATACCAGTCAGCAGAAGTATCAAAGTTATAGCTGTTCCATTCCCATATGAGATTGTGACAGCCTAACTCTTCAGTAATGGTCTTATAAGTGAAAATCCAGAGGTCTTTATAAACCTTCGAGCCTTCACGTCCCCACCAGAACCACGAGCCTTTTTCACCGCCACCGCCTTCTGCTTCGTGAAGCGGTCGCCAGATTACCGGAATGCCTTCAGCCTGAAGTTTCTTGAACTCTGTTGCAAGAGTTGTCAGTGCCTCCATATAATAGAGGTTTTCTTTAGTACCCTCAACAATTGCCTTTGAGGGTGAGAAGTCTGTTTTTTCGCTGTATGTAGTCTGACCCCAGTCAATTTTGTCACCGGTGTTATAGCTTGACATATCTGTAGGCACGTTCAGGTGGAATGAAGCGGTTGCAATACCGTTTTTATTCTTTACCCAGTCGATAATACGCTCTGTAGAGCCGTCCTTACTGCCATAAGCAGGACAGCAGAAATTACCGTAATCAAATCCCCTGATAGCCGGATAATGTCCCGTAAGCTCCTTAAGGTATTCAAATTCCTGTTCGAGACCGTGAGGACCTCCGCTATAGATTTCCTGCTGACCCGAAAGAATATGGTTGCCGTAAATGTCGGCAAAATACGCCATAAGGCTTTTTGTTTCGGAAGTTGCATTCACATCAACGGGAGTTGTCTGCGTTGCCTTTATCGGAGCAAGTACAGCTTCTTCAACCGTCATATAGTCGAAATTCGACCAGCCCCACGACTTGCTTATTTCAAGCGTGTTTTCGCCTGCCGTAAGTTTTATTGACGGAATGGAAATTTCTTCAAATCCCTTGCTTTCGGGAATCGCAATCTCGCCTTGTGAAGCACCATTTACGGCGAGATTCTGCTGTTTAGCTCCGCCCTCACCGCCTGCGTAAACTTTCAGCGTATACATACCGTCCTTTTCAACGTCAAAAGTGAGTTTTATAGTACCGCTGTTCGTCATCTTGAGATAAGAGCCACCGCTTGCGGAATCCTTTTTCTCAACCGTCACATCGCCAGAAATTTCGGCATTTTCAAACTCATATTTCTTTCCGCCTTCGGCAAATGCAGTACCTACATTTAATACTGCCAAACTGCTTACGAGCATGGCAGTTGCCATTACGGACGCACCTATCTGCTTAAAAAATTTAGAGTGCATTTAAAATCCCTCCATAAATATATTATATATAATAATTGTAATTTATTTTGAGAAAAAAATCAAGTCTCTGCCATATTTTTTTCACTCAGAAAAGAAACTTTGTATAATCCTACAAATTTCACTATGTTTTTTTAGCTGATATGCCAGTCCGCCTTGCTTCCGTTTTCGTCTCTTGTAACGACAAGCTGATTGTCAATTTCGGTTTTCATTTCCGTGACATGAGAAATTATTCCAATAAGCCTTTCGCCTTCCGCCATTTCTTTCAGCACGTTGACTGCCTGTCTGCGTGAATATTCGTCAAGCGAGCCAAAGCCCTCATCAATGAACATCATATCGAGATTGACGGCGGAAGAAGTCTGCTGAATCTGTTCAGCCATTCCGAGAGCGAGCGACAAAGCACCCATAAACGACTCACCGCCTGAAAGTGTTTTAACTTCACGTTCCGTGTCCGTCACTGCCGAATAGACCATAAGGTCGAGACCATAGTCACGTCTGCCGTCGGAAGCCTCCTCGCTGTTCTTAAGGCGGAGTTCAAACTGCCCTGCCGACATTTCAAGAAAATGTGCGTTTGCACTGTCGAGAATCATTTCAAGGTACTTTCTCTGCACAAAAGTTTCAAGACTTAACTTGTTGCCTTTCTGTCCGCCGTTCAGACGTAAATAAAGGCTGTTAAGCATTTCCTCCTCACTGACGACAGTGCCGAGTTTTTCCGCCTGTTCCGCAAGCAACGGAAACAGATTTGAATTGCAGTGGAAAATATTCTCCAGTTTTTTCAGTTCTTCACGAGCCTTTGCCAATACCTCGCCGACGTTTTTTTCATTTTTCTCAAGTTCCGCAATATCGGGAATTTCTTTTCCCTCAACCGCCTTTTTCGCCTGTTCAAAACCTCCCTCGGCATTGTATTTCTCACGGTTGTACCTGTCAGTTTTTTTCCTGAGTTCTTCTGCATATTTTCTTTCATAGCTTTCAGTAACTTCCTGCCAGCCGTCAAGAACTTTTTCCGCAACGATTCCATGATATTCTTTCTGCCAGAACCCGCATTCTTTTTTGAGTTTCGGAACTTATTCTATATATTTTTTAATCAAAACAGCGGTTTCCGTCCTGTACTTCTCGGCTTTGCGTGTTTCCTGAACTGCTTTTCTATAAACTTCCTCTTTGCCGTTCATATCGTTTCTTGCGGATTCAAGTGCATTTTCAGCTTCTTTTTCTGACTTATAAGCGGTTTTTTTCTCCATGTCCGCCAGTCTGTCCACTGCCGACCTCGCTTCTGCCGACTTTTCTTCCTGAAGTTTCCTGAGAGTGTCCGCCTCGGCTTTCAGTTTGTCAATAACTTCACGTGTAATATTGCTGTTTATTTCAAGTGTACAGGGGCGTGGGTGTTCGGTCGAGCCACAGACAGGGCAAGGCTCGCCGTTTTTAAGTTCCCTCGCCATAAAACCTGCCTGTGCATCAAGAAAATCCCTGTATTTCGCATTATATTCACTGTTTTTCATGTCATGCTTTTTTCTCGCCGTCTCATAGGACTTTCTGGCTGTCTCAACGTTTTTACGCTGAATAACAACATCTCTGTAAAACTCCGCCGTTTCCGATACTTTATTATATGTATCACGTGCATAGTCAAACTCCCTGCTTGCTTTTTCCTCGGCACTCTTTAATGTGGCACAGGATTTTTCAAGAACAGGCATATTTTCCTTGAGTTTTTCAAGTTTTTTCTCTGCCTCCGAAAGACTTTTTTCCGTGGCAGAATATCTGTCGTAAACCGCCTTTATCT
>CAMWQJ010000005.1 GCA_947176415.1 uncultured Ruminococcus sp. | reverse complement strand
GTACGCCGTTCATGGCAACAGAAATCTGTCCCGTTTCCTCAGAGACTACAATAACTACTGCATCGGAATTTTCACTCATTCCTATAGCTGCCCTGTGACGAGAACCGAGCTTTTTGTTTATGAGAGCGTCTTTCTGCGGTTTAGGCAGAAAACACGCAGCGGCGAGGATTATTCCGTCACGCATGATTACAGCACCGTCATGAAGAGGAGTTTTCGGGTAGAAGATATTTCCAAAAACTTCCTTGCTTGGCACGGCATTCATTATAGTACCCGTTTCAATCTGTTCACCGAGTTTTACCTGCCTTTCGACGACAATCAATGCTCCCGTACAGGTTGCGGAAAGTTCAACGCATGAATCGCAGATAGCGTCAATTGCGATTTCCCACTTTTTAGCGAGGGAGTCCGAAAGTTGTCCGAATCCGAAATTTGAAAGACTGAATTTAGTACGACCGAATTTTTCCAAGGCACGTCTTAGTTCAGGCTGAAAAAGGACAATCATGGCAATAAGACCTATATCGATAGCCTGTTTTAAAAGATACGTCATGATTTTGAGTTTGCAGAAATTACTTATCAGATACCCTGCAACAAGCAACAGAACTCCCTTTACAAGCTGTCCGGCTCTTGTCTCACGGATTAGTTTAAGGGCTATATAAATTATGTAAGTAAGGATAGTGACATCTATGAGGTCGATAAATTCAAGGGTACTGAGTACGCTGAAAAAAGCCTCTTTGATATCATGAAATGACATAGGTTTCACCACCTCCGTTTTTTATGTAAAGAGGGCTCAGCCCTCTGTTTCTGTATGTGCATAACCTATATTATTATTGTACCACAATTTCAGATAATTTCAATAGTTTTTTTATATTTTTCCGAAACTGTCACATTTTTAACAATTTCTGCCAGTTTTAGAGCGTCTTTTTCGTTACTGAAAACAGACGGTGCAAACCTTACTGTTCCGTTTTCCGTTCCGAGCTGAGTGTGTGCAAGTGCGGAGCAGTGGAATCCCGCACGCAGACAATATCCTTTTTCAGCGAGGAAAGAAGCGGTTTTTTCTGACGGTACGCCTTTTATATTGAAAGAAACTATAGGGACATATGAGGATTCGGGATTTCTGTAGATTATTATATTTTTATTCCTGCTGAGAGATTTTATAAAGCTCCTGCAAATTCTGTCTTCGTGGGCAAAAATTTTTTCTGCTCCGGTTTTTCTGATAAACTCTATACCTGCTTTTACACTCATCACGCCTATAACGTTTATAGTACCGCTTTCGAGACTGTCAGGCAAAAAGTCAGGTTGTCGGAGACTTGACGACGAGCTTCCCGTACCGCCCTGAATAATCGGCTTTATCGGAAATTTTCCGTCCGTTATGAGAAGTCCTGTTCCTGTGATTCCGTAAAGACCCTTATGCCCAGCCGTGCAGAGAATATTTATTCCGTCCGACATTTTTATATCGAGTATTCCGCAAGCCTGTGCGCCGTCTGCAATAAAGCAGATATTTTTTTCCCTGCAAATTTCGGCTATCTCACGATATGGGAGAATCTGCCCTGTAACGTTGCTTGCAATTGTGCATACAACGGCTTTTGTATCGCTGTGGATAAGCGAGCGGAAACTCTCTATTGTCCGTCTGTCGTCGGGATAAACCTGTGCTACAGACAGTGTGATTTTTTTATTTCTTGCAAGTTCGGCGGAAGGACGTGCCGAAGAATTATGCTCCATTCCGCTGATAATCATGTGTCCGCCCTTTGCCATTATTCCCTGTATAGCTGTATTGAGGGACTGCGTGCAGTTAAGCGTAAATATGACGTTTTCAGGCTCTGCACCGAAGAAATCCGCTATTGTCTCACGTGCGGAGAATACAGCTTCCGAAGTCCGCATAGACAGCTCGTGACCGCCTCTGCCCGCATTTCCGCCGAATTTCTCTATTGCGTTGAGTGCTGATTTTTTTACGGTTTCGGGTTTCGGATAGGTCGTTGAAGCGTTGTCAAAATTTATAATCATCACACACCCCCGTATTCTTGAATAGTATACGGAACTGAATATCTTTCGAGTATTTCAACGGCTTGACGGCATCTGTCTGAAATATAAAGCGAATAGCCACAGCCGTTTTTTGTAACTGTTTCGTTTCGTCTGATTTCGCAAGGATACCCTCTTGATTTTAAAAGTCTCTCGCTTTTCTGGACATAGGTGTATGAGGGCATTGTTAAAATACAGGTTTTCAAGAATATCACCCCTGACATCAGGTCGGCACGATACAGAAAGAATTGTGATACATTATATTATATGTAAATTGCGTTTGGAGTGTGTAGCAATACAGACTAAAAAAGAGGACACCGAAGTGTCCTCATATGTGCATAATCTGAATAATTAGTCTCCGAGTTCGTCAAGCTGTGCGGAAGTCATCGGGAAGTCATCAGTGGAAATTGTTCTCGATTCAATGAACTGAATAGCGAGAGCGTCGGAGTTTGTAACACCGCTTTCGCCGTTGTCAACGACATCAGCGTTTACCTGTCCCTGTTCTGTAAGCGAATATTTGTCGGGGTTTGCGTTGGACTGCATTATCAGTACAGCGTCATTGATATTAACCTTGCCGTCTTCGTCAGCGTCGCCCCAGAGTGTAACCTTTGGTTTTGAAGGTGTGGTGGTAGTTGTTGTTGTGGACTCTGCTGTTGTGGTAGTGGTTGTTGTGGTTGTAGTTGTGGTAGTTGTCGTGGTTGTTGTGGTGGTAGTAGTTGTTGTTGTGGTTGTTTCGGGAAGTTCGTAGTAAACTTCTATATTATCGATTGAAATAGAATCAGCCTCGCCATAGTAGTATCCGAAGTAAACTTCTCCTGTTTCGGGGTCGGGATTTATGCCGTTTGTCTCGCTGTTCTTGCCTGCAACACGGCTCGGGACAATCCACATGATTTCAGCCTTGTCGCCTGCATTGAGTACGCAGTAGTCTGCATCTTCCTGATACCAGTAATCATCGCTTATTTTTTCCGTAACGGTCGAGCCTACATTGTAGACGAGTTTTCCGATAGGGGACTTTGCAGAAATGTCAAAGCGGATAGCATAAACGTCCATATCCTCTTCGATTCCGAGGTCTGCATATGCAACGTGGAGTGCATTTGTCTTTTCGTCGCCGTGTGTGAGGGTTTCCTTAACTTTTTTGGAAGCGGAGTCAGTATATGGAACTGTAACGGTCTTTGTATAAGTGAGTACCGCACTCTTGAGTTTTACGGATTCAACCTTTGCAGGCTCTTCCGCATCTTCTTCCTGTTCTGCCTTTGTGCCGTACCAGTACTGGAAAGAAATCTGGTCATTTATCTTTGTGCCTGTAAATGGCTGTACTTCGGCAGGAACTTCCCAGTAAGCCTCAATATAGCTTCCTGCACCCGTCATTGTAGCACCGCCTGCGGGCTTGATTTTAAATTCAACGCCAGCCTCTTCAAACTCTTTTAACTGGTCTTCACCGCAGTCGTTGTACCAGTAGCTTGCCTTTTCTTTTCCTGCGATTCCTGCAAGCTGTTTTGCGTACTCCGTGTCAGCGTCGGACATCTGAATAACGTTAAGACCTCCGCCGTACATGAACGTGTCAACCTCTTCGTCAGACTCGATAACAGCGGTAAGCGATTCAATAGTAACGCCTTCCATGTCGCTGATACCGAAATCAGAATAAGTAAATTTATAGCTGTTAATCGGGTCGCCTTCTTTATAGCCCTCTTCCGAAACTGCATAGGTATCTTCGTCATATCCCTGCGTTAAAATAATCGGCTCTTCAAACTCAATCTGTCTTGCAACGGTTGAAGAAATAGTAGCCGTGCCGTCTTTGTTATCCTTGAAAGACCAGTTGTCACCGCTTGTATTCTTGTTGTTGTGCGGAACGTTGTCAACAGGCTTGTCGGGATTATCGGGGTTATTTGGCTTATCGTCGGGCTTTTCAGGAGTAACAACCTTGCCGTTAGCTTCAACTTTGTCTACAGTGATAGAGCCGTCTTTCTCACCTGCATAGTAGTTTCTGAACTCAAATTTTCCGGGATATTTTTCTGTCTTTGCCGTATAGCTGAGGTCGAGACCTGAGAGGTCGAAGCCTATTGTCACAGGTTCGCCGGCTTTACATGCAACTTCAGTAGAGGCGATTTTAACACTATCGTCACTTGAATCAACAAATCCCTTTACGGAATCATATTCCATCCAGTAAGGGGCATCTTTTATACCGATACCGAAACCGCACGAGAAATTACCCGTGAAGTCAGGAGTGAAAGTTATATTTACTGTCTTGAGACCGCTTTTTGCGAGGTCTGAGATATAGCCCAGATATTTGTCGCCTACGGGAATACTCTTTCCGAGTTCTGTTATTTCAGCGTCTTTCTTTGTGTTAATCACGGAAGAAAGCGAGGGCGAAACGCTTACGGCACTTGCCGAAACCGAAGCCATAGCAGGAACGAATGAAACAGCCATAACAAGACTCATAGCTGTGGCTTTTAAACGTCTTGACATATTCTTCATAAAAAATCAATCCTCTCTCAAAATATTAATGATTTGTGAACGTTTTTTGTCTGAGTATATTATAGCACACTGAAAATCATTATTTGTTAATAAACTATTAACAGACTGTGTTCGTTCAATGAAAATCCATAATTTGCACAAAAACTGTGTACACTATATATTTATATTCACCAAGGGAATATAAAGACTTTTAGGAAATATCAGAAAATTTTTGTTAAAATGGCAGAAAATGGATTTTTGTGCGGTAATATGTTGACAATATATGAAAAAAACAGTATAATTGGAATATAGGTTTAATAATAGTGGAGGTACGAAAAATGGCAGGAGAAGCTAAAAGGACAGTAAGGTCAATATTTGCCG
The DNA here is from genome assembly GCA_947176415.1 of uncultured Ruminococcus sp. GTDB lineage: Bacteria > Bacillota > Clostridia > Oscillospirales > Ruminococcaceae > Ruminococcus. The sequence goes on along the minus strand of CAMWQJ010000005.1, from coordinate 67,840 downwards.
TTATTTTTATAATTATCGGTATTGTGTTCGGAGTAGGAAGCGTAGGAACTTTTTGTTACAGGCAGACACTCGTAAGTCAGAAAGCCGAGGTCGAGGAGGACGAAATGACTTTTATTGTTAAGATTGGTTCTGATTACATGGAAAGAGAAGAATTTTTTGAATATATCGACCAGGAGATAAAAGAAGCAACGACTTTTTTATTTGTACCGTTAGGTATGACAGTTATCTTTATTGGTCTCGCTGCAAACAACATCAGCAAGAATAAAAAGGAAAAAAATGCAGGACAGTAAAAGCATATTATTCGGGAAAAGCGTTCAGTTAAACAGGACGCTTTTTTTATGTGCAAATTTGATATTGACTTTACGCCCGTAATATTATATAATTATAATGTATATCTTTATGAAAACTTCACATGATAATTTAAAACATCATTGAAAGAGGGTATACGTTTTTTGGAAAATGACAAGAATATTTCAGAGGAGAAAGTAAGCGAGGCGAAACTCGCAGAGGAGACGGGACAGAGTATTTCTCAGAACGCAAAGCACCTTATTCACTGTCTCACGGTTATCGGACAGATAGAGGGGCATTATGTACTTGCCGAGCAGAATAAAACAACGAAATATGAGCATATAATTCCTGCACTCGTCGCAATAGAACAGGACAGGAGCGTTGAAGGACTGCTTATAATTCTGAATACTGTCGGCGGAGACGTTGAGGCAGGACTTGCAATAGCCGAACTCATAGCAGGCATGAAAACGCCAACCGTTTCGCTTGTTGTGGGTGGCGGACACTCAATAGGCGTACCGCTTGCCGTAAGTGCGAAACATTCCTTTATAGTGCCGTCGGCTTCCATGACGATTCACCCCGTCCGCATGAACGGCACAGTCCTCGGCGTACCGCAGACACTTTCATATTTTGACAAGATGCAGGACAGGATTATAAATTTTGTCACTGCAAACAGCAATATAAGCGAAGAGAATTTTCGGAGTCTTATGATGAATACTCAGGAGCTTGTACTTGATGTGGGTAGCGTTCTCGAGGGCGAAAAAGCTGTTGAAACGGGACTTATTGACGAACTCGGCGGACTCAGCGATGCAATGGAGTGCCTTTACAATATAATAGAAAATTCCGAAAAAAGATATATTTGATTTTAAAAGCGTCGGGCGGACTTGTTCCGCCTGTAAAATTATTTTCTGCGGAGGTCTGATAATGGCAAAGAAAAAATCAAAAAAAAAATTACCAAAAGATTTTAATTTTAATTTCAGACTGCCTGAGATTGAAATAAACGACAAGACGCAGTTTCGGTCGGTTGTGCTTTTCGGACTGGGTATACTGACATTTTTCATGATGTTTGTGAAAGGCTCGGCAGGGTGGAATGCAATACATAGATTTCTGCTCGGGGCTTTCGGATTTTCGGTAATATTCGTGCCTATAATCCTCATATACACAGCTGTTCAGATAGGAATGGAAAAAAGTCAGGAGGCTATAAAAAACCGCATAACATGGGGGATTGCACTGATTTTCCTGACAAGCGGGGCAATACAGATTTTCGCCGTCGGAGCTTTACCGGGGAAAGATTTTTCAGGACATATAGAATCGCTTTACAAAGAGGGTACGGAACTCAGTGGCGGTGGCGTGGTAAGCTATCTAATAGCCGGTCCATTGCTGGGAATATTCGGCGGAACGGGAGCAAGAATAATAACTATTGTTCTGTTTTTCGTGGTCGGAATGCTTTTCACGCACAAGAATTTAATTGAGTTTCTGGAGTTTGTGACAAGACCTTTCCGCAATGTCGGAAAAATCGCACAGGGGCTTTTTAATATGCTTATGGGCGGTGAGTGGCAAGATGTCTATGATGACGACGACTTCAACGACGATATAGAAAAAAAATCGTTCAGTGCCGATTTGGAGGCTATAAAGATTCTCGACGAAAAGCAAGAGCCTGAGAGTATTTCCGTATCCGTGCCGATTAAGAACGAGCCGTTAGCTGAGGACTGGTTTGACATTCCGCTTGAATCGGACAAACTAATAAAGGAAGTTAATGAAGTTGCGGAAGTTGCGGAAAATACGGAGAAGTCCGAAAACAACAAGAAGGAAGTCAGAGAAGAAAAGGCGGACGAAAATTTAGAGGAGCTTATAACACGTGCGACCGAAAAAGTCAAGCGGAAGAAAAAAATCATAGCCGAAGATATAGATATAGAAATACAGCCCGAACATAAGTTATATAATCTGCCTAATCTCGAACTGCTCGCACTTCCCGATAATAATATGAGCAGTGCCGAGGCAGAAGAGGAAATGCGTAACAAGGCGGGAATAATTGTCGAAACGCTGAAAAGTTTTAAGGTCGAGGTGCGGATAAGGGACATTCTCCGAGGACCTGCAATAACACGTTATGAAGTACAGCCAGGGGTCGGCGTGCAGGTTAAGAAAATAAAAAGCCTTGAGGACGATATAGCCCTTAATCTTGCGGCACAGGGCGTAAGAATAGAAGCCCCTGTCCCCGGAAAATCGGTTGTCGGAATTGAAGTTCCGAATGAAAACAAGGACGTTGTTACGATACGGGAAATGCTCGCTTCAAAGAATTTCCGCAAGGCAGACAGCAAGCTGGCGTTTGCGGTCGGAAAGGATATAGCAGGCAACATTATAATAGGCGATATTGCAAAAATGCCACACGTAATAATTGCAGGTACGACGGGTTCGGGTAAATCAGTGTGTACACGCTCCATTATAATGAGTATACTTTACAATGCAACTCCCGACGAGGTGAGAATGATTCTCATAGATCCGAAAATTGTAGAGTTTAAGGTGTTTGACGGCATTCCGCATCTGCTTATACCGATAGTAACCGAATGTAAAAAGGCTGCTGGTGCATTGAACTGGGCGGTAAACGAAATGATGAGGAGATACCAGATGTTTGCGAATGCGGGGGCAAATGACCTGAAGTCCTACAACGCATGGGCAGAGCAGACGGAAGATGTCGAGAAAATGCCACAGATTGTCATATTTATTGACGAACTTGCCGACATGATGCTTGTTGCAGGAAAGGAAGTTGAAGACTATATCTGCCGTCTTGCACAGATGGGACGTGCTTCGGGTATACATCTTGTAATCGCAACACAGCGACCGACAACGGACGTTATAACGGGTCTCATAAAGGCAAATATTCCGAGCCGAATCGCACTGTCTGTTATGTCGCAGGTTGATTCACGTACCATTATAGATATGGCAGGTGCGGACAAGCTCCTCGGTAATGGCGATATGCTTTATATGCCTATTGGCATGAGCAAACCGTTGCGTGTGCAGGGGTGTTTTGCCTCGTCGGCAGATATAAATGCAACTCTTAACTATATACGTATGCAGTTTGAGGGAGAATATGACGAGAATATTATTCAGGCGGTTGAAAATTTCGTTCCGCAGACAAAAGGCAACGGCAGTACGGCAGACGAGTCTACAGGCAATGCACTTCTCACGGACGACGACTTTATAGAAAAAGCCATAGAGCTTGCCGTAAACAACGGACAGATTTCAACGTCTATGATTCAGCGGAAATTAAAACTAGGCTATGCGAGGTCGGGGCGAATTATGGACAGTCTTGAAGAAATGGGCGTTGTAGGGGCAAGCGAGGGTGCAAAGCCGAGAAAAGTGCTGATGTCAAGAATGCAGTACGACGAAAGAAAATTAAGACTAAAGGAGGAAAATAATGGATAGAGAAAATTATAGAAATGCTATTATTCTTTATGATAAGGACACGGACGGAAAAGATATACCCGTGGGAGCAAGCAAAATGGGCGGTTTTCCCGACTTACCGCCTGAAATTGAATATCCGACCATGTCAGCACATACTGAAACATGGGCGAGCAACGGTAAAACAGATTTTTATGAAAAATCAGCCATGCAGTTGGTAGCACAGATAAATCTTTATGAACTTGCCGAATCAGGTGCGGACGTTGAAAATCTTCTGCCGAAAAAAGGTATGCTTTATATATTCTGGAGCGGTGAAATTATTGATTTTGAAAGCGACAGCTATGTGAAGATGACAGTTGACGAACAGGACAAAAAGGATATTCAGAAAGTAATTTACTGGGACGGCGATATGTCGACACTCAGACGCACCCCACCGCCGTTGCCGTATTACAGAAAGTATTTTGACGGAAGCGTTGAGGAGGACGTTTTTCCCGAAAATGCAGTCGGTTTTTATGATTCAGAAGAATATGAAAATAATGAGGAATATTCTGAAGATGATGAGGAAAATTCTGAATGTAATAAGATTTTCGGATTTCCGTGCGGTGTGAATATAGACCCTGTTGAAGATGATGAGATTAATTTATTTCAGTTTGACTGCTGGGATATTATGGGCGGTGGTATCTATAAAGCCTACTGGATAATCAGGCGTAAAAGTCTTGAAAAACTTGATTTTTCGTATATTATACTGGAAAGTGATTTGGACTGAATGGTGATTTTTTATGTATGATAAATTTATACCTTTGACTAAAAAAGAAATGGACGAGCAGGGGATAACTCAGTTTGATTTTATTTACATAACAGGCGATGCATATGTAGACCACCCGAGTTTCGGGACAGCTATAATTACAAGGCTGATTGAGTCGCTGGGTTTTACGGTCGGCATTATCTCACAGCCCGACTGGCACATGGACAGGGATTTTAAAAAATTCGGCACTCCGAAATATGCTTTTCTTGTCACATCGGGAAATATAGACTCAATGGTTGCACATTACACGGTTGCAAAAAGAAAGCGTTCAGAAGACGCCTATACGGCAGGCGGAGTTGCAGGAAAAAGACCTGACAGGGCAGTTATTGTCTACTGTCGGAAACTCCGTGAATATTTCGGCGATGTTCCGATAGCAATAGGCGGACTTGAGGCTTCATTAAGGCGTTTTGCACACTATGATTACTGGGACGATTCTGTCCGTCCGTCAGTTCTCGTTGACAGTGGTGCGGACTTGCTTATGTATGGTATGGGCGAACATCAGATTGAAGAACTCTGCAAACGTCTTGCGAACGGCGAGGATATAAAAAATATTCACGATATACGTGGGACTTGCTATCTCACAGAGCCGATAAATACGCCGATAGGCTCGGCACAGTGTCCGTCTTTCGAGCAGGTGAGAGATAACAAGACGGAGTATGCAAAGGCAACAAAAATCCAGTACGACTGGCAGGACGAGGTGTATGGAAAAACAATTGTACAACGTCACGGGAAGTCAATGCTTGTGCAGAATCCGCCGGCATACAGTCTCACAACGGAAGAATTAGACCACATCTATTCACTGCCATATACAAGGACTTATCACCCCTCCTATGAGGAAATGGGTGGAGTTCCTGGGATTGAGGAGGTACGTTTTTCAATAACTCATAACCGTGGTTGTTTCGGCTACTGTAATTTCTGCTCTATAGCTTTGCATCAGGGCAGACGTGTAACGTGCAGAAGTGAAAAGTCGATACTTGAGGAGGCGGAGAGAATAACGCATATGCCTGACTTCAAAGGCTATATCCACGATGTCGGAGGACCTACGGCAAATTTCAGAAGCACATCATGCGAAAAACAGCTAAGTAAAGGCTTGTGCATGGGCAAAAAGTGCCTTGCTCCGAAACCATGTCCCGCACTGAAAGCCGACCACAGCGAATATATAGATATATTGCGGAAAATACGCAAAATAAAGGGAATAAAAAAAGTGTTCATACGTTCAGGTATAAGATATGATTATCTTATGGAAGATAAAAACGATGAGTTTATGAGGGAACTTATAAAGTATCACGTAAGCGGACAGCTGAAAGTCGCTCCTGAACATTGCTCGGCGGTGGTGCTTGACAAGATGGGCAAACCGCATATTGAGGCGTACAAGGCTTTTCAAAAAAGATTTTACGAAATAACCAAAGGAATAGGAAAAGAACAGTATTTAGTGCCTTATCTTATGTCATCTCACCCTGGTAGTACGCTGAATGAGGCAATAGAACTTGCCGTATTTCTGAAAGAAAATCACATAAGACCCGAACAGGTACAGGACTTTTATCCAACCCCCGGGACAATTTCGACGTGTATGTTTTACACGGGGCTTGACCCCTATACAATGGAAAAAGTTTACGTTCCCGTAACTACTGAAGAAAAGTCGGCACAGAGGGCTTTGTTGCAGTATTTCAGACCGCAGAACAGGGAAATAGTTCTGAAGGCACTGAAAAAGGCTGGGCGGTATGACCTTATCGGCACTTCACCGAAATGTCTTGTTGAGGACTTCGGGAAAAATAACAGAAAGGCAGATAGCAAATGGAAGAAAAAGGAAGTTTTAAAATCACAGACGAACAGAAAAAACAAATTAAAAAATACGTCGGACAGGCAAAAAAAGAGTACGACAGCAAGTCGCCGAAAGAAAAAAGGAAGATGATTAAAACGGCGATTCCTGCGGTGATTATAATAATCATAGGTCTTGCGGTATGGTATTTTTCGGGCGGTCTCGGAGGTCTTGCACCGTCTGACATGGAGAAACTTTCGGTACATTACATAGATGTCGGACAAGGTGACAGCATTTACATAACGTCCGACGGTGAGGGAATGCTTATTGACTGCGGAGAATCCAGAGACAGCGAAAGGGTTATTTCGTATCTCGACGGCATGGGCATAACAAAAATAGACTACGTCGTCGGAACACACCCGCATTCAGACCACATGGGCGGAATGAGTAAGATTGTTGAACATTTTGACATAGGCGAAATGATAGTACCGCACATAGATGACAGCGATACGCCGACAACAAAGTATTATGAAAAATTTCTTACGGCGTGTGCGGAAAAAGGTCTCTCACTCACGGAGGCGGAACTCGGAAGAAAAATAGAAATTGGCGATGCGGAGCTTGAAATAATCGCACCAAACAGCGAGGATTACAGCAACGTGAATAATTATTCCGTCAGCTTTGTAATGTACCACGGCGAGAATAGTTTTATATTTACGGGAGATGCCGAAAAACTCGCCGAAGAAGAAATGATTGACGGCGGAAAACTTGCCGATATAGACGTTTACAAGACGGGACATCACGGAAGTGACACGTCATCTTCTGAAAAATTTCTTGAAATTATAAAGCCTGACTATGCAGTTATTTCGTGTGGCGAGGGAAATTCCTACGGACACCCGTGCGATATAACAATTGAGAATTTAAGCAAATATACGGATAAAATTTATCGTACAGACCTATGCGGTACAGTGGTTATTGAGTCGGACGGAAAAGAACTCTCAGTTACGGAGGAAAAAAATCAATGATGATAATAGACCGTTTCGAGCAGGATTTTGCGGTAGTTGAGACAGACGACGGAATTATTGACGTTTCGGTTGTGTATCTTCCCGAAAATGCAAGGGAGGGTGATGTTATAGTTCTGACGGAAAACGGTTATGTAATTGACGTGGAAGAAACCACAAGGAGACGTGAAGAAATAAAAAATTTAATGAAAAGGCTGATAAAAAATGACTGATATTATAATAGTCGGCGGTGGTGCATCGGGGTGTTTTTCGGCTGTGCATTCGGCAAGAAAAGGGCGGAGCGTTATACTTTTCGAGCCTAACGAAAAACTCGGCAGGAAGTTGCGAATAACAGGAAAAGGGCGTTGCAATGTAACGAATAATTCCGATATTCAGGAGCATATGAAGAATATCCCTGTTAATAACCGCTTTATGTACAGTGCTTTTAACGCTTTTGACGCTTACGGCACAATGGATTTTTTCGAGTCGCTCGGCGTACCGCTGAAAACCGAAAGAGGCAACAGGGTTTTTCCGACGAGTGATAATGCCAATGACATAGCGGACGCACTCGAAAAAGAAATGAAAAAATGCGGAGTAAGGATAGTCAGAAAAAAAGTTACAGGCATAATCACAGAAGACAATATCTGCAAAGGCGTTAAAGTCGGAAAGGAGGAGTATTATTCCGAATCGGTTCTTATTGCGACGGGCGGAAAGTCCTACACGAATACAGGTTCTACAGGCGACGGCTATAAATTTGCGGAAAAACTCGGTCACACGGTAACGGAAATAAAACCGAGTCTTGTACCGCTTGTTTCGGAGGACAGGTACTGCAACGAGATGATGGGACTTTCATTGAGAAATGTAACGCTTAATCTTTACGACCGTGAAAAGCTCGTGTATTCCGAACTCGGCGAAATGCTTTTTACACACTTCGGCGTTTCAGGGCCTCTGGTGCTGAGTGCAAGTTCTCATATACGGGAAATGTCAGAAGACAGATACAGACTTTCAATAGACCTAAAACCAGCCCTCACGCCTGAAAAACTTGATACAAGAATACAAAGGGATTTTGCCGAAAACCTTAACAGAGACTTTGCAAACGGCATAAGAAAACTGCTACCCTCAAAGATGATACCTGTTATTGTCAGGCTGTCGGGAATTTCTGCTGAACAGAAAGTCAACGGCATAACGAGAGAGCAAAGGCACGTACTCGGTCGGCTTATAAAAAATTTTCCCGTAAGCATTTCGGGATTTCGCCCTGTTGAAGAGGCGATTATAACAAGCGGTGGAATTTCAGTCAGGGAAATAAATCCAAAAACCATGGAATCTAAAATTATAAAGGGACTTTTCTTTGCAGGAGAAGTAATTGACGTTGACGCCTACACGGGCGGATTTAATCTTCAGATAGCCTTTTCAACGGCTTATTCCGCATCACTTTATATGTAAAAAGGAGAATGAAAAATCATGAGTATAAATATTGCAATTGACGGACCGGCAGGAGCAGGAAAAAGCACCATTGCAAAAATGGTATCGGCACGGCTCGGCTATATATACGTTGACACAGGAGCATTATACAGGGCAGTCGCACTCTATATCACGGAAAATAATATTTCCGACAGCGACATTCCGTCCTCGCTGAAAAACGCTGATGTTTCACTTGGATTCATTGACGGAGTGCAGAGGGTTTTTCTCGGCGACAGGGACGTTTCGGATATGATAAGGACACCCGAAATATCTATGTCTGCTTCCCGTACTTCTGCCATTCCTGCCGTCAGGGAATATCTTTTCAGCACTCAGCAGAAAATCGCACTCGAAAACAATGTTATCATGGACGGCAGGGATATTGGCACGGTTGTATTGCCGAATGCGGACGTTAAGATTTTTCTTACCGCAACTCCGGAGGAGCGTGCGAAAAGGCGTTATATGGAGCTGGCTGTAAAACCCGATTCGCCGAGCTATGAGGAGATTTTAAGCGATATAAAAAAGCGTGACTTCAACGACACTAACCGCACAACAGCACCGTTAAGACAGGCGGACGATGCCGTGCTTGTCGACACAACAAAACTCACGCTTGAGGAGTCGGCAGATATTATTATTAAAATTATAAGTGAAAAGGTTGGTGTGTGAGATGTTTTATGCCATGGCAAAGGCTCTTGTAAGATTCTGCATGAGTATTGCGTTTAATCTGCACTTCGAGGGGAGGAAAAACATTCCGCCGAATACAACGGTTATTTTTGCTTCAAATCACCGCACAAACGCCGACCCTCCGCTTGTTGGCTGTTCACTGAGGGGCAGGCACGCTTTTATGGCAAAGGAAGAATTATTTGAAAACAAGTTTTTCGGCGGACTTATCCGACTGCTCGGGGCTTTTCCTGTTTCGAGAGGCAAAGGCGACACGGCGGTTATAGATACGGCGGTTGAAAGGCTTAATAACAATTGCAGTCTGATGATTTTCCCCGAGGGAACACGTTCAAAAGACGGCAAGGTACATAAAGGACACTCGGGGGCGGGGCTTATTTCAGCACGTTCAGGAAAGCCTATTGTTCCTGTGGGAATTGTTTTCGGGGAGAAACTTAAATTTCGCACGAGAGTTACAGTTAAATACGGCAAGCCGATATATCCCGAAGAATACTGCGAGATATGCGACGAACCTAATCCGAGGCAGATAGTGAGGCTTAAAAATCGCTATATGGCGGACATAAAGGCACTTGTCGAGGGAGAGGGGACGGACAATGCGTAAAATAACGGTTGCAAAGTCAGCCGGATTCTGCTTTGGTGTTGACAGGGCTGTCCAGATGGTATATAATGAACTTGAAAAGGGTACTAAAGTTGCTACGCTCGGTCCGATAATTCACAATCAGGACGTTGTGAACGATATGGAAAGCAGAGGGGCGAGGATTATAGATTCTGTTGACGAACTTATGCCTGACGAGACTGTTGTTATACGCTCGCACGGCGTGGGACGTGAAATATATGAACAGATTGAACGCAAAGGCAACAGAATGCTTGACGCTACTTGTCCGTTTGTCTCGAAAATTCACAGGATAGTCGCTGACAAAACAAAAGAGGGCTGTATTGTCCTCATTGCAGGCGACAGGAATCACCCTGAAGTGCAGGGAATCGTTGGGCATTGTGACGAAAATTGCATTGTTTTCAGAGATGATTTTGAACTTAATGACATTTTTCAGAATCGTGAAAATTTTTTCGGAAAAACTCTTGCTTTTGTTGCACAAACGACGTATAATATATTAATATGGGAAAAGTGTTTAAAGGTGATTCCGGAAGATGCCCCCGATGTAGTTATATTTGATACAATATGCAATGCCACAGATGCAAGGCAGACAGATGCCCGTGAACTTGCACAGCAGTCAGATGTCATGATTGTTGTCGGCGGACGGCACAGCTCAAACACAGTCAAGCTATATGAAGTGTGCAGTCGTTACTGTAAAACGTATCATGTAGAAAATTCGGAAGAACTTGATACTTTAATGCTCCCCGATGCTGAAAGAATCGGCATTACTGCCGGAGCGTCCACTCCGGCTTATATAATTAAGGAGGTAAAAACCAAAATGGCAGAGATTGAAAAGGAAACAATTCAGGAAGAGGAGAATTTTCAGGAATTGCTTGACCAGTCATTCAAAAAAATACATACAGGAGAGAAAGTCAAGGGTATTGTTGTTTCGGTAAACAATACGGAAGTTGTCGTGGACCTCGGCACAAAGCACACAGGCTATGTAAAGTTTGAAGACCTTACGGACGACCAGTCGAAGAAACCCGAGGACATCGTAAGCGTCGGCGACGAAATCGACCTTGTTGTTATCAAGGTGAATGACGCAGAGGGTACTGTTTCGCTTTCCAAGAGAAAGGTAGACGAGCAGGCAGGCTATGAAACAATTCTCAAGGCTAAGGAAGAGGGAACAGTTCTCGAGGGCGTTGTACAGCACATTGTAAAGAGCGGTGTTACTCTCAGCGTGCTTGGCGTGAGGGTGTTTATTCCCGCTTCGCAGACAGGTCTTCCGAGAGGTGCAGAGCTTGACCAGCTCCTCAAGAAGAAGATTGAATTTGTAATCATAGAGGTTACAGAGGGCAGAAAGAGAGCAGTAGGCTCTATCAGGGCTGTACAGAATGCACGCAGGGCAGAAGAAAGAGCAAAATTCTGGGAAAATGCTGAAGTAGGCAGTGTATTCACAGGCAAGGTTAAGTCTATTACAAGTTTCGGTGCGTTTGTTGACCTCGGCGGTATTGACGGAATGGTACATATTTCCGAACTCTCATGGAAGAGACTTCGCCACCCGAGTGAAGTTGTAAGTGTCGGCGATACTCTCGAAGTCTACATCAAGGAACTTGACAAGGAAAAGGGCAGAATCTCGCTCGGCTACAGAAAAGAAGCTGACAACCCGTGGACTATATTCATGTCAAATTACCAGATTGGCGACGTTGTAAAGGCTACTGTAGTTTCAATTACATCTTTCGGTGCATTCGCACAGATTATCGACGGCGTGGACGGTCTTATCCATATTTCTCAGATTGCTGACAAGAAGGTTGAAAACGTAAGGGATATACTTTCTGTAGGCGATGTTGTTGATGTAAAGATTATTGACATAAACGAGGAAGAACACAGGATAAGCATTTCTATCCGTGCTTTGCTTGAAGAACAGGCAGAAGACGCAGAATAATTTTATCATACAAATCAGGGGACTGTACTTTTTTTGTGCAGTCCTTTTTTTGACGGACGATAAAAAAATTGCAGAAAAATATTGACAAAATGCAATAAATAATGTATATTTAAATTATATTATATTATTATATGAAAAGGGGCTGTAAATATGAATTTCAAAAAAATAACCGCAGGTCTTTCGGCTGTGGCACTTCTCGCAGGAATGTCGGCAAGTCTGCCTGTAAACGCCGTAGGTACGGCAACGGCAAAAAGCAGTTCGTCTTCGGAGCATAACTATGCGGAGGCTTTGCAGAAATCAATGTTTTTCTATGAGGTACAGCAGGCAGGAGAACTGCCCGACTGGAACATGGTTTCGTGGAGAGCTGATTCAATGCTGACGGACGTTGTACAGGGCGGTTGGTTTGACGCCGGCGACCACTTTAAATTTACCCTCACAAATGCCTATACTGCTATGATTATGGCGTGGGGTATTCTTGAATATAAGGATTCTGTAAAAAAAGCGGGTCTTTATGATTTATACGCAAAAAATTTGCAGTGGGGTCTTGATTATGTAATGGCTTGTGACGAGGGCGATAAAGTTATAGGCACTATCGGACACCCGACAATGGACCACGTATGGTGGGGAAGTGCCGAGATGTACGAGCGTAAAATGAAGTTGCAGTATTCGACGGACGAAAGACCTTATGACGAGATAACCTGTACAACAACAGTTGCGGATATGGCTTCTGCACTATCCGCAGGCTATCTTGTTTTCAAGGACGAAAATCCTGAACTTGCCGAGCAGTACCTTGAACACGCAAAAAGTCTTTTTGAACTCGCCGACAAGACAAGGAGCAACAAAGACCAAGGCGAACAGCAGAAATACTATGATACGGCACGGTCGGGCTCAGATGCGGACTTTATGGACGAACTTTTCCTTGCGGCAAACTGGCTTTACAAGGCAACAGGGGATAAGTCTTATCTCGAAAAGGCAGAAAAAGAGTATCTCCCTAATTTAGGCAGGGAAGATCAGTCCACAGAATATAAATATACATGGGGTCTCTGCTGGGACGATACAATGCAGGGTGCTATACTTCTCTATGCACAGAATACAGGCGACCAGAAGTGGATAGACCATGTACAACATCATCTTGATTACTGGATTGACGGCTATGGCGGAAAAAAAGTTCAGTATACACCCGACGGTCTCGCATGGCTTATGAACTGGGGTTCGCTCCGCCACGCAGAAAATACGGCTTTTCTTGCTATGCTTGCTTCTGATACTATTTTCAAGGACAATGCAACACTCAGCAAGAAGTATACCGACTGGGCTAAAACTCAGATGGACTATGCGCTTGGCGATAATGATTTAGGCATGAGTTATGTTATCGGATACGGCGAAAAGAATCCCATAAATATCCATCACAGAACAGCAAGCGGTGCGCATGACGACCACTGGAACGAACTGGGAAAACTCGATGAGGACGGAAATCCGCTGAAAGACCCTAAGTGGCAGACAGAGTATGCCCATGTGCTTTACGGTGCATTGGAGGGCGGACCTGCACAGGACGGAAGTTTTAAAGACGATAATGCTTCTTACGAACATACGGAAGTCGCTATCGACTACAACGCAGGATTTACAGCAGCACTCTGTGCTTTCATTGACGATTACGGCGGAGAGCCTCTCAAAGATTTTCCACCGCAGGAAGAGGTTAAATGGCCTGAGTTTTTCGTAAAGGCTTCGTTCAATCAGGCTACCGAGAGTTATACTGAGATAAAGGCTTATGCAATGAATCATTCCGCATGGCCGGCAAGGGTTATCAAGGATTTGTCCTACAACTACTATTTCGATATTTCGGAACTCGTCGAACAGGGCTTTTCAATAAATGACGTTGTTGTAACAAAGGGTACAGACCAGCACAGCGGAGACGAGGGTGTGGCTACTGTTTCCGACCCGATACAATATGACGGCAACATCTATTATGTAAAAATCACTTTCGGCGACGGTCGTGTTGTAATGCCGACGGGACAGTCCGAACACCGCTCGGAACTTCAGTTCAGGGTCGGCATTCCTGACAGTCTCAAGACAGCGGACAACGAAAAGGTTACATGGGACTCTTCAAACGACTATTCCGCAAAGGGACTCGTTCAGGGCGGTGAGGACGATATGGTTGAAACCGCATATATTACCATGTACGACGGCGATACGCTTATATGGGGTACAGAACCCGACGGCACAACTCCTTCGGCTACGGATTCTACAAAGCCTGACAAGCCTACAAATCCAAGCGGTTCGGAAAGTAAAGTGCTTTATGGCGACGCCGACGAAAGCGGTGAGGTAAATATAAATGACTGTGTTCTTATCATGCAGTCAATCGCAAATCCTGACAAATATTCCCTCACGGAACAGGGGGCTGTGAATGCCGACGTTATCGATAAAGGCGACGGAGTAACCAATTCCGATGCCCTTGCTGTACAGTATATCGAGTCGAGGACGATAAGTTCAGACGACCTGCCGATGACTGCAAAAGAACTTGACAAACTGGGATAATGTTATAAATAAAAATTTATTCATGTGTTTTTAATAAAAGGAAGCCCGTCTTCCTTTTATTTTTATAAGCCGATTGTGAAAAATATACAAAAAATATATGCTTATATTAGAAGAAAAGACGAAATTTAAAAAAACTATTTACTTTTTTTACAGGATATAATATAATAAGATTGGCAAGTAAAAAGGATAGGTGCAGGGTCTTCGGACAGTTTCCGCTTGCTGTAGTTATATCAGATAATCGCAGGGCTTGCACTGACTCTGCGTTATAAGTAAATCTTTTCTATATTTTTCAGGGAGGGTATAAAAATGCACAAGAAATTTTCCAGAGCAATTGCCGCAAGTCTTATGTCTGCTGCTATGCTCGCTACAGCTGTTGCCGGCACGGTTGCTCCTATAACCGCTTCAGCTGGTCAGGTACTTGGCGAAACAACTTTCGACCATAAGGCACTTCCGTGGCATACTTGCGAATCAAGTCCGGCAAAGCAGGACTTCGAAATTAAAGGTAAGGAATTCCACATTACAGTCAAGGTAGCTGAAGGTGCTGACAAATCAAAGTGGGATCTTCAGTTCAGACACAGAAACATTAACTTTAAGGCAGGTCACACTTACAAAGTAAGCTTCGATGCAAAGGCAAGCAGAAATGGTATGGAGCTTTGCACGAAGATTGGTAACACTAAGGGCGATCAGGAATATTTTGTTCTTGACGGCAATGCAGGTACTATGCATGAAGGTCCTCACGAAGTGTCTAGAGACCCAAATAATCCTGATAATACGAAGTGGGGTAACGCCACAAAACTGACAACATCATATCAGACATACAGTGGTACATTTACTCCTACTCAGGATATTGAGAGTGCTGAATGGGCTTTCCACTATGCTAAGGACAGCAACGGTTATGGCGGTAACGCTCAGGACGGCGATGAGATTTGGTTTGACAATATGTCTATCGAATGTACATCATGCAATGATTGCGATGCAGATTCAAGTAATTCATACGGTGCTGTAAACCGTGACTATAGTACAACTGTTGACAGCAATCTCGGTACTTTTGGTGCAACTAAAAACTTCATTTCTGTAAACCAGATTGGTTACTATTCAAATCTTAAAAAGGTTGCAACTCTTGGCGATAACAAGGGTGATATTCTTTACGGTGCTTCACAGATTGACCTCAGCGGTTCTTATGACTTCGAGCTTGTCGATGCAACTTCAGGTACTGTTGTATACACAGGCACAACTTCTGCTGCTACGGCTGATGCGGATTCCGGTGATACAGTCTGCACACTTGATTTCACTGAATATACTAATCCGGGCAGATACTATCTCCAGATTAAAGGACATGACTGGAGGTCATTCGAATTCAATATCGGTGACAATATTTACTCTGATGATTCTCACAACCTTCTCACAAACTCAATAAACTACTTCTATCAGAACCGTTCAGGTATTGATATAGAAGATAAATACTGTACATCAGGCGGTGAAGACGGCAAGGGTACAGGAATGGGTCACGAAGGTGGTCATAAGACTGATACAGCTTCAATCCAGAAAATCTGGAAGAATGAATATTCTTCTAAGGAAGAAGCAACAGGAACATACAAGTCAGGTACTCTTACTGCAAACGGTGGTTGGTACGATGCCGGCGACCACGGTAAATACGTTGTAAACGGCGGTATTGCTGTATGGACTCTCCAGAATATGTATGAAAGAGCTATCCAGACAGAAGAAGGCAAGGCTAAATTTGCTGACGGTTCAGGCATTGTTGTAGTTCCTGAGGCAGGAAACAAGATTCCTGACATTTTAGATGAAGCTGCTGTAGAACTTGACTGGATTGCACAGATGAAGGTTACTTCCAGCGACAGTGCATGGGGTAAGTATGAGGGTCTTTACTATCACAAGCTCCACGACCACAAGTGGACGGGTCTTGCTACAAGACCGTGGGATTACGAGGCAGATTGGGAAACTGTTCGTATTGTAAAGCCTCCGACGTTTGCTGCTACACTTAACTATGCTGCTTGTGCTGCACAGGCTGCAAGACTTTGGGAGCCATATGACTCTGCTAAGGCTAAGACATATCTTGACAGTGCTAAGGAAGCATTTGCTGCATATGAAAAGTACTGGTATGAATATGACAGCACACCGACCACACACCCTGACCTTAAGTGCGAGTGTGCAAAGGAAGAAATCAGAGAAGATTCACTCTATGCACCTATGTGGCAGGCAAAAGGCGGCGGACCTTACGGTGACGACAACGTTCTTGATGATGCTTACTGGGCAGCTTGCGAAATCTTCGTATCTGCTTCTGCAATGGGCGATGCTGATGCTGCTACATATAAGGCTAAGATGGATGACCCCAAGTACGCTGAATACGCTTACAATGTAGGTACAAGAATGGTCGGCGGTGAAAACAAGGGCAGTGGTTCATTCACTTCATTTAACTGGGGTAATACTGCTTCTGCTGGTTCTCTTACACTTTCTCTCCACAGCGACCTCCTTTCTGACAGCGAAAACAGCAAGATATTAGAAAGCGTTCAGGCTGCTGCTGACGAATATATTGCTTGTGAAAACGAGCAGGGCTACGGCATTCCTTACAAGTACGATGGTCCGGATTACAATGACCCGAACAACCTTGACCCATCTATTATGATTAACGGTTATGAGTGGGGTTCAAACTCAATGGTTATCAATAACTGTATCGTTATGGCTTATGCTTACGACCTTACAGGTGATATTAACTACATGAACGGTGTTGCTACAGGTCTTGACTACCTCTTCGGACGCAATCCGCTTTCATACTCCTATGTAACAGGTTACGGTACATACAAGGAACACAATCCGCATCACAGATACTGGTCTTACGAACTTGACAAGACATTGCCTATGGCTCCTGATGGTATTCTTTCAGGTGGTCCTAATGCAGGTCTTCAGGACCCGTATGTACGTGCTCTTGGATTCGTTCCTGGCGATACAACAAATCCGTCACAGAGATGTTTTGTTGACTCTATCGAAGCTTGGTCTACAAACGAGGTAACAATTAACTGGAACGCTCCTCTTGCTTGGATTTCTTCATTCATGCAGGACGAGGCTGCTAAGGCTACAGACGAGCCTAATAAACCGGACGATGGAAAGATTCTCTGGGGCGATGCTGACGTAGACGGCAAGGTTAACATCAACGATGCTGTACTTATCATGCAGTCCAACGCTAACCCCGACAAGTATACAATCTCAGACAAGGGCATGAAGAATGCTGATGTTATTGACAACGGCACAAGTGGTGTTACAAACTCCGACGCTCTTGCTATCCAGTTTGTTGAATCAAAAACAATCACTCCTGACGACTTCCCGATGACATCTGCACAGCTTGATGCACTCGGTGAATAATCAATAAATCAAATTTAAGGGACTCCTCGGAGTCCCTTTTTTGTTCGCATATTTTTATGTTTCAGGGCATAAAAAAAGACGGTTATGAAAAACCGCCTTTTAAAAGTCTTTTCAGACACCATATTTAACTGTTGCAACAGGTACTCCAGGACCCATTGTTGAAGCTACTGTGCAGGACTTGAGATAAGTACCCTTTGCAGCAGCAGGCTTAGCCTTAACGATAGCGTCCATAAGAACAGAGAAGTTCTCTTCGAGCTTTTCAACACCGAAAGATGCCTTGCCGATAGGACAGTGAATGATATTAGTCTTGTCGAGACGGTATTCAATCTTACCTGCCTTTGCCTCTGATACAGCCTTTGCAACGTCGGGCGTTACAGTACCTGCCTTGGGGTTCGGCATAAGACCACGGGGTCCGAGAATCTTACCGAGACGACCGACAAGTCCCATCATATCGGGAGAAGCAACAACAACGTCGAAATCGAGCCAGTTTTCTTTCTGAATCTTTTCAACCATATCCATACCGCCGACGTAGTCAGCACCTGCCGACTGTGCAGCTTCGTACTTGTCCTCTTTGCAGAACACGAGAACTCTAACATTCTTACCTGTTCCGTTGGGAAGAACAACAGCACCTCTTACCTGCTGGTCAGCGTGTCTTGAGTCAACGCCGAGACGGATATGTGCTTCAATAGTTTCATCAAACTTAGCCTTTGCGTTCTGGCATACTAAGTCAAGAGCCTCTGTGGACTCGTAAAGCTTTGCATAATCAACAGTTTTAGCACTGTCGACATATCTTTTGCCGTGTTTCATTATATATCCTCCTGTTTAAGTGGTAATACCGTACTGCCTATAGCAGAACGGTTAGCGGAATCTTCCTCCCACCATGAGAAGTCAGAACGGGAAAAAATTCCCTTTCGTCATTCAAAAAATTGATTAGTCAACGACTACAACGCCCATTGAACGAGCTGTACCAGCAATCATGCTCATAGCTGCCTCAAGTGAACCTGCATTGAGGTCAGGCATTTTCTGTTCAGCGATTTTCTGAATCTGTTCTTTGGTTATGTTAGCAACCTTGGTTTTGTTCGGAACGCCTGAACCGCTGTTGATGTTGCAAGCCTTTTTGATAAGAACTGCTGCCGGTGGTGTCTTGGTAATGAAAGAGAAAGAACGGTCTGCGTAAACCGTGATAACGACAGGGATAATCATTCCGATATCGTTCTTAGTTCTTTCGTTGAATTCCTTTGTGAATGCCATGATGTTTACGCCGTGCTGACCGAGTGCCGGACCAACAGGCGGAGCAGGTGTAGCCTTACCTGCTGCGATTTGAAGCTTGATATAGCCAACTACTTTCTGTGCCATGTATTCGCACCTCCATAAATGTGGTAAATGGCGGGGCAAGAATTATTTTACCCCTCCCACTGAAGTTTTCTTATAAAACTTCCTTTTGACCTGAATTAATCCTCAGCCATGACAACCTGACTTATCGGCAGGGTGGTGAGGGTTTCACGACCGAACATAGAGACGAGCAAGTCAACTGAGCGGTCGTCAAGATTGATGTTCTGAACAACTCCGATAAAGCCGTCCATAGCCGTACCCGAAATGCGAACGCTGTCGCCGACCTTGAAATTAACCTCAACAGAAGAGACATCGATGCCAAAAAGTTTCTTGACTTCTTCTTCCGAGAGTGGCGTGGGTTCTGAAGCAGGACCAACAAAGCCTGTACAGCCACGGGTATTTCTGACCACATACCATGAGTCGTCAGTAACAACCATTTTTACAAGAACATAGCCGGGGTAGGTTTTGCGTTCTACCTCTTTTGTTTTTCCGTCGGCAATTTCCGTAACCGTTTCAGTCGGGACTCTGACTTCGTGGATTAGCTCATGAAGCTTGCGGTTTTCGGTAACCTTTTCAATATTCTGAGCGACTTTGTTTTCATAACCCGAATAGGTATGAATAACATACCACTTAGCTGATTCGGACATAACAATCCTCCTTAAATAGATTCCGTACTGATTAATGGTAGATAAGTCTGAGCAGAGCAAGGAATCCTTCGTCAAGAAGACCGACGAGGACGGCGGAGAGTGCAACAACGGCGACAACAACGGAAGTATTCGTTACAACAGTTGTTTTTGTCGGCCATACCACCTTTTTAAATTCAACTTTCAGGTCGTGAAACCACTTTCCGATTTTTCCCTTTTCTTTCTTTTCAGACTTTTTCTTGTCTGCCTTGGCGTCGGCTGTCTTTTTGGAAGATTTCTCTTCTTTTTCAGCCTTTTTCTTTTCGGGAGCTGTATTTTCCTTTTCCTTAGCCATCAGAAAAACTCCTTCCGATTACTTTGTTTCTTTGTGAAGAGTATGTTTACGGCAGAACTTGCAGTGTTTATTCATTTCAAGTCTGTCAGGGTCATTCTTCTTGTTTTTCTTAGAAACATAATTTCTCTGCTTGCATTCTGTGCATGCTAAAGTAACCTTTACTCTCATATCGGCACCTCCTGAATTAATACTTACTCCGCAGATAACGGAGATAGGTTGTTTGCCTCCCTCGTATGATGCAAAAAAATAGACCTTCAACGAGGTGAAACTATTATAGCATATTATTCCGTTTTTGTCAAGGGCTTTTTCTGAAAATTTTCAAAAAACTTTATATACTATTATAATATAAATATAATACAAAATTCCGAAAGATTTAATAATATTGATTATTTGTGCAGGTTTAATCACAATAAAAGCACAAAATATCAGTTAATCAGTACTATACATCATTGAAATTATGAAAATTTTACAGTATAATATAAACAATGGAAAAACAAAGTGCGGAAGTTGCACAAAGGGTTGCAACGTAATTTTATTATCATTATATTTTATGGAGGAAACTTAAAATGAAAAACAAAGTCATGAAAAGACGTGTCACAGCAGTTCTTGCATCTGCTGTAATGTCTGTAACAGCAATGTCAGCAGTAATAAACGCTCCTGTATACGTTCAGGGCGGAAATCAGCTGACGGCTTCGGCTGTTTCAGCTTTAAGCATATCACAGGCAACAGGCTATGCCGAGGGTATGTATATTACATGGGCACACGTTTCGGGTGCTACTGGCTATAATGTTTATGTTGACGGCGTACAGATTGACTCAATGCTTATAAGAAAATATTCGGATTACATGAGAGCAGACGCAGTAGGTCTCAAGGCTGGCAAGCATACGATGAAAGTTGTTCCCGTTGTAAACGGCAGTGAGGATACTTCGGCTTCGGCAGAGGCTAATGCTACTGTAACGGCTCATGACCGTTCAGGATTCGGATTCGTAAACGGCACATCTTCAGGTGCTTACAATGAGGACGGCACGCTTAAATCAAATGCTGTTGTTATCTACGTTACGGAAGAAACAAAGGACAGTGTAAGCGTTTCACTCCCCGATAAGAAGGGAAATGCAACTACTATTAAAGGTATACAGAATATCATTACAAACCTTAAAAGCAATAAGTCCGCTCCCCCTGTTGCAATCAGATTTATCGGAAACATCACAGACCCTGCCGACATGGACAAAGGCGACCTTATGGTAGACACTGCAACGTGCGGACTTACAGTTGAGGGTATCGGCAATGATACAACATTCAACGGATTCGGTCTTGTAATGAAAAATTCCTCAAACGTTGAAGTAAGAAACATTGGATTCATGAACTGCAACAGCAGTGAGGGTGATAACTGCGGACTCCAGCAGGGCAATGACCACGTATGGGTACATAACTGTGATTTCTTCTACGGCGACGCAGGTTCAGATGCCGACCAGGTAAAAGGCGACGGCGCACTTGATACAAAAACTTCTTCCTATGTAACTCACTCCTATAATCACTTCTTTGATAACGGCAAGTGCAATCTTCAGGGCATGAAGTCTGAAAAGGAAGAAAACTACGTTACATATCATCACAACTGGTATGACCACTCCGATTCACGCCACCCGAGAATCAGAACCTGTACGGTTCACAGCTACAACAACTATTTTGACGGCAATGCCAAATATGGTATAGGTGTTACACTTGGTGCTTCATGTTTTTCTGAAAACAACTATTTCAGAAACTGCAAATATCCCATGCTGATTTCTATGCAGGGTTCAGATGTTGCAAACGGCAATCAGCCTACATTCTCAAGTGAATGCGGAGGTATTATAAAGTCATTCGGAAACATTGTTGACGGCGGTAAAGGCTACATTAAATATCAGGACAACAATGTTGATTTTGACGCATACGAGGCATCATCAAGAAATGAAAAAATTCCGTCAAGTGTAACCTGCAAGGTGGCTGATAAGGATAACAAATACAGAACTACTTACAACAATTTCGATACGTCTGACATTATGTACAGCTATACACCCGACAATGCCAAGGACGTTCCCGCAATTGTAACGGCAGGTGCAGGACGTGTTGACGGCGGTGATTTTAAATGGACTTTCTCATCAGCTGACGACGAAAGCTATACAGTAGACCAGAAACTTAAAGATGCACTTGTTGCATATGACGATAAAATTGTTTCAATAGGCGGTGGCTCGGTAACGGGTTCAGCACAGCCGGTTGTTACAAACACAACTCCACAGCAGACACAGACTCCTGCACAGACAACAGTTACAACCGCTAAGCCGTCCACTCCGGCAGTAACTCCGGCAGGCATAAAGGTTGAGTATTCGGGTGGCTGGAATGAAATGGCTTATCTCGGACTTTCAGGCATAAAAGATGCTGATGTTACAGGCGTATCCTATTCAGGTGCTTCAAGCGGTTCACTCAAAGGCGAAGACCTCCAGTATCTCGTAAGAGACGTTGACGGCGGTGTGCGTGTTGACCTCCTCGGACTCAAGGCAGGTACTTATACAATTACCGTTACGACTTCCAAGGGCGAAGTAAAGCAGAGTGGTATTGTTGTAGGTCAGCAGGACAGGTCGGGCTATGCACATTATAACTACACCGACGGCGTAGGTGCTTACAACGACAACGGCGAACTCAAGGCAAATGCTAAGATTATTTATGTTACAGAAGAAAATAAAAACACTGTTTCCGTTACTTCAAAGGACGGCACAACAGTTAAGGGTATAGGAAATATTCTCAACTCGGTTGGTCAGGACACAGGCAACGGCAAGAACTCTAACGGCGGTACAGCTAACACCAATCAGGACATTATCAAGAAACTTGCTAAGGACGGCACACCGCTCGTTATAAGAATTGTAGGAAATGTTTCTGCTCCTGAGGGCGTAACGGTATTTGACTCTGTAGATATGGGTGGCACAAAGGGCGATAACGGCGGTATGGCAAGAATGCGTTCAGGTAAGGACATCACAATCGAGGGTGTAGGTGCTGACGCTACTGTAAATGGCTGGGGATTCCACTTTATGTGCGAGTCTTCTGCTCCTGAACTCGGCAAGAGTTTTGAAGTAAGAAATATTGCATTCAGAAATGTTCCCGAAGATTGTGTAGGCATGGAAGGCGTACAGGAGGGTTCAGGAAGCAGTGCAAAGATTACTGCGTCCGTTGAAAGATGCTGGATTCATAACTGTGAGTTCTATGTACCGCACATTGCAAATCCTGCTGAGTCTGACAAATCAGAGGGCGACGGTGCTTGCGACTTCAAGCGTGGACAGTATTTCACAAACAGTTATT
Source organism: uncultured Ruminococcus sp. (assembly GCA_947176415.1). Taxonomy (GTDB): domain Bacteria; phylum Bacillota; class Clostridia; order Oscillospirales; family Ruminococcaceae; genus Ruminococcus. The sequence goes on along the minus strand of CAMWQJ010000005.1, from coordinate 44,374 downwards.
GCTACTATGAGGGCTACCATAAGACTAACCTTGTAGGTTCAGGTGATACAAGTCTCCAGTACAATATTTCATTCCACCACAACTACTGGAAGAACTGCGAATCAAGAGGACCTCTCGCACGTCAGGCTAATATCCATATGTACAACAACGTATTTGACGGACAGTCAAGCTACTGTACAAGCGTAAGGGCTAACTCTTATATCTTCTCTGAGTACAATGCTTATGTAAATCAGTGTAAAGACCCTGTACTTGACGCAGGCTCAGGCGGTGTGTTCAAGAGCTACAACGATGCACGTATAAGCCTTAAAAAGAACGCTAAATATCAGGGCGTAGACGTTTCGAGCAGAAGCGAAAAGGTAGCTAACAACAACAAATACTCCGATTTTGATACAAATTCTTCACTCTCATATATTCCTTCAGGAAATTACAAACTTATCGAGGCAACAGGCGAGGCACTTTATACGGCTCTCAATTCTGAGTTTGAGGCTTACGGCGGTTGCATGGACAACACCAAAATCAGCGGTAGCTCACAGGGTACTACCCCCTCAACACAGACTACTGCTTCTACGCAGAAGCCCGCACAAACGACAACCACCACGACAAAGGGTGGCGGAAGCACGGTTGTTGCAGGCGGTTATGTACACGACTTCACAAAAAACGGTACTTCAAGTGACTTCTACACGATTACGGGCAATCTCTCTACATCAAAGGGCAGTGTAAGTTACAACGGTCTTAATCTCACGCAATGTCTCAAAATGGAAAGTGCCACAAGCATTACTTTCAACGCTTCGTCGGCAGGCAAGATTACGCTTGTATTCGCTGAGGCAAATGCAACAATCAAGATTGACGGCAAAAAGTACACATCTTCAGGCGACGGCATTATAACAGTAGACCTCTCCGCAGGAAGTCACACGGTTGCAAAGGCTGATACGGCTAACCTCTTCTATATGGTTTACAGTGCAGACGGCGATACTCCGCAGGATACAACAACAACTATAAAGCCTTCAGTTGAGGATAACATTGTATGGGGTGATGCTGACAATGACAAGGAAGTAAATATAAATGACGCTGTACTTATCATGCAGTCCAACGCAAACCCCGACAGATACAGTCTCTCAGAACAGGGCAGGAAGAATGCAGACGTTATTGACGGCGACGGTGTAACGAATACTGACGCACTCGCTATACAGTACGTTGAGTCGAGAACAATCACACCTGACAAGTTCCCGATGACATCGGCAGAACTCGACAACATCAGTCAGTAATTTAAAATACAGACTCCCTCAAATATAATGATATAAAGAAAAGAGGAACTCTTGTGAGTTCCTTTTTTCGTGTGTTCAGGACGGAAATAAGCCGTCCTTTTTTCCTTTTTACCGACGGAAAAATAAATTTTTGTATCACTGCACAAAATACCGCTGTTATATTTGTGTAATGTGCATATGGATTTTTTTGAACTTACGGAAAATTATGTGAAAACTGGTATTCATACTTGAAAAATTTTTCAATCTGTGTTATAATAACATATAATATGATTTTTTACCGAATGTGAGGGACTTTGTTTTGAGTGAAAAAAGTGCGGTTAAAAGTGAGATAATGCGTATTCTCGGAAAAACGGACAGATTCGCATATGTGCATAGTTTCGGCTGTCAGCTGAATGTCTCGGACGGCGAAAAGATAAAAGGTATTCTGGCGGAGCTGGGATATGATTTTACATCTGACGAAAGAAAAGCCGATATTATAATACTTAATACCTGTGCAGTGCGTGAGAGTGCCGAAGAGAGAGTTTTTGGAATAGTCGGCAGTATGAAAAAGCTGAAAGAGGAAAAGCCGTCGCTTATTATCGGGCTTGCGGGTTGCATGACGGCACAGAAACATATCGCCGAAAAAATAAGAAAATCATATCCGCAGGTTGATTTTGTAATGGGAACGTCCGCTATAAATTCTCTGCCGTCGCTGTTGCTCGAATGTCTCAGGGGCAGGAAGTTTTCATGCGACATAGGCGAATATGACGACTTTTCGGAGAACGTCGCACAGATAAGGGAAAGCACCTTTAAAGCCTCCGTGCCGATAATGTTCGGGTGTAATAACTTCTGTACGTACTGTATTGTGCCGTATGTCAGAGGGCGTGAACGAAGCAGAAGTCCGCATGATATATACAGCGAGGTCGAAAGTCTTGTGAAAGACGGCTATAAAGAAATAATGCTACTCGGACAGAATGTCAATTCGTATGGAAAAGACCTCGGCGGTGCGGTTGATTTTCCGGAACTATTGAGAATGCTAAATAAAATTGACGGGGATTTTATAATAAGATTTATGTCCTCTCACCCTAAAGACGCAACGCACGACCTAATAGACGCAATATTTGAGTGCGACAAGGTGGCAAAGCATTTACATCTGCCTGTACAGAGCGGTAGCAATACAGTTCTCGAAAGAATGAACAGGCGTTATACAATAGAAAAGTATCTTGAAACGGTTGACTATATTAGACGGAAATCTCCCGATTTTTCACTTACTACGGATATTATAGTAGGTTTTCCAAACGAAACCGACGAGGAATTTAATGCAACGGCAGACCTTATAAAGCGTGTTAAATATGATAACATATATTCGTTTATTTACTCAAGGCGGACAGGCACAAAGGCTTCTGAAATGGAAGATATAACACCCGAAAGTACAAAGAGCGAGAGAATGCGCAGACTGCTTGAAACCCAAAGGGAAATATCGACGGAGAATTATAAAAGATTTGTAGGGAGGAAAATGCGTGTGCTTGCGGACGGTGTTTCAAAAAAGCATGGCGGATTTCTGACAGGAAAAAGCGACGAATTTATAATAGTGGAATTTGAGGGCGAAAGTTCGCTTATCGGACAGTTTGTTGATGTCGAGATAACAGATTCTATGAACTGGGCTGTACTTGGACGGCTTATAAAATAAAGATAAAAGGAGATTTTAAAATTATGGACGTTATGCAGATGACAAGGGAACTCGGAAAGGCTATTCAGAATGACGACCGATATATTGCCTATAATCTCGCAAAACAGGTTAATAACGAGGACAAGGAACTACAGGCGGACATCGAGAAGTTTACGGAGCTGAAAAAGGAACTCGACCTTGCTATGATTGAGGAAAATTCCGAAAAAATGAATATCATCGACAGCGAGATAAAAATTATTTACAAAAAAATAATGGACAATGAACACATGACAGCTTTCAGCAATGCACAGAACGCACTTGAAACCCTCATAAGCAATATAAATCAGCTTATATCGATGTGTGCAAACGGTGCAGACCCTGATACGTGCGAGATTCCCACAGGCTGTAGCGGTAGCTGTGCAACGTGCGGAGGTTGTGCATAATGGTTATAGACAGAAAAAAAGTCTCTGCAATGATGAGGCAGTACCTTGATATAAAAGACAGATATCCCGATTGTCTTTTGTTTTTCCGTGTGGGCGATTTTTACGAGATGTTTTTTGACGACGCACTGACGGCTTCAAAGACCGCCGAGCTTACACTTACCGGAAAGGACTGCGGACTGAAAGAAAGAGCGCCCATGTGCGGAGTGCCTTACCATGCCGTTGATACCTATCTGAAAAAGCTGATTGATGCGGGATTCAAGGTTGCCATATGCGAACAGCTGACAGACCCGTCTGCGAGTCGTGACCTCGTGGAGAGGGACGTTATAAGGGTTGTTACTGCCGGAACACTGACGGAGACAACTATGCTTGACGACAGCAGAAACAACTATATCAGCAGTCTTTATTATGACAGATTCAGCGGTGTGTGCGGTATTGCCTCGGCAGATATTTCCACGGGCGAGGCTTTTGTAAGCGTATTCGGCGGAAAAGAAGCCGAGTCCGAACTTATCAACGAACTTTCAAGGTATCAGCCGGCGGAAGTTATTTTTTCGGAAGAATTTCTTGACATGAAGAATGTTACTGATTTTATAAAAAAACGTCTTGGCTGTGCCGTTACCATGAGAGACAGCGAGTGTTTCAGGGCGGAAAACAGTGCGTATATTTTAAATGAGATGTTTAATGTAAAATCCGTCTCGGAACTCGGCATAAGCAAGGGCGGTGCGGACTGCTCGGCGGTGTGCGGACTTTTTGACTATATTAAAGATACGCAGAAAAATTCAGCTTCGAGATTTACTTCACTCGAAATAATCAACGGCGATAGTTTCATGGGACTTGATTTAAATGCACGTCGCAATCTTGAACTTACCGAAACATTACGCAACAAGGAAAAAAAAGGTTCTCTTCTGTGGGTGCTTGATTCCGCCAGTACATCAATGGGTCGCAGACTTCTAAAAAACTGGATAGAACAGCCACTTAAAAGCCCTGCAAAGATAATCGAAAGGCTTGACGCTGTCGAGGCTCTAAAGAGAAAAAGTGTTTTTCTGGCGGATTTAAGGGATTATCTAACAAAAGTTTACGACCTTGAAAGACTGATGACAAAAGTCATGTACAGAAAAGCGAATCCGAGGGATTTAAAGGCACTTTCGGCTACTGCTTTACAGTTGCCGTATATAAAACAGCAACTCAAAAAGCTCGAAAATTCAAGGCTCCTGAAAAAATACAACAGCGAGATTTCGCCGTTGAACGAGATTGTTAAACTTGTCGAGAATGCAATAAATGACGACCCGCCTGTTACCGTGAAGGACGGAGGTGTTATAAAGGACGGATTCAACAGGGAGCTTGACGAACTCCGCCACATAATGAATCACGGCAAGGAGATTATAGATGATATTTTAATAAGGGAGCGTGACAGAACGGGAATAAAAAACCTGAAAATCGGCTTTAATCACGTTTTCGGCTATTATCTCGAAGTTACACGTTCTTTCTACGACCTTATTCCAACTGATACGTGGATACGTAAACAGACCCTTACAAATGCCGAGAGGTTTATAACCGAAGAACTTAAAAACGCCGAAAATTCAATACTCGGTGCAAAGGACAAGGCACTTGCACTTGAAAACAAAATATTCGGCGAAATACACGATTTTCTCGCCTCAATGCTCGAAACCGTACAGAAAACCGCCACGGCTGTTGCCTCCGTTGACGTGCTTTGCTCGTTTGCGGATACGGCTATAAGAAATCTGTATACAAAGCCTGACATCTCGCTTGACGGAGTTATTGACATAAAAGGCGGTCGCCACCCTGTTGTTGAACTCATGCTTGACGGTGAGGTTTTTGTGCCGAATGATATATACATGGACAAAAAAGACAACAGAATGCTCGTCATCACAGGACCTAATATGGCAGGAAAGTCAACGTATATGAGACAGACGGCTTTAATAGTTCTCATGGCACAAATCGGTTGTTTTGTTCCTGCCGACTCCGCAAAAATATCAATAGCCGACAGAATTTTTACACGTGTGGGTGCTTCGGACGACCTCACGGCAGGACAAAGCACTTTTATGGTTGAAATGAAAGAAGTTGCGGACATACTGAAAAATGCAACGCCTGACAGCCTTGTTATTCTCGATGAAGTGGGCAGGGGTACGTCTACTTTTGACGGGGTAAGCATAGCACGTGCCGTTGCGGAACACATCTGCACGTCGAGGAAATTAGGTTGCAAGACGCTTTTCGCAACTCATTATCATGAACTGATAGACCTTGAAAACGACATTGACGGAGTTAAGAATTACAGCATAGCAGTAAACAGACACGGAAGTACAATCAGATTTTTGCGGAAAATCGTCAGGGGCGGAGTTGATGAAAGTTATGGCATTGATGTTGCAAAACTGGCTGGGCTTCCTTCAAAAGTCATAGACCGTGCAAGAGAGTTGCTCGAAGAAATGGAGAACAGCCATGCAAAGACAGAGAATATTTCCCGTGAGGACGGCGGACAGATAAGTTTTGAGAGTATCAACCGTGAAAAAGCCCTTGAAATGCTTAAAAAAACCAACACGGGCGAACTTACGGACAGCGAATGCCGAATGTTACTGAATGATGTTCTTGAACTTATAAGGGAGTAACCATAAAAAAAATAATTGTGATTATGATATCTTGTATTGTTTTATGTACAGGCTGTCTTGAAAAGAAACCGCATATTGATTACGAAAAAGTCGGTACGGTTGCCGTTGAATATATGAACTCAAAATATAATCAGGATTTTGAACTTTTAAGCTGTAAACCATCAAGGGATTTTGGTATCGAAAATCAGGAATCATATGCCATGGCGAAAGTTTCTTTGAATGATGACGAATATTTTGTAAGACTGTGCAGGTCGGAAGATAACAAATCCGATTGGAAAGTATATCATGATGATTACATGAATACAATCGCTAACCCGTTTTTCAGGGAAAATATGGACAATATACTTCACAACGAGCTTGATATAAAGGAATTTACAAGCTATATCGGCACATTTTCAGCGGGATATGATTCAGGCTTTCCGATTTTGGACGAAAACGATACATTAAAGGAAATTGCGGATTCCAATGCTATAAATATGATGTATTGTATTTATATGCCTGAAAGTTCGCATTATGAGGGCATAGACGAGAATATTGAAAAGGCTTTGGATTCATATTTTCCGCACGGTATTGTGCAGGTAAATATTGAAGTTTACAGTGATGACTGTTACAGACGTTGTAAAGAAGAATCAGTAAAATATGACGAAGAAGCACTGTTCAGTTATGGATTCAGAATAAACAGCAAACCTTATCAAAAATAAAATGGAGGATTTCAAATGAAAGCAAGGAGATTTCTGGCGTTTGCCATGTGCATGAGTTTTGTTTTGTGTTCATGTGCGGAATCAAAAAAAGAAAATTCGAAGGAAACTTCCGAGGAGGTGACGACGGAGGAAGTTACAGAAGCTCCCACCGAGCCGACAGAACCGCCTGTTCCTGAAAAGACAGTTCCCGAAAAAATGCTCGAAAGCATGACACTTGAGGAAAAAGTTTGTCAGATGTTTATAACAACCCCCGAACAGCTTTCGGGATATGACATAGTTACTCTTTATGACGAAGTTGTTGAAGAGGCAATAAATGAAAAAAATATAGGCGGACTGATTTTCTTTGACGGAAATTTTGAAACAGCCGAGCAGACAACAGAAATGATAAGTGCGATTCAGGACTGTGCGTTGAATCAGAACGGCATAGGAATGTTTATGTCCGTTGACGAGGAGGGCGGAACGGTTGCGAGGGTTGCGGACAATCTCGGAACGACAGCTTTTGACGATATGGTTGTTTACGGCGAACAGAACGATACGCACGTATCTTACGAGATAGGCTATACAATCGGCACGGACATTAAGGCTCTCGGATTTAATCTTGATTTTGCACCTGTTGCGGACGTTAATTTAAGCGATACAAACGAACTCGGCGGACGTATTTTCAGCACAGACCCGCAAATAGTTGCGGACATGGCGGTAAACGTTGCAACAGGTCTTAAAGATGCAGGAGTATGTGCAACAATGAAGCATTTCCCCGGATTGGGAGCAGAGGAGGGAAATACTCACACAGATTCAGAGGTTGCAATTAATCGTACAATGGAAGAGTTGAAATCGACCGAGTTAGTGCCTTTCAGGGCAGGAATAACGGCAGGCGTTGACTTTATAATGGTGGGTCATCAGGCTGTTTCAGGTGTCGGCGACTGGTTGCCGTCGGATTTGTCTTATCCCGTCGTTACTGAACTGCTGAGGAATGAACTTGCGTTCAACGGTATTATTATCACGGATTCGCACATGATGAATACAATAGCTGATGTTTATTCTTCGGGGGAGGCATCTGTTATGGCGGTGAATGCAGGCGTTGACATAATTCTTATGCCGTCTGACTTGGCAGAATCGGTTGACACAATATGCAGTGCGGTTGAATCGGGTACAATATCACAGGCACGCATAGACGAAAGCGTTTTGCGTATACTCAATAAAAAGTACGAAATGGGACTTATAAACGAAAATGCAGGTGCAAAGACGCCAACTGAGACGGAAGAGGAAACCACTGCAACGGACGAGAGTGCAGAGGGTGAGGAAACTACAACTTCAGCAGAGGGTGAAGAGACAGAAGAAACTACTGAATCATCGGAAGAACCTACACAGGCACAGGGAGAAGTTACAATGAAACAAAGTAACACGGCTTATGTGGCTGGTGGTTTTGTGAATCCCTCGCCGACGACAACGGTAGCTTCAGGCGGAGGCATTGAGTATTATTTTGATGGCTACGGCAACAAGTATTATTATGACGATTACGACAATGTAGTTTATGTTGAGTTTGATTATTACGACGAAGACGGCGAGGGTCATTATTATGATGAGTAATGACATGACGGAAATTATTTGTCTATCGGAAATTATGACGAACAGGAAGTGAATGGCATGAAATATTTTTACAGGAAAGACGACCTCAAAGGAACAGACTGCCACGAATTTTTCAGGGGCAGGTGGAATAACCTTTTCTGGAATGACGACTCGGTCTATATCTATGACGAGGATTTCAGCGATACGGGAATGAAAAGACTTTTTCTTGACGTTCTGCCCGAGTACTCGCCATATGAAGCAACTGAAATCAGTCCGGAACAGTGGGACATGATTTGCGAAAAGGCTTACGGACGGACAAAGGAAGCCGTAAAGGATTTGAATGACTGGGTTCAGGAGACTTTTGCGGAGTGCGGAATATTTACGATACTCGGCATATAAAAACAGCGAGGTGAAAGGCATATGCCGTCTATAAAGGTTTTAAGCAGGGAGATAGCCGAACTTATTTCAGCAGGGGAAGTTATAGAAAGACCGTCTTCCGTAATAAAGGAGCTTATCGAAAATTCGATAGATTCAGGTGCAAGGCATATAACGGTTGAGATAAAAAACGGCGGTACATCTTATATGCGTGTTACGGACGACGGTTGCGGTATGACTTTTGACGACGTGCCAAAGGCTTTTCTCCGCCATGCAACGAGCAAGATAAGCGGAAAACAAGACCTTGACAATATATGTACATTAGGATTCAGGGGCGAGGCACTGGCATCTGTTTCAGCTGTTGCGAGGGTTGAGGCAACAACAAAGCTAAGGGAAGAAAAGTTCGGCACGCTTTACCGCATTGAAGGGTGCGAGGAGATAAGCCACGAAAAAACAGGCTGTCCCGACGGTACTACTCTTATTATAAAAGACCTGTTTTATAATGTTCCTGCGAGACGGAAATTCATGAAAAAAGACGTTACAGAAGCTAATGCGGTGAGTCAGATTGTACAGAAAACGGCACTCTCACACCCCGAAGTGTCTTTTAAAATGATACGTGACGGACGTATGGAATTAAGTTCAAGCGGAGACGGCGAACTTTTTTCGGCGGTGTATGCCGTGTATGGGCGTGACTTTGCAAGAGATATGATGGCGGTCGACTATGAGGAAAACGGCATACATATAAAAGGCTATGCCGTAAAGCCCCTCTACTCAAAAAATAACCGTTCTTTTCAGAATTTTTTTGTCAACGGTCGCTACGTGCGTTCGAAGATATGTTCCGTTGCACTTGAAAGTGCCTATGAAAATTTAATCATGACGGGGAAATTTCCTGCCTGCGTGCTTATGGTTGAGATTTCCCCGACACTTACGGACGTTAATATCCACCCGTCAAAAGCGGAAATACGCTTTACAAACGAAAAGCAGGTATCGGACGCAGTATTTTCGGCACTGAAAGATGCAATGCTTAAAGACGGTCTTATATATGAGTTTGAACTTGAAAAAAAGTCTGAAATTATTTCGGAAGAGGAAAAGACGATTTCAATTTTAACGCCTGTTGACGAAATAGAAAAAGTTGAAAAAAACCTTGCGGAAAAAACAGCAGTTAAAGAAAATATCTGCGAAGAGGAAGACGAGGAAGAAATTCCAGAAACAGTGGACTTTGAGGCGTGCAGTGCATACAGCATGAGGACGGAAAGGGTACAGGAAAAAAAGATTGCAGAAGTATCCGAACCGCCTGAGAATTTCAGCTATATAAGCGAAAGGATTTCCGAGCCACTGCAACCAACGCAAGAAGAGAATATAATTCCGCTGATACCCGAAACAACCGCAGATGAAAAGGTTGAAATAAAAGTTATAGGCGAGGTTTTCGGACTTTATATTATTGCAGAGACAAGCGACGACAAACTGGTTATTATAGACAAACACGCTTCGCATGAGAGGATTTTATTTGAGAAATTGAAAAGCCGTAACTGCCGACAATACGCACAGAATCTGTTTAGTCCGATAAGGATTCTGCTTACGGCGGAGGAGTTCGGAGCAATGGAAGAAAACAAGGAACTTCTCAGGGATATGGGATTTTTATTTGACTTTTCGGCTAATCCCTGTATATCCGCACTGGCTGTGCCGACCTTTGTCACGGAAGAAAATATAGAAAGCGTTATTTCGGAGATTGCCGAAAATCTGAGACTATACCGTCAGAATCCGCAGTCACACGTGCTTGACGATATGTTGCATGACGTGGCTTGCAAGTCGGCAATAAGGGCTAATGACAAGAACAGCATACAGGAGTTGCAGAGTCTTGCGGAGCAGGTTTATCATGACGAAAAAATCCGCCACTGTCCGCATGGCAGACCCGTTATGTTTACGATGACAAAAAGCAATATTTCGCACCAGTTCAAAAGGACGTAAGGGGGAATTTTTTTTCATGGACAAGCCGAAAATAATAGCCGTTGTGGGAGCGACCGCCTCAGGAAAAACAGCTCTCGGCGTGGAGATTGCAAAAATGTTCGGCGGAGAGGTTGTTTCAGCTGATTCCATTCAGGTATACAAGGGACTTGACATAGCGTCCGCAAAGCCCACGGCGGAGGAAATGCAGGGCATTCCGCACCACCTTATTGACTTCCTCGAAAGAGATGTTACATTCAGCGTTTCAGATTACGTCACGCTCGCAAACGAAAAAATAAGGGATATTCTTTCAAGGGGAAAACTTCCGGTTATTGTCGGCGGTACGGGTCTTTATATAGATTCTCTTCTTGACAACGTGAAATTTTCGGAAGCTGGAAGTGACGAGGAATACAGGGCGGAACTTTACAGGACAGCACAGGAAAAAGGAAACGAGTTTTTACACGAAATGCTTCGGCAGACAGACCCCGAAACAGCAGAGACAATACACATGAATAATGTTGTAAGGGTAGTCAGGGCTTTGGAAGTTTTTCATATAACGGGGCGGAAATTCAGTGAACTGAAAGCTGAGAGCAGACTTGCCGAAAGTCCTTATAACTCGCTTATAATAGGTATCGGCTATCATGACAGGCAGAAATTATATGACAGAATAAACAGTCGTGTTGACATAATGCTTGACAGCGGACTTGTCGGGGAGGCTTACGACCTGTGGCGGAGCAGTCCCATGAAAACGGCGGGGAATGCAATAGGTTACAAGGAACTTATTCCGTATTTTGAAAAACTCATGCCTCTTGATGAATGTATTGACAGAATTAAACAGGAAACCCGACGATATGCCAAGAGGCAGTTAACATGGTTTAGAAAAAATACACGTATTAGTTGGATTTTTTTGGACGAATTTAATAAAAAGAATGAAATTTATGAAAAGTGCCAAAAAACTATAGAAAATTACTTTAATGTGTGATATAATGTATTGAGTGTATATAATCACATATATTAAAACAGATGAATGGAGATTTGTGTATGAACAAGACTATCAATTTACAGGACGTTTTCCTCAATCAGTGCAGGAAAGAAAGAATTATGGTAACTGTTATCCTGACTAACGGCTTTCAGTTTAAAGGAATGGTAAAAGGTTTTGACAGCTATGTTGCAATCCTCGAATGTGACGGCAAACAGGAACTTGTTTACAAGCACGCCATATCAACAATAATCCCTGCGAGACCTGTTTCTATTCTTGACGCTTCTGATAAAAACGACTGAGCCGGTGATGTGAATGCGTTCCAGTAAATCGGACAGCGGATTTATTGTAAAATTGCTGAGAAATGTTGTACTTGTTTTATTTCTTGTGATTTTTATAAGTATAGTCAGCAATTTCCGAAACAAGCAGAGTCCGACAGAATCCGCACTTATGGCGGAAGCTACATCATCAAGGAATTTCACGGGAGTATTCATAAGGGACGAGCAGGTTATAAAATACAGCGGAAACGGCGTTCTGAGCTATAATGTATCCGACGGAGGAAAACTCGGCATGGGCAGTATTATAGCGGAGGTTTATACTACAGACCAGCAGATAAGCATAAACAGCGAAATAGAGCGTCTCGAAAAGGAACTTTCGATACTCGAGAAAATCCAGAACCCCGGCACGCTTGAATCAGCCCAGCCCCTCAGCCTTTCGGCAAGCATAGAAGAGAATTTCCGCAATTATATTTACTGCCGTGACATGAAAGACTACGACACGGTAAAGTCGGATATAGATACTCTTCTTGTCCAGATGAGTACATATCAGATTATAACAAACGAGACGACAGACTTCAATCAGCAGATAGCGGATATAAACACGGAGCTTGAAATACTCAGACAGCAGTCCGTACAGCCTGTTGAGACTATAGTCTGTGAAAAACCTGCTTATTTCGCAAGCTATTGCGACGGATACGAGGAGGTTTTTTCAAAGAATAATCTTTCATATATTACGGTTGAACAGCTTGAAAGCGTTACGGACAGAAAGTCTGACGATAATACTGTAGTAGGAAAATTAATTGACGATTATAACTGGTATATGGCAGGAATAGTTGACAATTCCAAAAAGGAATATGAGGCGGACAAATGGGTTAAGCTACGGTTTGAAGCCTCCGCGGATACCTATGACGCTAAAATAGTTGAACTGCGTGACGAGGGAAATCCGCATGAAACTGTAATAATACTTGCGTGCAGTCAGTTCAATCAGGGGCTTGTACAGCATAGGTATGAGCGTGCCGAAATTATACAGGGTACTTACAGGGGGCTGAGAGTTCCGAGAGAGGCAATAAGATTTATGAATATTGCTGAAGAAAAAGAAGTTTCCGCAGACGGCACGGAAACGGCAACGGCAGAGAGTATCAATTATAAGGGTGTCAATATCCTTAAGGGAGAACAGGTTGAATTTAAGAAAATTGATGTTATATATGAGGGCAGTGATTATGTTCTTTCGGCTGTTCATGACGACGACAGCAGTTATCTTGCCCTTTATGACGATATTATGATTAAAGGTGATGACTGAAGTGGAAAATAATTTCAGCTATATTGACGAAAATCTTCGTATAATACATGAACGCATTGAAGAGGCAAAAGCCGTATACCGCAGGGCAGACGATGATGTAAGAATAATGGCGGTTACAAAGACAGTTTCACCCGAGGCTGTAAATCATGCCGTTTCGCTCGGTATTGATTTGCTCGGTGAAAACAGGGTACAGGAATATCTCTCCAAAAAAGATGTTTATGACAAATCAGCCGAAGTGCAGTTTATCGGAAGTTTACAGACGAATAAGGTAAAATATATTATTGATTCGGTAAGTCTTATACAATCCGTTGACAGCCTGAGACTTGCCGAGACAATAGACCTCCATGCACATCGGCAGAATAAAATAATGGATATTCTCTGCGAGGTGAATATAGGCGGTGAGGATTCAAAGGGTGGTGTTTCTCCCGATATGGTAGGCGATTTTATCGAACAGATTTCACAGTTTGAAAATATCAGGGTGAGGGGTCTTATGACTATTCCGCCACCGTCCGACAGTGATATATTTCTCGGACGTATGCAGGAACTTTTCAACAGGCTTTCAGACGAAAAAAAGAATATTGTTTCAATGGATATACTTTCAATGGGAATGACTCACGATTATGCCGAGGCGGTAAAATTCGGCTCTACTCTTGTAAGAATAGGCACGGGGCTTTTCGGTGCGAGGGATTACAGCAGGAAATAATAAATATCCGTAATTCTTTCGGGATAAGGTCTGTTCACGGAATACTCCGCATTTATTCCGTGTGTGGTATAAATAAAAAAATGCGGGGAAGGAGCATTTAAAAATGAAATTTATTGACAATATCAAGGATTTTTTCTTTGCCTCATATGATGATTCAGACGACGATGTTTCAGAACCGGAGGAAAAAAACGTTTCGGAAGTGCCTGTACAGCAGAGCGAGCCGGACGAGCCTGTAGTAGCTCCGAAAACATCGGTGCGTGAAAACCGTGACAGCCGTGAAATCAGAGAGAGGGAGAGCAGAAATATTGACAGCGGAAACAGCGAGAGAATAAGCAGAAGCACCAACCGCAGAAATCAGGTGGTTAATATTCAGACAACAGCACAATTACAGGTGGTACTTGTAAAGCCTTCTGCCTTTACAGATGCAAAGCAGATTGCCGACCACCTTATCGCAAAAAAGACGGTTGTACTCAATCTTGAGACAGCTTCGCCCGAAAACAAACGCAGAATTATAGATTTCCTTGTCGGCGTTGCATACGCAAACGGCGGAAGTCTGAAGCCTGTTGCAAATCTCACATACATAATCACGCCTTATAACGTGGGATTTATCGGCGAGGATTTGGTCGGCGAGCTTGAAAACAATGGTGTGTTTATCTGATGAATGGCGATTCTGAAAAGTTTTTCTATGCAAGGCTTAGGGATATGGTGAATCAGTGTGAAAGAAACACGGCAGGCGTTTTTTCGGATTTTCTGGACGAAAGACAGTCGGCACAGGCTGAAGAGTGGTGCAGACGAAATACAGGCGGTCTCGGGTATAGGCTTTATGGCGGTTATGATAAGGCAATGCGTAAAATGCTTGCGGTATATCCTGATTACTATGAAGACTATATAGACGAAGATTTCCCGATGAGATGTGTTACTTTCACTTATCGCAAGGAGGATAAACTCACACACAGGGATTTTTTAGGGACTTTTATGGGAATGCGTTTAAAGCGTGAGACTATAGGTGATATTATAACGGGCGAGGGCATGGCACAGGTCTTTATGACGGAAATTGCCTCACGGCTTGTTATGACTACTGTTGCAAAAATAGGAAAAATTGGCGTAAAGTGTTATGGCGACAGACCTTTTGAAATGGAAGTGAAACAGGAGTTTACAGACATAAACGGCACTGTTGCCTCGCTCCGACTTGATTGTATAGTCAGTCTTGCCACGGGAAAAAGCCGTGGCGATTCGGCAACGCTTATACGCTCCGAAAAAGTAGAAGTAAATCATTTTCCCGTGAAGTCTGTGTCTGCGGAAATAAGGGAAAATGATATAATTTCAGTAAGGGGATTCGGGAGGTTTATTCTTTCCGAAGTGGGAGCGACCACAAAAAAAGACCGCATACACATTACAGTTAAAAAATTTGTTTAAGAGGTGAAATATATATGATTACTTCAAAAGACGTAAGGAACAAGCGTTTTGAAAAGGCGGCTTTTGGCTACAAACAGGAAGAAATTGACGAGTTTTTCGCACAGCTTGAGGCAGAGCTTGACGACATGGAACGTGAACGCAACGAGGCTAACAACAAAATTCAGGTGCTGGCAGACAAGGTGCGTGAATACATGAGGGACGAAGACGCACTGAAAGATGCTCTTCTCGGAGCTCAGAAACAGGGACATCAGGTTATTAATGACGCACATGACAAGGCGGAGCAGATTATTGCGGAGGCGAGGGCAAAAGCTGAGGCTCTCGAGGACGAGGCAATCCGTCAGCACGCAATTGCAATGGAGCGGAACCGTGAGGAGATAGCAAAGGAAAAAGAAGCTCTTATCGAGGCACAGCAACAGGTCGCTGATTTCAAGAAAAGTCTTTTTGATGTTTACAAGGAACATCTCGACCTTATTTCGAGTATGCCCGAAACTTACGAGGAGGCAACAGGTAAGGTGCATAAGCCGACCGCAGAGCAGATAGCTGTTTCAGTTGCGGGCGGAAAGAATCCAAAGTCCGAAAAAAGCGAAAAAGCAGTAAAAACCGAAAAAATCAGAACTGCAAAATAATATAAGAAATTCCGCAAGGAAAATATGACGAAAGGAGGATTTTTCACCAATAAGTGAAAAATCAAGGAAAAAGAAGTGGACTATAATAAAACCCTTAATTTACCGCAGACGGATTTTCAGATGCGTGGGAATCTGCCTAAAAAAGAGCCTGTTTTTATTGAAAAATGGGAAAATGACAGGCTTTATTACAAGATGATTGAAAAGAACAAGGAGAGACCGACTTACATTCTGCATGACGGTCCGCCCTATGCCAACGGTGAAATCCATCTCGGCACGGCTCTTAACAAGACGTTAAAGGATATAATTGTAAAATATAAAAACATGAGTGGCTTTTGCTCGCCTTATGTTCCGGGCTGGGATACTCACGGTCTGCCTATTGAACTTAAGGCAATGAAAGTAATCGGCGTTGAAAACGGTGCTGTTCCGCCTGTTGAACTGAGAAAACATTGTCATGATTTTGCAATGAAACACGTTAAAAATCAGATGAGACAGTTTAAAAGGCTCGGCACTCTTGCGGACTATGACGACCCTTATCTTACACTTAAACCTGAGTTTGAAGCAAGGCAGATTGAAGTATTTGGCGAAATGGCAAAGAGGGGCTATATGTATAAAGGTTTAAAGCCTGTTTACTGGTGTCCTGACTGCAATACCGCACTCGCAGAGGCTGAAATTGAATATTCAAACGACCCGTGTCACTCTATTTATGTAAAATTCAATGTCACCGATGACAAGGGCATATTCTCGGCAATGGGTCTTGATATATCAAAGATTTATTTCGTTATATGGACAACTACAACGTGGACAATCCCCGGTAACCTCGCTATATGCCTTGGTCCTGAGTATAATTATACCCTCGTAAACGCAAACGGCGAGTATTATGTAATGGCTGAGGAACTTGTAAAAACAACAATGGAAACAGCAGGCATAACAGACTACACGACACAGGGAATTTTTACAGGTGCTGAACTTGAGGGCGTCAAGACAAAGCACCCCTTATATGACAGACTTTCGCCTGTTATCGTCGGCGACCATGTAACTCTTGAAAGCGGTACGGGTTGTGTACATACCGCCCCCGGATATGGCGTTGAGGACTTCGAGGTGTGCAAGAAGTACGACGATATCGGCATTATTGTATGCGTTGACTCAAAGGGCAGGCAGACCGCCGAGGCAGGAGAGTTTGAGGGCATGGACACCGATACCGCAAACAAGGCTATTGCGAAAAAACTTGAGGAGCTTAATGCACTGCTTGCAATACAGAAAATTGTCCACCAGTACCCGCACTGCTGGAGATGTAACAGTCCGATTATCTATCGTGCAACTGAACAGTGGTTCTGCTCGGTAAACGGTTTCAAGGACGAGGCAATAAAAGCTATCGAGTCTGTAAAGTGGATTCCCGAATGGGGCGAGGACAGAATTAAAGGCATGGTTCGTGACCGTAGTGACTGGTGTATTTCCCGCCAGAGAACGTGGGGCGTGCCGATTCCGATTATATACTGCAAAGACTGTGGTAAGCCGATTGTAAATGACGATACTATAAAGGCTGTTGCAGACCTTTTCCGTGCCGAAGGTTCGGACGCATGGTGGACTAAAGACGTGAAAGAATTTATTCCCGAAAGTGTAAAATGCGAATGCGGTTGCGGAGAGTTTACAAAAGAATACGACATTATGGACGTGTGGTTTGACAGCGGTGTGTCGCACTCCGCCGTAATGGAACAGAATAAAAATCTCTCATGGCCTGCCGACCTGTATTTAGAGGGTGCAGACCAATACAGAGGGTGGTTTCAGTCGTCATTGCTTACGTCGGTGGTATATAAAGGCTCTGCACCTTACAAAGCAGTATGTACACACGGCTGGGTTGTCGACGGCGAGGGCAAGACAATGCACAAGTCCCTCGGCAACGGAATAGACCCCTCCGAAATAACAGACCAGTACGGTGCTGACATTCTTCGTCTGTGGGTTGCTTCGTCGGACTATCATTCTGATATAAGAATATCAAAGGCTATACTCGGACAGCTTTCAGACGCTTACAAGAAAATCAGAAACACGGCAAGGTTTATACTCGGAAATTTAAGCAACGGCAAGGGCTTTAATCCTGATACCGACTGCGTTTCCGCTGATAAGATGACGGAGCTTGACAAGTGGGCAATTATGAAACTTGACGCTCTTATTGACAGGGTAAACGAGGGCTATAATGCTTTTGATTTCCATATTGCTTTCCACGCTATCCATAATTTCTGTGTTATCGATATGTCAAATTTCTATCTCGATATTATCAAGGACAGGCTTTACTGCGAAAAGGAAGATTCCGAACTGAGACGTTCCGCACAGACCGTTATGTACAGGATTTTAAGTGCCGTTGCACGTCTTTCAGCTCCGATAATTTCGTTTACTGCTGAGGAAATATGGAGCTATATTCCGCATTCCTCCGAGGACGATTCGGAAAGCGTTTTTCTCAATCAGATGCCCGAAAAGTCAGGCATAGAGCTGAGCAGTGAGTTTAAAGATAAGTGGGACTTTATTTACTCTGTACGTGAGACGGCAAATAAAGTTCTCGAAGAGGCAAGAAATGCAAAGACAATAGGAAAGTCCCTTGAGGCGAAAATTATTGTAAAGGCTTCTTCTGACGAATATGACAAGTACAGTGAATTTTCCGGACAGCTTAAGGAGATTCTTATTGTTTCGGATATTGCTGTTGAGAAGTCGGACAGTGAAACAACCTTTGAAGTTACAAGGGCAGAGGGCGAAAAGTGCGAGCGTTGCTGGTGCTATTCAAAATATGTCGGCACAAATCACACCTACCCGACACTCTGCCAGAGATGTGTTACCGCTATAGAAGTATAATTTACCCATATTGCCTGTTGTCATAATGGCAACAGGCTTGTTTATTGAAAGGATAAATAGTGTGGCTGTTTTTCTTGTTATAATGATTGTATTACTTGTTGTTGCCGACCAGCTTGTAAAGCAATGGGCTGTTGACGTTCTCATGCCCGTAAAGAGCATGGATTTTATACATTTCGGCGATTTTAAAATAATTGATTTGACATATCTTGAAAATGACGGTGCTATTTTCGGGAGTATGTCGGGACAAAAGTGGTTTCTCATCGGCTTTACGTCGCTTGTGATTCTGGCAGGAATTATTGTGATGTTCGTGCTGATTAAGCGGTCAAAACTGTTTGATATTACAATGGGACTTTTTATTGCGGGCGGTATCGGAAATCTTATTGACCGCATACGCTACGGATATGTTGTTGATATGTTTGAAATAAAGCTGTTCAGGTTTGCGATTTTCAATGTTGCCGATATATGCGTTACAGTGGCGTGTGTTTTGATGTTGGTTAATATTATATTCATTGAACCTAAAACCGAAAAAGCCAAACAGGAGGCTGGCGGAAATGCCAAATAAAATATATCTTGAAGTGATGGCGGAGAGTGCGGAATTGAGAATAGACAAATATATTTCGGATAATGCCGACGGTCTTACACGCTCCGCTGTTCAGGGGCTTATCGCAGACGGAAATGTCCTTGTGAACGGAAATTCCGTAAGCAAGAATTACAGGATTAAAACAGGCGACCGTATTTCCGCAGAAGTCCCCGAACCACAGGTTATGGACGCTGTGGCGGAAAATATTCCGATTGAAATCGTCTATGAAGACGACGACCTGCTTGTCGTGAATAAGCCGAAAGGTATGGTAGTACACCCAGCCCACGGCAATTATAACGGCACGCTCGTCAATGCCCTGCTTTATCACTGCGGTGAGAGTCTTTCGGGAATAAACGGCGTTATCCGCCCCGGAATTGTCCACAGGATTGACAAAAATACAAGCGGTTTACTTATCGTGGCGAAAAACGACAAGGCACATCTGAAACTTGCAGAACAGATTAAAGAACACAGTTTTACACGGGAATACGAAGCCGTGGCGACAGGGTATTTCCGTGAAAAAGAAGGCACTATAAATGCACCCATAGGGCGTAGCAGATATGACAGGAAAAAAATGTGCGTTACTCAAGAAAATTCGAGAAATGCCGTTACACATTACTCTGTAATAAAGCAATACGGGGGATTTGCACATCTGAGGCTTAAACTCGAAACAGGCAGAACACATCAGATTCGTGTACATCTTGCGTATATCGGTCACGCCGTACTCGGTGACGACGTTTACGGAAAGGCTTACAAGAGTATCGACGGGCAGTGTCTGCACGCACGGAAGATAGGCTTTGTTCACCCCTCGTCAGACGAGTACATGGAGTTTACAAGCGAACTCCCCGAATATTTTATAAAAATACTTGACAAAATTGAAAAAAACTGAAAAGAGGTGATAATTTTGTTTGAAGATATATCCAGAGTTGTGCTTATGTCCGATATGGACGGAACACTTCTCACTTCTGACAAGATAATTTCAGAAAAAGACAGGAATGCAATTGAAAAATTTATATCACTCGGCGGAAAGTTTACCGTCTCGACGGGGCGTACTTTTGAGGCTTTCGAGCAGTACAGGAAAATGATTAGTCTGAAATTTCCTGTTGTGCTTTATAACGGCGGTGTGATTTATGACTATACTACGGGGGAAATTCTGTATGCGGAATATCTCCCCGAAAGTGCATACAAAACAGCCGAGGAGCTTATAAATATAATGGACTGGGCTGGCGGTGAGGTGCTTAAAACCGACGGAACGTATATTTTCCGAAACAATGAGTATCAGCAGAGACATACAAATCTTTGTGGTATTTCCCCGATATATATGGATATTTCCGAGATTCCGAGAGAGGAGTGGCAGAAAGTTCTTTTTGCCATGTCTGAGGAAAATATTTCCCGTGCCGAAAAAGTTATAAGAAATAAAAATTACAGCGAAGTTGATTTTGTAAAATCGGCGGATATATTCATTGAGATGTTACCGCACGGAATAAGCAAGGGTTCGGCACTAAACGAGTACAGAAAACTTGACGGTATGGAGAACTGTACTTTTGTTGCCGTCGGGGACTTTGACAATGATATTGAAATGATTGAATCGGCGGATATCGGTGCTTGTCCTGCAAATGCCGAGGAGACAGTTAAGAAAAAGGCTGATATAATTCTAAAAAATACTTCTGACGGCGGAGCAGTGGCTGAACTTATTGAATATATAATTGACAGATGTATAAGTTAAAAACGGCAGTGCCGTAAAAATAAATAACACATGGAGGTTATTATGGACGCATCTACAAAAAAAGATTTGCAGAAAAAAGCCTGCAAAGTAAGAATGGGCGTTATTGAGGGAACTTATAACGCAAAATCAGGACACCCCGGTGGCTCGCTTTCGATAAGTGACACGCTGACATATCTTTATTATAACAAAATGAATATCGACCCCGAAAATCCCGAAAATCCTGACAGGGACAGACTTGTGCTTTCAAAAGGTCACACAGCCCCCGCACTTTATGCCGTGCTTGCACAGAAAGGATTTTTTCCTGAAGAAGAATTAAAGACGCTCCGTCATATCGGTTCAGCTTTACAAGGACACCCCTGCATTAATATAAAGGGCGTTGATATGTCAAGCGGTTCACTCGGACAGGGTATTTCCGTTGCGTGCGGTATGGCTCTTTCGGGAAAACTCGACAACAAGTCTTATAAAGTATACGCAATTCTCGGCGACGGAGAAATTGAAGAGGGACAGGTCTGGGAAGCCTGTATGTTTGCTTCGCATTATAAGCTGGATAATCTCGTTGCTGTGGTTGACAATAACGGTTTGCAGATTGACGGCAAGATAACAGAGGTTTGCTCTCCTGAGCCTATTACGGATAAATTCGAGGCTTTTGGCTGGCACGTAATAACGGCTGACGGTCATGATTTTGACGACATAGACAGGGCTTTTTCGGAAGCTGAAACCATAAAGGGCAAGCCTGTTGCAATTATTCAGAAGTCAGTAAAGGGCAAGGGCGTATCGTTCATGGAAAATCAGGTCGGCTGGCACGGAAAAGCTCCGAACAAGGAACAGTATGAAACAGCAATGGCAGAACTCAATGCACAGCTGAAAGAACTGGAGGGTTGATTTATATGGCAGATGTTATCAAAAAAGCTACACGTGAGAGTTACGGAGAAACACTTAGGGAACTGGCAGAAGAATATGAAAACCTCGTTGTGCTTGACGCAGACCTTGCGGAAGCCACAAAGACAAATATTTTCAAGAAAGCATATCCTGAAAGATTCTTTGACTGCGGAATTGCAGAGGCAAATATGATGGGCGTTGCGGCAGGACTTGCTTCTTGCGGAAAAATTCCATTTGCGAGTACGTTTGCAATGTTTGCGGCGGGTCGTGCGTTTGAGATAGTGAGAAACTCTATCGGCTATCCGCATCTTAATGTAAAGATTGGTGCAACTCACGCAGGAATTTCAGTAGGCGAGGACGGTGCAACACATCAGTGCAACGAGGATATAGCACTTATGCGTACAATTCCCGGAATGACAATAATAAATCCATGTGACGACATCGAGGCAAGACAGGCGGTAAGATGTGCGGTTGAGTTTGAAGGTCCTGTATATATGCGTTTCGGCAGGCTCGCCGTTCCCGTAATAAATAACAGTGACTATAAATTTGAACTCGGCAAGGGCGTTACAATGAGAGACGGAAAAGATGTTACTATCGTTGCCACAGGTCTTATGGTAAACGAGGCTTTACAGGCTTCGGAAATACTCGGAAAAGAGGGAATTTCCGCAAGAGTTGTAAATATCCACACGATAAAACCGCTTGACAAGGAGCTTATCTGTCGTTGTGCAAAGGAAACTGGCGTTATTGTAACGGCAGAGGAACACAGCGTTATAGGCGGACTTGGTTCGGCTATTGCGGAAGCAGTAACAGAATGTTGTCCCGTACCTGTTGTGAAGATAGGTGTAAATGATGTTTTCGGACATTCAGGTCCTGCGGTTGATTTGCTTAAACAGTTCGGACTTTCGGCAGAAAATATTGTAAGTAAGACAAAAGAAGCCGTAAAACTCAAGTAATTTATGGACAGTCGAAATCTTAAAAAACCTGAATTATTGAAAGGTATTATTATTGGTCTGTTTCTTGTTGTGATTTCCATTATAATGTTTAACGTTACAACGTTTAATAAGACTGACTATAAAAAAGACGGAAAGAAAGTTCAGTGTACAGTTTATTCCTATCAGCATATTCTTAAACATTATGATATAAGAGTAAAATATAAGGACGATTCGGGTGAATTTGTTAAGGCAGAACTGATTATGGGCGGATTTCCTCCGCACCTGAATCAGACGCTTGACGGTTATGTCATGCCTGACAATCCGCATAAAGTATATCAGGAATCAAATATTGTGCTTATTGTGCTTATGTATGCACTTATTCTTTTCTTTTTTGGTGCAGGAATATTTATACTGTGGGCATCGTTTGATTCGTCTGCAAATTATCGTCTTCTTAAAGCCAGCGGAAAAAGCTGTGAGGGAGAAATATTTGAGGTGACTATGGAAAAGGACAACAAAGGAAAACTTTTCTATCCTGCAAAATACAGCTATACCGACGACGACGGAAACAGTCAGACAGGGACAACGGTCTTTGAAAGACGACCTCCGGATATCGGCGATAAATTTATGGTAATATACGCACGTAAGCGTAACGGAAAATATATATCTGAAATGATTCACTGATTAAAAAAAACAGGTTTGCTTTTATATGCAGACCTGTTTTTTTATATCGAAAAACCGAAAAAACGCTTTACATATTTTACAGATTGTGATATAATTTAGATTGATTACAGAAAAAAGGAGAGATAGAATGTTATGAACAAAGGAAGTCAACGACGACAACGCAGGAGATACAGAGTGCGTTATGACCGTATTGGTGCAGTACTTCTTGCAGTCATTGTACTTATGATTGCAGTGAAGTCATGTGTAAGCGGTATGCTTAAAAGCGACGACGACAGACAGCCTGACAGCGTAGACAATTTTTCGGTGATGACTGACAGTGAACAGACAGAAAACAATTCGGCAGTGACAGAACCGACGGAAGAGATTGTTATGACGGCGACGACAGAAAATATTATTACGACAGCAGAACAGACGGCAGAGTATACGGCAACAACAACGGCAACTGCCGAAGAATCGACGACAACGGAAGAATCAACCACGACAACAACCGTTACATATGTAAAGGAAAAAATCCCCGAAGGATACAGGAATATACAGGTTGACAGCACGCAGGCGTACAGCGGAAATCTTCTGCTTGTAAATGCAATGCATATATATCAGTTCAGGACAGGCGATACGGATATAGTTACTCTTTACGACCATATCGATAACAAATATTACGGCGTAAGCGATTTGGAAGTAAGTCTCGATTCGGAAGTAATCAGTCATCTTAATCAGTTTATGCAGGATTTTGCCGAGACAAAAAACAACACAGATATTATAGTCATAGGCGGATACAGGTCTATGGAGTGGCAGAATCAGAAATACAGCGAGGGAACTTCCTACACGCTCGGCGGTTTTTCGGACTATCACACAGGCAGGAGCTTTGACATGGGCGTATTTCCGCAGGACGGTTCAAGCTCGGGATATTATTCCCCTACAGGCGTATACGCATGGATTGACGAACACGCCTCGGATTACGGATTTATTGTAAGATACCCCGACGGCAAGGACAATATAACAGGCGAAAGGGCGAGAACTCAGACTTACCGCTATGTAGGCGTACCGCATTCTACATATATAAAGCAGAATAATCTGTGTCTTGAGGAGTATATTGAAAAATTAAAATCATATACTATCAACAAGCCTCTTGAAATTTCGTCGGGAAAAAGCCTTTATAACGTCTATTTCGTTCCGTCGGATTACGGACAGACTACAGATATAGGTGTACCTGAGAGCATGGAATATGAAATTTCAGGAAACAATGAGGACGGCTTTATTGTTACCGTCAAAGTAAACTGATAAACAGAAAAGCGGAGAGAGATTTGAAAAGACTTGCATTTATTATATCTGTTATATTTTTTACGGCTTTTGTCTGTTCCTGCGGAAACAACGACAGGGGCGACGGTATGGGGCATATGTATGACGTATCAATCCTTGGCAACCCTAAAAGCCTTGACCCTCAATTTGCGACGGATTCGGCATCGAACACTATTATTAAAAATCTTTACAGCGGACTGATGACTACTGATACAAACGGAAATATTATGTGCGGTAATGCCGAAAGCTATACCGTTTCCGCTGACGGTATGGAGTATACTTTTAATTTAAGGCGTGATAACTACTGGTATTTCGACAAAAACAATGACGACATAATAGACGACGACGAATATTTTCCCGTAACTTCTCAGGACTATGTTTTTGCACTGAGGCGGATTCTCGACCCTGCCATGCACTCACCGTATGCGGAGAGTTTTTCATGTATACGCAACGGCGGAAATATAATTTCCGGAAAAGCTCTTCCCGAAACGGCGGGGCTGATTGCAGTTGATGACTATACACTTAATATCTCGCTGGACTATCCGTCGGCGGAGTTTCTCGGACTTCTCGCCACTAATCCGGCAATGCCTTGCAACAGGGATTTTTTCTATTCAACAAAAGGGCGTTACGGACTTGACGACCGTTCCGTAATGTCAAACGGTGCTTTTTACGTAAGGCAGTGGTTTTATGACCCATACGGAGTAAATAACATTCTCTACATGAAACGCAACGAGCCGAACAGGAGCGAGACAAATGACATTTGTCCGTCGTATCTTAATTTTACGATTGAGTCGAGCGAGGACGATATAAGGAATATGTTTAAAAACGGCGATATTGAGTGTTTTTCGACTCTCAGTACACATGGACTTAATCCCGATAAATATACCGTAACGGCGGAAAGTTCCGTTACGCTCGGACTTGTTTTCAGTCCTGAAAACAAGCAGTATTCAAATAAAAATATCCGTCAGGCATTCGCACTTTCGACAGACCGCCGTAAACTTGCCGAAGACATAGATGGCACGGATTTGAAAACAGCCTGCGGAATTATTCCGCCTGCCGTTAAACTTCTCGGACGAAGTTACCGTGAACTTGTCGCCGATGAACAGTTTGAATTTTACAATGCGGAGGAGGCAAAGCGGAGTTTTAAAATCGGCAAGGCAGAACTTGATGACGAAACACCTGAAAGTACGAAGATTCTTGTATGTAACGGCACTGTGGACAGCAGTTGTCTGCAAAGCCTCACACAGAAATGGCACGAGCTTTTCGGACTTGATATAGGAATAGAGGAAGTTACAAAGTATGAATTTGAACGATGTATTGCGGAAAATGACTATACAATAGCTCTTTATCCTCTCAAGGCGGATTATTGCAGTAGTTTGTCTGTAATAGAACAGTTTACGGAAAAAAACTGTCTTTCGTATACGGTGGACGGTGCGGAGAGCGTCGACAGAATAAGGCGTTGTGCGGATATTTCCGAACTTGTGGACTGCTATTGTGCGGAGGAAAGCAGATTACTTGACGGCTACGGATTCATACCGCTTTTCTATAAAAATTCCTATCTTATCATGCACACGGACAATGAAGATATTGTCTATGACGCATTCACGGGTGCGGTTGATTTCAGGAACGCCAAAAATTTCAATTAAACCAGATGAGGAACAGTTTTTTTACTGCTCCTCATTTTTTGCCTTTTTTCTGTAATCGGACGGCGTGCAGTTCATGTGCTGTCGGAACTGTTTCATAAAGTATGACGGACTGTCATAACCACATATCTCCGCTATTTTACTTACCGAAAAATTAGTATTTTTCAGCATTTCAGAGGCGTATAATATACGGCTTGAAATAACGTCCTGCCTGTATGTAGTGCCGAAAGCACTGTAGTAAATCCTGTGAAAGTATGCACGGCTTATGTCCATTTCATAGCAAATGTCATCGGCTGTCCATTCTCTCATAGGATTATCAAAAATATCCTGCCTTATTTTTTTAAGCTCGGCATATCTCGGTACATCAGGGAAGTCCGTATCCGAAAAAAGCATTTCGCTTATTGTCATTAAAATTATACGCATTGACAGTGACATAAATTCCTCATAATGTTTTCCCCTGTTGAGAGATTTTGCCTTCATTGATTTTATGGTATTTGCAATTACAAAGTCGTTGTTTATTTCGACAGGCGTATCAAGAGGGATATTCAGTGACAATATATACTGCCTGTCGGCTGTCGACGGACTGAAATTTATATACTCATATTTCAGCGTTGTGCGATTTACGGAACGGAAGTGCGGAGTGTTTCCGCCAGATATGAAAGCGGTCGTTCCTGAAAAAGTTTTTGAAAGACCGTTTACACGGAAAACGACAGGCGAGCGGAAAAGAAACAGGCTGAAACAGGAAGTTATTGCAATATCTGAAGAACTACTGCCACGGCAGTTCAGGATTATTTTGTTTATTTTCATATATATTCTCCGATGATTTTTTTTATATTATAGCACATAAAAATATTTTTATCAATAATTATTGCGGAGATAAGGAAAAAATTACATAAAATATACAAAACGGTGAAATTATGATTATTATTATTGACTTTTTAATTGTTTTGTGATATTATATATTTACAGGAGCTAAATTTTTTCCCGTCTGATAGGAGGGTTTCTATGTCAGAAAATATGAATAACATGAATGAAAATTTTGATAACGCCGTTTCAGGTGTTGAAATCATACCGAAGAAGAAAAAGGGCAAGAAAATTGCCGTTATAAGTGGTATAACCGCACTTGTCATCGTCGGTGGCGGTGCAGTAAGCTATGGTGTTTCTGATTTTGTGAAAAATCAGGTGAATCTCCGCATCATGAAGCCAGAGAAGTATTATGCATGGGTTACGGAGGAAAATTCAAAGAATTTTGCACAGACCGCAAAAGAAAAGTATCAGAAGAATCTTGACAGAATCAGCAAAGGACAGAAGATGTCCGTTACTCTCGGATATGTACCCACGGACGATGCAAAAGACTTTGCACTTAATGAAATTCTCGGCGAGGATTACAGAAACACAACGTCTGGTGAAGAAAAGACGCTTATCGATATTGTGGACAATATAAACAATATATCATTTGGCAGTCAGGGAAATTTCAGTAAGGACGGAAGTTCTTCCGGAAATATATTCATGTCTCTCAACGGCGAGGACATTATAAACGGTGATTTTGCTGTTGACAATTCAGCTATGGAATATTTTTTCCGCATACCTGAACTCAATGAACAATGGCTTTGTATGTCAATGGCAAGCTATTTTGACGAAGTGAATGATATGCTTGACACTAATTTCAATGACATAATGAAAAACCCCTCGGACTATCTTTCGCCCGAAGAACTTGAGGATA
Organism: uncultured Ruminococcus sp.; assembly: GCA_947176415.1. Taxonomy (GTDB): domain Bacteria; phylum Bacillota; class Clostridia; order Oscillospirales; family Ruminococcaceae; genus Ruminococcus. The sequence continues at coordinate 16,208 of CAMWQJ010000005.1, read as the reverse complement.
TTATTATCAGATATACAGATGTCTGGAATAAGTCCGTTGAGGATATCGAGATAGAAAAGAAAGAATCAATTGATATATGCGACATAACTGTTGACTATACAGTTGTTTCTGCTGAACTCACCGAACAGGACTGTTATAATCTCTGCATAAATCTTTTTGATGAAATGAAAAACGACAGCATTATAAAAAGGCTTTGCGTTGAGGATTTCGGAGTATGCACGGAAGATGAGTATGTATCAGAATTTGAAGATATGATAACCGAACTTGAGGAGACGGAGTTAAGCAACACGGGCGAAACGCTTAATGTTGATACTTATATCGACCCCAGTGGTGATATAAGAGGTTTGCGAGTTTATATGGAAGATGAAATGGACGTATTCTGTGCATTAGGCAAGGACGGCGACAATATCCGTGGAGAATTTTATGTTTCTGACGGCGACGATGACAAAGTTTTTGGCGTTGAACTCTATGCGGACGAAAGCAACGGAAGTTACAGCGGAAATATAGACTTCACCGATTATGATTCCTATGACTATGAGACGGGCGAAACAACAGAAAAGACTTTTTCCGTTGAGTTTGCGGATTATGCCGTTACAAACGAGGATATGGGCTATGTCAAGGGAAATATCAGCCTTATTATCCCTGACGAAAGTCCGATTAGCTTTGAGTTTGTTTCCGACGGAAATTCACAGGGTGTGAAATATGACATCAATATAGACGGCACGGATTACGGCACACTCTCTCTTGATATTGCCGTGAACGAGGGTGCGGAATTTGCTATTCCAAGCAGTGACGGAGCATTCTGTGTGGAATACAGCGACGATATGTCGGACGTTGACATTGAATCGTATGTTTCACAGGAGAGTATACAGAATTATTTACATGATATTCTTGTAAAGATTGGCTTCGGTGAGGAACTCTCAGCAGAGGGTGCGGAGATTTTTGCAGGTTCGCTATATGGCATTGATACCGACTGGGACGCTATGGACGACGAGGATTATTATGATGACTTTGACATCGATTTCAACTTTGATTTTGACGACGAGGACGAAGATGATGATGATGACATTGAGTGGGGAGTCTGGCAGACAGACGAAGGCACGGAGGTTATCCCTGCTGATACGGAAGAAGTGACAGAGGAAAAATTTCAGGGTGTTTATGACTTCACTGTAAACGATGCCCCCGACAACAAAATCAAACAGACAGAAGAATAATATAACTGCACTGCCGTGTTTTCAGCAAAATACGGCAGTTTTTTCTGCATATGTGAAAAAGTCTGCATATTGTTGCATATAATATTTCAGCAAGGAGGGATTGAATTTGATTTATATGCTTGAGGACGATTCGGGAATAAGGAATTTTGTTATGTATGCACTCAATAATTCGGGATTTGAAACAGTCGGTTTTGAAACGCCGTCGGCATTTCGGAATGCCCTTGACAAAAAAAAACCCGACCTTATACTGCTTGACATAATGTTGCCTGAAGAGGACGGAATTTCTGTTCTTAAAAAAATTCGTTCAGAGCCGTCAACCGCAAAACTTCCCGTTATCATGCTGACTGCAAAGTCCGCTGAATACGACAAGGTGGAAGGACTGGACAGCGGTGCGGACGATTATGTTACAAAGCCTTTCGGGATTATGGAACTTCTCTCACGTGTAAAGGCACTTCTCAGACGTACGGCGGAAAACGGCAGAAATTATATTTCAGTCGGGGGAATTTCAATATATCCGTCTGGGCATGAGGTTACGGCAGACGGGGTGAAAGTAATTCTCACGCTGAAAGAATATGAGTTATTATTGTGGCTTGCAAATCACAAGGGCGAGGTTTTTTCAAGAGAGACGCTTTTACAGAAGATATGGGGATATGACTTTTCAGGGGAAAGCCGTACGGTAGACGTACATATCAGGACGCTGAGGGCAAAGCTCGGCAGATGCGGAGAGTATATAAAAACAATACGTGGCGTTGGTTACAAGGCAGAGGAGGCGGAGAGTGTACAGGAAGATTTTTAATGCGGTTTTTCTGACGGCTTTTTTCTCGGCTGTTGCCACGGCTGTTATCATAAAAGCCACATCAGATGCAGACTTCTCTTTGCGTGACGTTGTGGCGGTGCTGGCGGTTATTATTGTTTCGGCGGTTGTTTCGGCGGTTATAGCAGGTAAAATTTTACGCCCTGTTGTTGAGGCAGACCCCGACAATCCGAAGATAAACTATTCCGAATTAAATCCTCTTATCGAAAAAATCCGCAGACAAAAGGGAACTATTAGCCGTAAAAATAATGAGGTGCGGACGAGTCACGAACAGTTAAGTCTGATAACTGAGAATATGAATGAGGGGATTATTATTGCAGACCACAGGACAAACATTCTTTCCTGCAACTCCTCGGCAGTGCATTTGCTTGGTGCAAGGAAAATCAGTATCGGACAGAGTATTTATTGCCTGAATAATTCCGAGAATTTCAGGCGTTGCATTCAGAACGCTATGGGCGGACGAAATTCCAAGTGCATTCTCAGAACGCATAACGGCGACAGGGAGATTATAGCGAGTCCGTCAAATCTTACGGATACCGTAAACGGAATTGTGGTTTTTATTTTTGACGTTACCGAAAAACAACAGCTTGAAACAATGCGGAGGGAATTTACATCAAACGTTTCACACGAGCTAAAAACTCCGCTTACTACTGTTTACGGCATATCTGATATGCTCGCAAACGGAATGGTAAAACCCGAAGACGTTAAGAAGTTCGGCGGAAATATACGTAGCGAAGCCGAAAGACTTATTACGCTTATAAATGATATTGTTTCGCTTTCAAAACTTGACGAGGATTCGATACCGCATGAAAATTCAGAGGTTGATATATATGAGGTGGCGGAAGAGGTTGTTAAACGGCTTGAACAGAGTGCGGAGGAAAAAAATATAACTGTCTGTCTTTCGGGGGAGCATATTTCCGTAAACGGAAACAGGACGGTTATTGACGAAATTATCTGCAATCTTTGTGACAACGCCATAAAGTACGGCAAGGAAAACGGAACGGCGGAAATAAAAATTTCATGTACAGCGACAAAAGCCGTTATAACCGTCAGCGATAACGGAATAGGCATTCCGCACGAACACATTAACAGGATTTTTGAGAGATTCTATCGTGTGGACAAAAGCCATTCACGCAAGATAAAAGGCACGGGACTTGGACTTTCTATCGTCAAGCACGGTGTTATGTATCACAACGGCACGGTGAGGGCAGAAAGCAACGTAGGAAAAGGCAGTGTGTTTACTGTTGAACTCCCGACAGATATATAGCAAAATCCCCTGAAAAACAGGGGATTTTTTTATATTCAGCTGTTTTTTATAACTTCCTGTCTGAGAAGAACGAGGTCGAAAACATCAACCGAGCCGTCGCCGTTCAAATCGGCGTGCGAATACTGTTCGGCTGTCAGTGAACTGATATTAAGAAGATGTTTATTCATAAGCACAAGGTCAACGGAATTCCACAAACCGTCCTCGTTTATATCATTCGGCTTGCCGTCCGATTTTACGGCAAATACAGTATAGTTGACGCAGTTTGCGGACTGTCCGTTGCTTCCGAGCGTTATTTTTTCACCTTTTTTAACCTGTTTTGAGTAGAGTTTAAAAACAACCTCAAACGGCAGACCACTTGAAACAGTCATTGTGCTGAAAGACTGCAATGTATTTTTATAGTCGGAAAGCCATTCGGGGAGAGTTTCAACTCTGCTGTCAACGCCGATATAAAGCGTAATATCTTCGCCGGCTGTGAAAGTAGCTGTCGTGCCTGTTGCGGACTTTGCGTTGCAGGCTGTCAGAAGTATTTCACCGCCCTTTAAATTTGCGGGAAGATTTTCAGCCGTGAAGTCCCTGTCACCGAATATAAGCGAGCCGTTATTTGCATTACTGCTTATATTCCAGCTTGTCGGATAGGCGGTCTCTGAAACGGAAATTTCCTTGAAAAGTTCACCGCTTATTGCAACGGGATTTTTGCTGAAAACAAAATTATCGGCATTAAGCAGATAACCTTCACCGCATGTAAATTTCAGGTACAAGTCATGCACGCCCTCAATTTTGTTTATGTTGTAGGCTAAAGACTGATAGTCCGAAAATCCCGAAGTGCCTTTGAAATCAACCGTTGAAACTACATTTTCAAGACTGTCAAGGCATATCTCTATTTTTGAAGAATTTCCTGAAATATTGAGACTTATGCTGTTTGCACCGTCCTCAAAGTCAACCTTTTTGAATTTAATCCAGTCGCCGTTTTCAATAAATCCGATATTCTTTCCGCCTGTCGAGAGGTCTTCCGTACGTACGCCGTTCTGTTCTGTGAAGTCCTCAGCCTCGATTGTCTCGTATGCGGAACGTGCAGGCGTTGTTACAACGGACTGCGTTTCAGGAGAGAGTTTAACAACGCCCTCAGGGAAAGAATCAACCGTTAAATCATTTATATAATATTCGATGTTTGTATAACCCTGTCCGCAGTAGTCGCCGTTTGTATCAGACGGGTCTGACGGGTCGAGACCTCTTGCAAGCTCCCATTCATCGTCCATACCGTCGTTATCTTGGTCTGTTATAGTTTTTGTCATGACTGCCGAGGGATATTCATAAGTCACACCGCACTGTATATTGTACTTGTCGATATTTTCCTTGTTTGTGTCTGTTGCCTCATCGTATGAAGCCGTACCCGACATATTTCCCGTACCTGTTTTTGTTTCCTCCGCACACTGTCTGTCTACAGCAGTTCTCTTGTCGGGGGCAATGCCGTTTCCTGCAAAACTTATAACATGGTTATAGGAATCCTCCGCACTCTCGCACGTATCGGCTGTTGAGACGTTTTCGCCGTCAACGATAGTCTGAAAAGATTTATCGCTTTTGAGGGTATCCTTTGTAACGCCGTAAGTATCTGTAATGCTCTGTTTTATGCTTATGCCGTTCCAGTTATCGTCCGTAACCTCTGCGTATACTGAACCGTCTTTATTCAGCATTCTGTTGCCTTTCAGGAATATTCCGAAATTCTGCGGTTTAGTACTGCTGTCAACATTTACATAATGTTTTCCGCCTGTAGTGCCATTGCCCATTTTAAGCGTATTGTTTACATAATTAAGATGTCCGATAGTGCCGTAGGCGGTTTGATAAGCCCAGTTGTAGATAACGTTGTTTGTAAAGTCAGCCGTTTCCGTTCCCTCAACTTTTCCCCTGAAATTACGTGAAACGTTATGTATAATAAGATTGTGGTCGAAAGTGCTGTAACCTTTTCCCATCATGAGACCGAAACCGTGCAGACCCTTTTTGTGACCGCCCCACGAGTCCGCAGGTCCTATGATTGAATACTGCACGGTGTAGTATTCGTTGTTGGAATAAAGTCCCCACTGCTCGTCGGTCGTCCAGCTCATAGAACAGTGGTCTATGATTGAACTTGAACCCTTGTCACCGCCCCATGCGTCGTTGCCTGAACTCGTAGCCTTATAAGGTCCGGGGCGTGAACTTATATAACGGCAGATTATATTATTGCCTGACATACCCATTTTATAGTTTTTCAGAGTTATTCCAGCTCCTCCGGGGGCTGTCTGTCCTGCTATTGTCACATTGCTTGAACAGAGAATATTACTTTTCAGCTCGATAGTACCGCTTACATCAAATACTACTATTCTGTTTGACTTGCTTACGGCATCACGAAAAGACCCTGCACCGCTGTCGTTGAGGTTTGTTACATGGTAAACTTCACCGCCACGTCCGCCAGTGGCATACCTGCCTCCGCCCACTGCACCAGGGAATGCCAGTACTTTAGAAGCACAGTTAGCAGTGATTGCCGATTCCGTTTCAGGAAAGATAATTCCCGCCGAAGAAAAGACTGTTATTATTCCCGTGAGGAGTGCAGTTAATTTTTTGAAATTTCCGTTCATATAAAAATCTACCTCCAGTTGTTTTAAGTTAATAATATTATACACTATATTATGTTAAATTGCAATGATTTTTATGAAATTTTTTCTTCTTTTATCGTTTTTTTCAGCATATATATTTAAAGAACCGCTGAAACAGCAAAGGAGGGATAGCCTGATGTTGAAGCAACAGCCTGAAAAAAGGGCGGTTATTCTCGGAGAGTATATAATCGAAAACAAGGCTACAGTAAGGTCTACAGCGAAAAATTTCGGCATTTCAAAAAGTACAGTGCATAAAGATGTCAGTGAACGTCTTAAAAAGGAAAATCCCTTGTTATATGCACAGGTTAAGGATATACTCGAAATAAACAAACAGGAACGTCACATAAGGGGCGGAATGGCTACCAAACGCAAATATGAAAAGATAGCGGAAAATAAAGTGAAATATAAATACTGACAAAAAAGGACTGCCGTTGTAAAGCAGTCCTTTTAATCTATATAAAAAACAGTATTCTGATTTACGCCATATGTTTCGGAGCAATTCACGGGCGTAAATCAGCCACTCCAGAACAGCGTATATCAAAAAATCCCTGCTTACTTTATTTTATGCAGAAACTTATGAAATGCAACAAGGAAATTTATGTTATTATATCATTCTGTCATTTTTGTTATATTACTGTAACCATATTGATTTTTTTCTGTTATTGCAATTTGCGGTATTAAGTATTATAATAAAATCAGAAATCAAAATCAATCAGAAATTTTCATTACACACACCTATATAAAAAAGACTGCCGTTGTTTTTTCACGGCAGTTTTTTTGTATTATTCTGCGGATATTTTTTTCAGGAAAAAAATCCGTCCGCTATATGGGGGGATATTCATTTTAAGTGTATCGCCATTATATATAAAATCCGTTTTTCCGTCGGGAGTGCGTCCGCTGTACTTCTGATTGTCGGAATCGAGAAGAAGTTCGAGTTTAATATTTTCGCCTATGTTAAGCGAATAGTCCGATTGATACCAGTCTGAAAAATTCATTACAGACAAAATATCGCCGTCGGGACTTTTTCGCCTTATGGAGTACACACAGCGGTCGGGAGAATTGCAGTCCGCCCAAGTGAAGTTGTCGGGGGCGAAGTCATAGTGGAGTGCGTTATATTTCAGATAAATTCTGTTGAGAGCTTTTATATAGTTGCTGAAAGAATCGTGAATCGGATATTTAAGCATATCCCAGTCCTGTTCTCTTTTTTCGTCCCACTCTCTTAACTGTCCTATTTCGCTACCCATAAAGTTAAGTTTTTTACCGGGGTGAATCATCATGAACATATAAAAAGTGCGTGCCTGCGGAAATTTTTCGTTGTAGTCACCGTGCATTTTCTGAGTTATGGTTGCTTTTCCGTGTACAACCTCATCGTGCGACAAGGGAAGTATAAATTTTTCGTTATAAAAATAAAGCATTGCAAAGGTCATCTTATGATAATTGTTGTTGCGGTAAATAGGCGAAGTCTGCATATATTCAAGCGAATCGTGCATCCAGCCGAGACACCATTTATAATCGAAGCCGAGACCACCGTATTCAACGGGGGCGGTTACTTTCGGATATGAAGAGGAATCTTCGGCGGAGATAATTGCCGAGGAATGACGGCTTTTCAGTCCTTTGTTCATGCTTTTAAGGAAGTCTATAGCCCAGCGGTTTTCGCCACGGTGTTCATTGCCCTGCCAGTAAATCATATTTCTTATTGCGTCCATTCTTATGCCGTCGAAATGGTACATAGTAAGCCAGTAGTCCGCACACGACTGAATAAAAGTTCTCACTTCGCCCTTTGAGTGAATGAAATTTCTGCTTCCCCATTCGTTATATCCCGCATCATTGTCAGGGTATTCATAGAGCTTTGTACCGTCGTATTCAGTAAGGGCGTAATGGTCAACCGCAAAGTGTACGGGAACGAAATCCACAATAACGCCTATGCCTTTTCTGTGGCATTTATCAACAAACTCCATGAGCTGTTTAGGCGTGCCGTAACGTGAAGTAGGTGCATAGAATCCTGTTATCTGATATCCCCATGACTCGTCGCAAGGGTGTTCGCTTATCGGCATTAATTCTATAAAATTATATCCATATTCCTTGACGTGTTCTATCAGTTTGTCGGCAATTTCAGAATAATTATACCAGCCGTTTTCATCGTCCTTACTGCGTTTGTCTTCGGGTATTCTCCGCCATGAACCTAAATGCACTTCGTATATGTTCATGGGCTTATCTTTGCAGTCTGTACGCTGACTTAGCCACTTCGAGTCGTGAAATTTAAAATCGTCAATTCTCCTGATAACCGAACACGTTCCGGGACGTATTTCCATTGAATAGCCATACGGGTCGCAGTGGTCTATAAATTCGCCTTTTCTGTCGTAAATCCTGTATTTATAACGCATACCCTCTTTTGCTTCGGGACAGACTATTTCAAAAAATCTTCCGTCCTGTACTCTCTCCATGGGTAAATCATTCCATTCGCTGAAATCGCCGATTAGCGACACCGCCGAGGCATTCGGTGCGTATGTGCGGAAAACATTTCCCTTTTTAGTGTAATGCACTCCGAGATACTCATAGGCATTGAATATCTCGCCCTTGTAAAAACCATAAATATCCATTTGAAAAAAAATCCTCCGTTTCTGAGTTGACAGATGACAAAAAAAATAGTATAATGTAATTATATATTGAAGTCTGAAATATTTCAATAATCATTTTTCAACATTAGTCGCATAAACGACTGTTATCGAAAATTGTCTTTTTCGGGAGGAATCAACAATGGATTTGAGAGTAGAAAAAACCAAGAGAAGCATTATAAATGCTTTCCTGAATATCCGTTCACGCAAACCGCTGGAGAAAATTACAATAAAGGAGCTTGCCGAACTTGCGGAGATAAACAAGGCAACATTCTATCTTCACTATCATGATGTTTATGATTTGTCTGAATCACTGGAGCGTGATGTGGTTGAGTCCACTCTCCACGGCATAGAACACCCTGAATATATCTTTGAAAAAACAGAGCAGTTTACAAGAGAACTTACTGTTGCTTTTTCTGCCAACGAACAGCTTATTAAAATTCTCTTTGAAGGAAACAGGGGCGAGCGTTTTGTAACTCTTCTTGAAAACGGAATTATCGCACTTATCCGCCAAGCCTACCCCGACTATAATCCGAGCATGGAAAGAAAGATGACAATGACTTATCTTATTTACGGAGGTTATTACACTTACTTTAAATACTGCGATTATGGTTTGGACTCTATAATTGACGTTATTTCAAAGTTTTCCGGAAAAGTTATTGAGCCTTACGGAGACGGAAAAGAGGAAAATAAATCCTGATTCATGATTTGCTGAATATTTCTCTGCTATATGGTATATAATATTATCAGCTTGAAAAGCTCAATATTATTTTCGGAGGAATTTTACAATGGAAAATCAGAAGCAGAAAAACGACAACATCAAATGCACTGTAAAGCAGTGCCAGCACAATATGGTAACGGACAATTACTGCACGCTCGGCTGTATCAGCGTGGGAACTCACGAGGATAACCCTACAGTCCCCGAATGTACGGACTGCAATTCCTTTGTCAAGAGAACAGGCTGTTGCAACTGCTGATTTCCCCCCTCTGCCCTGTATTTTCAGGGCAGTACATAAAATACTTGCAATATCGGAAAATATGTTGTATAATATATATAGATAAAGGAGGATTGACAGATGTCAGATAAAACAATGATTTTTTCAGTAAACGATGACAAAGAAATGGAACTTAAAAAAAATCTTACCATTGTATATGATGCACTTACCCAGAAAGGCTATAATCCGATAAATCAGATTGTCGGCTATATTCTCTCGGAAGACCCTACCTACATAACAACCTATAACAACGCAAGAAATCTCATACGTCATATAGACCGAGACGAGCTATTACAGGTGCTTGTAAGCTCGTATCTCGATTCCTGAGACAGAAAATTTTCCCACCGTTGAGACTTACGCACAGGTAAGCAGTAGCGGATTAAAAAAATTCCCTGTTTTTTGTGAAAGCGACAGCGAAACAAGCTGTCGTTTTTGCTTTTCTGATATGTACGGACGCACTTTTTTTAAATATGCGCCCGTATCGTGTGTGTGTTATACAGTGAATCCTTGTTTTCTGAAATTATCTATCACATCGCCGAGTATTTCGGCATTTGTTGAAGATACGGAATGAAGTAGCAGTATTTCACCGCCGTGTGCTGACTTGAATAATTTTTCCTTGCTCGCCACGGGGTCTGGTTGGCTGTCCGTCTTCCAGTCTACATAGGCAAAACTCCAGAATAAAGTCTTATAACCGCATTTCTGAATCGTTTCAAGTGCCTTTTCCGAATATTCACCACACGGACATCTGAAATATTGCATCTGATAGCCGTAGTTGTTAAGGACGAAATTATGAAGAGACATAATTTCTTCCTCCGCCTGTTTTTCGGAAAGAGTCGGCAGACTTGCGTGCTTCATGCCGTGATTGCCGATAATATGCCCCTCGTCAATCATTCTTCTGACAAGGGCAGTTTCTTTTTTTGCATAGTCGCCTGTCAGAAAAAATACAGCCTTTACATTTTTTTCCTGAAGAGTGTCGAGAATTTTTTCCGTATATCCGTTTTCATACCCTTGGTCGAATGTTATTATAACTCTTTTTTCGTCGGGAGATATTGCAAAAGCACTATAGTCGCTGTATCTGTCATTGAAAGATATTGCGTCTGTCGGACGGTTTCTGCTGTCCGTTGCCGTTCCCTGTCCGTAGCCGATTTTTGTATTGTCAACAGCGTATACCGACACGCATGGCACGAGACAAGCCACAGCAAAAGCCGTTGCCGATGATATAGCTTTTCTCATAGTCTGAAAAATTCCTTTCGGAAATTGCAGAGATAAAAAACCTCCGCAGAAGTATTATAACCACTGCGGAGATAATTTAAAACAGGAAAATTTTTTTAAAATTATTCAGCCGTAACTTCGTCAGCCGACGGCGTTTCCGTATCATACTGAGGTGCGGAATAGCCATAATCCCTTGAATCCTTTATATCGTCGAGGTCTATATTTACAAGCATACCGCTTTCCTGTCCTGTGACTTTCGGCATAACTCCGTCCCATTTCTGAATCTGCTGATATGCGATAACTTTTTCCGTAAGTGACTTGTCGAGAAGTCTGTTTGCGTCTGCCCTTGCCTGAGCCTCCGCCATGATAGCTTCTGCCTCGGCATTTGCGGAAATAACTTTCTTTTCGGCTTCGGCATTAGCAATAACTATTGCCTGTTCCTGTTCGGTTTTTGTTTTAAGTAAATTCTGTTCCGCAACCTGTTTTGCTTCGATAGCGTTGTTGAACTCCTCGGAGAAGTCAAAATTTACTATATTGAATTTCTCTATGTATATTCCATAGTCGTTGAGTTTTGCTTCGAGTGCGGACTTTACTTCGTCGCCTACCGCCTGACGTTCTGTAATAAGCTCCTCGGCGGTATAGTTTGCGGTTGCAGACTTGAAACACTCCTGAACGACAGGCGTTATAAGTACGGTTTGATAGTCGATACCTACATTTTTATACATATCAGGGGATTTGTCAGAAATAAGCCTGTAGTTAACGGCGAGTGTACTGCTTACCGTTTGCAAGTCTTTTGATACGGCGGACGCAGGCGTTTCGTATACCTGAATTTTGTTGGACATATTTTCAACTGTCTGCACAAACGGAATCTTTAAATGCGCTCCCTCCTGATAGGAAGTGGACGAAACTTTTCCGAGGGTAAGCACAACCCCCGTATGTCCTGCCGGTACGATAGTCAGTGCCGAAACCGCAAGTATAATGACAGCTATTGCGATAACCGCCCATTTTACGCCTTTGAAACTTCTTTTTACAGAGCCGTCCCTGTTTAATTCCTGAATGATTGCCATAAAAAATCTCTCCTTTATTATAAATCATGATTATTTTCTTTCATTTCGTCAAGCACCGTTGTCAGAACTTTATCCATTTCGGCTTTCAGGCATGAACTCCTGTACGCCATAATCATTATAAACATGGCATTATGTAATTTATATTCGTCGGACATTATGTGTATTTCATGCGTACACTGTGACAGCTCACGGGAAATAAGTTTCCGCACTGAAACAGGGTCAAAAGCCCCCTCGTCCTCGGCTGTAAAGATTATACGGCAAAGAATATTATACCAGACGTCGTCATCTATAATGTCATCTGAGGTGTCCTCGACATCGCCGTTCACATACTCCATCAGCTTGGCTATATCGTCAAGTTTCATTGCATTCCGCAGTATATTTATCAGCAGAATACGCAACACCTGTTTTTCGGAATATTTCTTTCCGTGAGTTCCTGCAACCCACCCACGTTTAATCCAGTTCTGTATTGTAGAACCGCTAAGACCTGTCAGCTTTGATAGCTGTGAGAGTGTGAGACCGCCTGTTGCGTCAAGTACAGGGGAGATAAGCGAAAAAGCCTCTTCCCGTGCCTGTTCGGTGAATTTAAGGGTAGTCCCTGGAATATATCTTTTGATAGTCATCAGCTCCCTTGATGTGATGATATGATTATATCATAAGTTCATATGAACTTCAACCGCCGTCCGACGACGTTTAATGATGTTTTTCCACGTTTTTTCGGATTTATCATGCTTATTCTCGCTTTTTTACAGTTTTTCAGCTTTATTCAGTCTCTGCAATCTTTTTTCAAAACCAGTTGCATTTTTTTCTGATTTATGCTATACTTAAAAAAGCAGACATTTTTCTGCATATCACGGCATGGCTGTACGCCGTCAACGGACAGTCACCGCTTATAAAAGGCGGTTCGGAGAAACACTATGAATATTTCTGATTTACTTATAACAATGGCACAGGTTTCTGAAGTGGAACAGCCCACGCTTTTTCCGTTTCCTTTCAGAATACATCTTGTTTTCTGCATTATTGCGGTTGTGTTTTTTGTTTTCAGATTCATAAAGAAAAAACTACCGTATCAGATAATAATGGCTGTGGCTATACCTGCTTCCCTCATGATATGGATTTCAAACAGCCGTAGCCTTTTTTACGGAGTCGGAATAGCTGAGGCTGTGTTGCTTTTATGTGCTTTTGTATCTACATTTATTTTCAAGCCGACAAAAACCGCAGAAAATAATGTACAGGAAAAAAATGACGAAAAGGAGCAGACAGAATGAAGATAGCTGTGCTTGACTGGTATACCGTAAACATAAGCGGAGATATTCCGACGGCTCGCCTCGAGGAGTTCGGGGACGTTAAAATTATACCAATGACTTCTCCTGAAAAAACAGCGGAAAATATAGGTGATGCGGAAATAGTCCTCTGTAATAAAGTCATGATTACAAGGGAAGTAATTGACAGATGTCCCCATATAAAGTATATCGGACTTTTTGCAACGGGTTTTAACAACGTTGATATTGATTACGCAAGGCAGAAAAATATAACTGTCTGCAATGCGGGGAGCTATTCGACAAATGCAGTTGCACAGCAGACTTTTGCATATATGCTGGACTATTTCAATAAAATCCGAGACTACGACATTGCGGTTAGAAACGGAGAATGGGAAAGATTTCCGTCATTTTCATATTTTCCAATTCCTACATACGAACTTTCAGGTAAAACTCTTTCAATAGTCGGATATGGTTCTATAGGAAAAAAAGTTGCGGAGATTGGCTCGGCTTTCGGAATGAATATAGTTGTCAGTACGAGGACGAAGCCTGACAGCTGTCCGTATGAGGTGACGGACATTGTTACAGCTGTGCGGAAAGCCGATGTTCTGACTTTCCATTGTCCGCTTACGGAAAAAACAAAAGGGCTTGTAAATGCGGAATTACTTTCCGAAATGAAGAAAACGGCGGTACTTATAAATACATCACGTGGCGGAGTTGTAAACGAAAAAGACCTTGCATATTCACTTGCAAACGGACAAATTGCATGGGCATATCTTGACGTACTCGACAAAGAGCCTATGTCGCCTGATACACCGCTGAAAAATATTCCTAACTGCACGATAACTCCGCATACCTCGTGGGCTTCTTTTGAGACGAGAAACCGCCTTGTCGGTATAGTATGCGACAACATAAGGGCATGGCTTGAAGGCTGTCCGAAAAATAAAGTCAATTAAAGGAAGATTTGAAAAATGAGAAATATTTCCCAAAAGAAAAGAATTGTTATAAAACTCGGTTCGTCTACCCTCGCACACAAGACGGGCAAAATAAATATCCGCAGAATGACTAATCTCGTGCGTGTGATTTCTGATTTGCACAATTCAGGACGTGAGATTATAATAGTATCATCTGGGTCTGTTGCTCTCGGAATGGGTAAACTCGGACTTTCGAGCAAGCCAAAAGATACTCCGACAAAACAGGCTGTTGCAGCTGTGGGACAGTGCGAACTTATGCACATCTATGATGATATGTTTGAAAAATACAGCGTAAAAGTCGCACAGATACTTCTGACAAAGACAATAATCAGCAATCCGAATCACTGCGACAATTTCAGGAATACCGTTGAAAAGCTAATCAGCATGGGAATCATTCCGATTATCAACGAAAACGATACGATAGCAATTGACGAGCTTGAACTTGAAATAGGCGAGAATGACTCTCTTTCGGCAATTGTTGCAGACCTCTCAGGTGCGGATTTACTGCTTATACTTTCGGACATTGATGCACTCTACGACGGCGACCCACGCACTAATCCGAATGCAAAGCCGATAAGCGTTGTTGAGAAGATAACTCCCGACATCGAAAGAATAGCAGGCGGAGCAGGTTCAAGTCTCGGCACGGGCGGAATGTCCACAAAGATAAATGCAGGAAAAATAGCCCTTTCGGCAGGGATTGACATGATTATAATGAATGGCAAAAACCCCGATTTGCTTTATGATTTGTTTGAGGATAAGGAACTCGGTACGCTTTTCAAAGCATGATTGCATACAAAAAGAGACTATACATATATGGCTTTATCGGGCATATATGATAAAATTTTTAATGAGGTGATTTAAATGAATTACACAGAACAACTCGGAATCAACGCAAAGAATGCAGAGCCTGAAATAGCGTCGGCATCAACAATGCTGAAAAATAAGGCACTCTCGGCTATTTCAAAGGCACTTACGGAAAATGCAGACCTTATAATTGCCGAAAACGCTAAAGACTTGCAGAAGGCAAGGGAAAACGGTATGTCGGTTGCAATGCAGGACAGGCTTAAACTCGACGAAAAGCGTATTAAGGACATGGCAAAGGGTGTTGACGAGATTATCGCTTTCAACGACCCCGTTGGACATATTATCGAGGGATTTACACGCCCTAACAGTCTGAGAATCGCAAAAACTCGTGTTCCGCTTGGAGTTATCGGAATCATTTTCGAGTCACGCCCTAATGTAACTGTTGACGCTTCTGCACTCTGTTTAAAATCGGGAAATGCGGTTATACTCAAAGGCGGAAAAGAGGCTATAAATTCAAATAAATGCCTCGGCGAAATTATGCGTAAAGCTGTTGAGAGTGTGGGACTTCCAGCTGATATTATTCAGGTTGTTGACAGCACTTCACGTGAGACGACTAACGAACTCATGAGGCTGAATAAATATCTTGACGTGCTTATCCCGAGGGGAAGTGCAAGGCTGATACAGGCGGTTGTGAATACGGCTACCGTGCCGGTTATCGAAACGGGTACAGGAAATTGTCACGTATATGTTGACGACTCGGCAGATTTGGAAATGGCTGTTGATATTGTCGATAACGGCAAAACGCAGAGACCGTCGGTCTGCAATGCGATAGAAAGTCTGCTCGTTCATAAAGATTGTGCGGAAGAATTTTTGCCGATGATTGCAGAGAGATTCAAGGCACATGACGTTAAGATTTACGGTTGCGACAGGACTATTGAAATCCTCGGAGAAACGGTTGAAAAGGCAACGGAAGAGGAGTATGCGAAAGAGTTTCAGGACTATATAATTGCCGTTAAAGTGGTTGAAAGCGTTGACGAGGCTATCACGCATATAAGAAAATTCGGCACAAAACATTCGGAGTGTATTGTAACCAAGTCGCTCGAAAATGCCGAGAAATTCCAGAAAAAAGTTGATGCTTCGGCTGTCTATGTAAACGCTTCAACGAGATTTACAGACGGCGGAGAGTTCGGTTATGGTGCGGAAATCGGTATTTCCACGCAGAAACTCCACGCAAGAGGTCCTATGGGACTTAACGAACTCACAACGATAAAATATCTTATTAACGGCAACGGTCAGATAAGGTAAAACGGAGGAAATATGGCTATAAGAAAAGATGTAAATGACGCTCTCAATAATCTTAAAA